>VGSZ01000047.1 GCA_016874845.1 Deltaproteobacteria bacterium
GCGCGGCGGGCAGCGCGGCGGGCAGCGCGGCGGGCAGCGCGGCGGGCAGCGCGGCGGGCAGCGCGGCGGGCAGCGCGGCGGGCAGCGCAGCGGGCAGCGCGGCGGGCGGAGACGGGCGGCTCCCGGGACGCGCCAACAGAAACTCGGTGGCGTCGTCATCGTCGTCGATCAAGGGACCGGGCGCCGGCGGCGTACCGCGAGGTGGCGCTGCGGGCCCCAACGCGGGCCCCAATGCGGGCGTCGGTGCCCCGGGCAGCGCACGAATCCTGGCCGGTCGCGTCGACGGCGCTCCGCCGTGGGGCGACGACGCCGGCGTCGGGGGAGCGGGCGAGGGTGTACGCAGCTCGAGCGCGGTGGCCTCGCTATCGTCGCTGTCGCCGAGCGGTCGCCGGGAGGTCATGGGTTCGTTTACACTGAATCCCGTCGTGCGCGCACCTGCCGAGGTCCCCCTACCCGCTCCGCACGCGCCGTTCGACGACGCGTGGCGTGCCGAGCAGCGGCACCAGCCCTTTTTCTGCGAAGAAAACGTCTGGCACCTCGTGACCGGCGACGCGCTCCCGCGGCCGCGTGCCGCGATGTTCATCCTTAACGACGAAGGCGCCGTGCCCATGTGGGGCCAGCGCGCCGCTGCCGTCGACCCCCTCGTCTGGGACTACCACGTCGTCGCGCTGCTGCCGGAGCATGGGCTGGTCGTCGACCTCGACGATCGCGACGCCATCGCGTGGCCTCTTGACGCCTGGCTCGTCCATGCCTTCCGCATCGACGCGCGCGCCGCCCACGACCCGCTGCTGCTCCGCTTCCGCGTCGTGGACGAGGGTACGTTGCGGCGCACGTTCTCCACCGACCGCAGCCACATGCGCGGCCAGGACGGCTCGTTGCAGCGTCCGTTCCCGTCTTGGCCGCCGCCGTACGACCCCGCGCAGGGGATGACCCTGTCCCGCTTTGTGAATCCGCGCGACGCCGTCGCCGGCGTCGTCGTCGACGTCGCCGGGCTGCGCGCGCTGTGCGCCGCCCCGCGGCGACGGTGAAGGAATGTCCGACGCCATCGTCCACTCCCGCACGCACCTCGGGCGCACCCGGGTGCTCGACATCGGCACCGAGGACGTCACGCTGCCGTCCGGCGTGCGCGCCACCCTCGACGTGCTGAAGCACCCCGGCGCCGCGTGCGTGCTGCCGATGGACGGCGATCGCGTGACGCTGATCCGCCAGTACCGCCACTGCGCCGGCGGCTTCCTGTGGGAGGCACCGGCGGGCACGCTGCGGGCGGGCGAGCACCCCGACGACTGCGCGCGCCGCGAGCTCGTCGAGGAGGCCGGGCTCGTCGCCGGGCGCTTGACGGGGGTCGGTCACGTCTTCACCGCGCCGGGCTTCACCGACGAGAAGATCCACCTGTATCTCGCCTACGACTGCGCTCCTGCGCCCGTCGCCCGCGACGAAGACGAGCTGATCACCGACGTGCGGTGGTTCGCCTGGTCCGAGGTCGACGCGCTCGTCGCCCGCGGCGAGCTGTGCGACGCCAAGACGCTGTCGGTGCTGCTGCACGCCCGCCGTGTCCGCTGACCCGCCCGCCCCCGACGACGACGACCACGGCGGCCATGATGGCGCGCTCCGGCGGGCATGGCTGCGCCTGCGCCGCACCTTCGGCGGCGGCCCGGCACGCCCGGCCGTCGCCGTCGCGTCGTCCTCGTCGTCGCTCCCCGGCGGCTCCGCGATGACCACGGCCGACGATGAGGCGCGCGCGCTGCGCTGGGCGCAAGAATGGACGCAGCAGCTGACGACACCGCGCGAGGCCCGCGCCGCGTTGCCCGCGCCGCCAGTCACGCTGGCACACGAGTCCGCGGCGTTTCGCGCCGCGCTGGCCGAGCGCTTGCTGTTCGCGCTTGCCCAGCCCGACGAGCCGCCGGGCACCCACGCCGCGTGGGCGCCGCTGGCGCAGCCGCTGGCCGACGCCCTGCTCGAGCGCTGCACGTGGGAGGCCGCGTGGCGGCTGCACGAGCACGGCGAGGCGGGCACCGCCGTCGTCACCGCCCTGCTGTCGCGCCTGCCGTCGCCGCTGGCCACCCTCGGCTGGGGCCGCCTGCGTCGCCTGGCCACGTCACCGAGCGCCGCCCACCGTGCCGCGGCCGTCGTCGCCGTGCGCGGCGATCCGCGCGCCCTGCGTCAGGAGCCTGCCGCAGCCGTCGCGCTGGCCGAGATCGCCTTTGAGGACGTCAGCGACGTCCTCGTCGCGGCGCTGGTCGCCGCGCTCGTTGGCTCCGATTCAGCGGCGGCGACCCGGCGGCACGCCCTGATGCTGCTCGACGCCACGCGTCCCCGCAGCCGCGCCGGCGGGCTCGCGCTGCTGCAGGCCGTCGAGCAGCGCGAGCCGGACGCGATCGACGGTCACGCCGTCATCCGGCTGCTCGCGGCCTCGCCCGACGCCGACGTGCGCCGCGCCGCCATCGCGCGCGCCGCGCCCCTCGGCGACGTCCAGGCGCTGTGCACCGCGGCGCGCGGTGCGCTGTTCGACCCCGCCGGCGACGACGAGGGCGCCGTCGCCGCGCTGACCGCTCTTGGCACAGCCGACGCGGTGCGCGCCGGGCAGGATGCTGACGTCACGCCGCTGCTGCGGGCCGCCGGCGCGCTGCCCGGCCCGACCGGCGACGCCGCCCGCCACGCGCTGCACGCGCGGCATGACCATCCTCGCGACGTCGCGTCGCGCGGCATCACGGGGCCACCGTGACGCAGGTGCTGCGCTATCGCGGCGCCAGCGCCGTCGTCGTCGACGCCGATCGGGCGCTGCTCGGGCTCGCCACCAGCGTCGACCACCCGCAGGGCTATCTGCGCACGACCCTCGGCGCGACCGCGGTCGTGCGGGACGCGCTGCGCAGCACCCTGGCCGTCGCTGGCGCAGGGGACGACACCGGCGACCGCGACGCCTGGGCCACCGTCGACGACGACGCCGTCTTCTTCGAGGCCGGCGCCGCCGATGGACAGGCCTGGCTGCGCGTCCAGCTGGCGCGGCGCGGCCTCGGCCCCGCCGCCGACGAGGCCCGGGGCACCACGTGGGTGTGGCTGCCGGCCGATCTCGATCCGGGCTTGCGTCGGCTGCGCGATCATCGAGCGACGACGCTGGTGCTGTCCCCGGCGGGCGCCGCCGCCGCCATCGACGGCACGATCCGCAACGAGCGCGTCGTCGAGCGATCGGCGTCGACGTGGCGGTCGTGGCTCGCGCTGGCCGGCGCGACGCTCACCGGTCCGGGCACGACGACGACCATGACGATGACGACGACCACCGTGCCGACGCTGGCGCTCGCGGCCCGGCTGCGCGGCCTCGACATCGACATCGGCGCGCTCGGCGACGTCGTCGAGCGCCTGCGCCCGCTGGCGCCGCTGCTGCGCCACGCCGACCACGTCCGGGTCGACCGCGACGCCCGCCGACGCCGCGTGCGGCTGTCAGCGGGCGACATCGTCGTCGACCTGCTGCTCGCCGACGGCGATGTGACCGATGAGGCCACGAGATCCAAGGACGACAACGGACGCTCGTTCGTCGACGCCGCGGGGCGGCGCCGGGTCCGCGACCTCACCCGACCCGCGGCGGACTGACCGCACGTCGCGCGGCGCCCGTGGTTTCGCTTTTCGGGGCGTCGACGTAGCCCTCGTCCATGCATCGTGTCTTCCGCTCGCGGGCCCGCGTGGCCGCCCTCGCCCTCGGCTCGCTCGTCGCAGCGAGCGCCCATGCCGGTCCGACGAAGCGGGGGCTCACCGTCGACGACATGCTGGCGATGCAACGCCTCTCCGAGCCCACGGCGTCACCCGACGGGGCCTTCGTCGCGTTCACGGTGCGCGAGACCGACGTCGAGGCCAACCGCGGTCGCACCGACGTGTGGGTGGCGCCCGCCGCTGGCGGCGACGCCCGCCGCTTCACGACCCACCCCGACAACGACGGAAGCCCGCGCTTCTCGCCCGATGGGCGCTTCGTGCTGTTCCTGTCGACGCGCTCGGGCTCGAGCCAGGTGTGGCGCATGCCGCTCGCCGGCGGCGAGGCTGAGCAGGTCACGAAGCTGCCCGTCGACGTCGCCGGGTTCCTGCCGTTCCCCGACGGGCAGCGGCTGCTGCTGGCGATGGACGCCTACCCCGACGCCAGCACCCTCGAAGAGACCGTGCGCCGGGACGAGGAGCAGGCGAGGTCGAAGGTGAAGGCGAAGGCCTACGACGAGCTGCTGTTCCGCCACTGGGACAGCTGGGAGGACGGCAAGCGCAGCCACCTCTTCATCTGGAGCCCCGCCGCTCCCGGCCGCCCTGTCGACGTCTTGAAGGGGCTCGATGTCGACTCGCCCGAGCCGCCCTTCGGCGGCATGGAGCAGGTGTCGGTGAGCCCCGACGGCCAGAGCGTCGTGTTCTCGGCCAAGGACGTCGGCCGTCAGGCGGCGTGGCAGACCAACGCCGACATCTTCGTCGTCGACGCGCGCCCGACGTCCACGGGGAAGCAGAAGCCCGTGAACCTCACCACTGACAACGCCGGGTGGGACGGCGCGCCTGTGTTCTCGCCCGACGGCAAGACCATCGCCTTCCTGTCGATGGCCCGCGCGCAGTACGAGAGCGACCGGACCCGCATCATCCTCTTCGACGTGGCGTCGAAGGAGCGCCGCGTGCTGACCGACGCGTGGGACCGCTCGCCCGGTGAGCTCGTGTGGGCCCGCGATGGCAAGACCCTGTTCACGTCGGCGGACCACCTCGGCCACGTCGGCTTGTTCGCCGTCGACGTCGCCAGCGGCAAGGAGCGCCTGCTGGTCGGCCAGGGGACCAACCAGTCGCCGGTGGTCCTGGGCGAGCGACTCGCGTTCCTGAAGGACACGCTGCAGTCCCCCGCCGAGGTGTACTCCGCGCGCGTCGACGGCACCGACGTTCAGCCGCTGACGCACCTGAACGACGCGCGCGTCGCGCGGCTCGCCTGGGGCGCGGCCGAGCAGTTCACCTTCATCGGCGCCCACGGCGACACCGTGCATGGTTTTGCGATGAAGCCGGCGAACTTCGAAGGCAGGTCGAAGGCGCCCGTCGCCTTCCTGATCCACGGTGGCCCGCAGGGCAGCTTCGGCGACCACTTCCATTACCGCTGGAACCCGCAGACGTTCGCCGGCCACGGCTACGCCGTCGTCTTCATCGACTTCCACGGCTCCACCGGCTACGGCCAGAAGTTCACTGACGCCATCAACGGCGACTGGGGCGGCGCCCCGTACGAAGATCTGATGAAGGGGCTCGACGCCGCGCTGCAGAAGTACAGCTGGATGGACGGCTCGCGTGTTGCCGCGCTCGGCGCGTCCTACGGCGGGTTCATGATCAACTGGATCAACGGGCACACCGATCGCTTCAAGGCGCTGGTCTGCCACGACGGCAACCTCGATGAGCGCATGGCGTACTTCGACACTGAGGAGCTGTGGTTCCCCGAGTGGGAGCACGGCGGCGTGCCGTGGGAGAAGCCTGCCGGCTACACGAAGCACAACCCCATCGACTTCGTGCAGAACTGGAAGACGCCGACGCTGGTCGTCCACGGCGCCCTCGACTTCCGTGTCGTCGACACTCAGGGCATGAGCACGTTCACCGCGCTGCGCCGCAAGGGCGTGCCGGCGCGCCTGCTGTGGTTCCCCGACGAGAACCACTGGGTGCTGAAGCCGCAGAACAGCCAGCGCTGGCACGCCGAGGTGCTGGCGTGGATCGACCGTTACATCGGCCACACGCCGCCACGCTGACCCTTCGCCACCTGCCGGGTTGAGCCCTGCCGGCGGGCGGGTAGCGTGTCTCCATGGCGAACCATCACGGCACCGAGATCGAGCTGAAACTGCGCGTCGACGACCTCGCGGCGTTGATGCGCGTGTGCGTCGCCGCCGGCGCTGCGCCGGCCTTCACGGCGGTGCAACGCAACGAGTTTCTCGACACCGCCGAGCGCGCGCTGGACGCGCAGCGCTTCGTGCTGCGCCTGCGCAGCGAGCGTTCGCCGTCCATGACGACGAGCTATCTGACCGCCAAGGGCCCGTCGCAGAAGTCGGCCGACGGCGCGCTGTCCCACGCCCCCGAGCAGGAGATCGTTGTCGCCGGCGAAGTCGCCGAAGCCCTGCGCGCCGGGCGGGCCGATCCGCTGCAGGTGCTCGAGGGCGCGGCCGACACCAACGACGTCCGACGGGCGCTGGTCGCGCGCATGCGCGCGGCCGCCGGCGCGGCCCCCTTGCGGCTCGTGGGCGGCTTCAGCACCGAGCGTACGCGCCTGTCGGTGCGCTTCCCGGCGACGGCTACGGCGGCGGCGTTCGACGGCGTGCTCGAGCTCGACCGCGTGCACTTCCCCGGCGAGCAGGTGCACCACGAGGTCGAGTTCGAGATCCCCGCCGGCGTCGCCATCGAAGACGCCCGCGCCGGCTTCGACGCGCTGCTCGCCCGGGCCGGCGTTGTCGGCCGTGCGGCGCCCGGCAAAGCGAGTCGGTTCTTTCGCGCGCTGAAGGGCGAGCGCCTCAACTGACCCGGAGTTCGCTCCCTGCGAAGACCGCGACGACGACGACGGCGGGCCGCGGCGCGCGTTCGCTGTCGACGACGATGGCCGCGAGCCCTTTCCTGCTGCGAGGCGCCCAATGACGACTGCTGCTCCTGCGATGACCGACCCGCCGCCCGCCGACATCGACCCGTCGAAGATGCCGCCGCAGATCCCCTTCATCATCGGCAACGAGGGCTGCGAGCGCTTCAGCTTCTACGGGATGCGCAACGTGCTGACGACGTTCCTCGTCGGCTACCTGCTGCTCGACGTCGCTGAGGTGGACCGCGCCGCCGCCGCCAAGGACGTGATGCACACGTTCATCATCGGCGTGTACTTCTTTCCCTTGCTGGGTGGGTGGCTGTCGGATCGCTTCCTCGGCAAATACAACACCATCTTCTCGCTGAGCCTCGTCTATTGCGCAGGCCACGCGTTCCTCGCCGTGTTCGAGAGCTGGCGCCCCGGATTCTACGCCGGCCTCGCGCTCATCGCGCTCGGCTCGGGCGGCATCAAGCCGTGCGTCTCCTCGTTCGTCGGTGATCAGTTCACCCAGCGGAACAAGCACCTGGCGAAGGTTGTGTTCGACGCCTTCTATTGGATCATCAACTTCGGGTCCTTCTTCGCGTCGCTCACGATCCCGCTGCTGCTCAAGCACGTCGGCCCGAGCGTCGCCTTCGGCGTGCCCGGCCTGTTGATGTTCGTCGCCACCGTCGTGCTCTGGCTGGGTCGCGATCAGTACGTGATCGTGCCGGCCCAGCCGGCCGACCCGCACGCGTTCTCGCGGGTGCTGAAGACCGCGCTGTTCTCCGGCGTGGGGCCCTCGGCGGGGGCGGCGCTGGTGCTCGTCGGCGTCGCCGTCGCCGTCTTCAGCCTCGCGGGCATCGGCAGCCTTGGCGTCGTGCCGGCACTGTGCATGGCTCTGGTCGCGCTGCTGGTCTTCGGCGGGGTCGGCGCCTGGCTGCAGCTCGACCGCGCCCGTGGCGTCCATCCCGACGACGACGTTGACGGCGCCCGTTCGGTGCTGCGCGTGCTCGTGCTGTTCGCGCTGGTCACGCCGTTCTGGTCGCTGTTCGACCAGAAGACGTCGACGTGGGTGATCCAGGCGGGCGCGATGACCAAGCCCGCGTGGTTTCAGCCGAGCCAGATGCAGGCGCTGAACCCGCTGCTGGTGATGCTCCTCATCCCGTTCAACAACCTCGTGCTCTACCCCGGGCTCGCGCGGCTCGGCGTCACGGTGACGGCGCTGCGGCGGATGACGGCAGGGATCGTGTTCTCGGGGCTGTCGTGGATCGTCGTCGGTGCGCTGCAGCTGGCGATGGACGCAGGCGCGCCGCTTGGCATTGTCTGGCAGGTCCTGCCCTACGCGATCCTGACCTTCGGCGAGGTGCTGGTGTCGGCGACGGGCCTCGAGTTCGCCTACTCGCAGGCCCCGCCGAAGATGAAGGGCGTGCTGATGAGCTTCTGGAGCCTCAGCGTCACCATCGGCAACCTGTGGGTGCTGCTCGCCAACGCCGCGGTGAAGAACGACACGGTCACCACGGCGATCGCGTCTTCGGGGCTGTCGGTGGTGGCGTTTCAGATGTTCTTCTTCGCCGCCTTCGCCTTCGTCGCCGCCGTGGTCTTCGGGCTCGTCGCCGCCCGTTACCCCGTCGTCGACCGCTACCGCAGCTGACCCGCCTCGCGCGCGCACGGCGGACCGGTCGCCGGCGGCTCTCCGCGAGGCCCTCGCCGCCTTACCGGCCGGCGAGGGCGGCGCGCGGGTCGAGGCCTGCGGCGTCGAGGATGCCCATCTCGACCATCAGCTGGCGCTCGTGCTCGTCGGCGCTGCACTCGTGATCGAGCCCGGCGAGGTGGACGAGCCCGTGGCAGGTCAGCACGCCTACCTCGGTGACGACGTCGTGACCGCAGGCGCGCGCCTGCCGCGCGGCGGCCTCGACGCTGATCACGAGGTCGCCCAGAAAGCGGTCGTCGCCGACGACAAATTCGCCCTCCCACGACGAGAACGACAGGACGTCGGTGGTCTTGTCTTTCTTACGCCAACGGCGGTTGAGCGCGCGCATCTCTACGTCGAGCACCAGAGTGACCCCGACATCGACGCGGCTGAACCGGGCCGCGCGGAAGACCCCACGGATGACGTCCAGGGCGGCCGCCGCGTCGGCGCGCAACAGCCGTTGTCCCAACACACGGATGCTCATGCTCCCTCCGAGGTCCGGCGCTCGAGCCCGGCGCCTGGTGCGCCGCGCTGAAGGTCGCGCAGCGCCTGCTTCAGCGCCGCCCGCGCCCGACCGAGGTCACGCAGTGACAGGTCGCACGCCGCGAGCAGGTCGAGCGCGAGAGCGCGGTTGACGATGGCGTCGACGACAACGTCCTGCCGCTCCGCCGACGGCTCGTGCAAGGCGCGGGAGGTGTTTTCGATCTGATCGGCGAGCATCACGAGCGCCGCCTCGCGGGATCGCGGCGCCGTACCGGCGAAACGAAACACGCGCTCGTCGACAGCGTCGTCGGCGGCGGCCTGCGCGCGGGCCAGCGCCAGCAGGGGCTCCATCACCACGTCGGCGTGGTGCTCGCGGATGACGGCGGCGACGGCCTCGGGGATCCCGTGCCGCCGCGCCAACGCGAGGCCCTCGTCGACGTGGGCGCGCCGCAGCGCGGCGCGCTCGTGCGGCGGAAGGTGGGCGTGGGCGGCGTCGCTGTCGTGGGCCGCGCCAGGCTGCGCGATATTGCCGGCGTCGTGGTACAGCGCCATCACGCGGGCGAGCAGCGGGCTCGCGCCGCCGACGACAGCGGCGGCGCGCTCGGCGAGCACCGCGGTGCGGACGCTGTGGTGCCAGGTGCCCGGTGCGTGCACGATCAGGTCCTTCAGCAGCGGATGGTTCAGGTCGGCGAGCCGGTACAGGCGCCCGTCGGTGATGTAGCCGAAGGCTCGCTCGACGAGCGGCACGCCGACCATCGCCAGTCCACCGGCCAGCACGCCGCCGCACGCCGTCGCCGCCAGCAGCGCGACGAGTTCGGCGCCGGCCAACGCACCGCGGAACAGTTCGACGGTCAGCGCCGTGGCCACACCGACAGCGCCGGCGCCGATGCCGGCGAGCAGGATCGTCCAGCGCCGCGGGCCGCGCATCACGAGGGCGGCGCCGGTCATCGACGACAAGGCCGCGACCACCGCCCAGGCCATGCCCGCCTCGACGACCACGCCGCCGAGCAGCGCACTCGCCAGTGCCAGCAGCAGCGCGACATCGGGCGGCAAGGTCACCCGCGCGCACATCGGACCGAAGGCGATGGGCACCGCGAAGGCGACGACGGCGGTGGTGGCGCCGGGCACCCGCGCGGCGACGACCGGCGCGAGGGCGTCGGCCACGGCGAGCAGCGCGAGCTGCACGGCGACCAGCCCGCCGAGGAAGACGACGTCGCGCGTGCGCAGGCGCCGCTGAAAGACGCGCCGTGCGCCGAAGAGGTAGATGACGCCACAGACGAGGGCGATGAACGTGGCGGTGCCCAGCGTCGCCCGCCGACGCAGGCGCTCGCCCTGCTGCGCGTCCATGGCTCGCGCGAGCAGCACGTGGCGCGCCACGATCGGCTCGCCGGGCCGAAGCACGATTTCGCCGCGCTGGGCGCGCACGACCGCCACCGGCGTCGATGCCCGCGCCGCGCGTCGACGGGACTCGGTCTCGGCGGCGTTCCACGTGAGGTTCGGCCGCGGCAGCAGCGCGGCCCACCCGGCGACCGCGTCGGCGGCCGTCGCGGCCGCCGACGCCGACGTCGCTGCCGCCAACGCCGCGAGCACGGCGGCCTGCGCGGCGGCGCGGGCCGCCACCTCGTCGAGCAGATCGGTCGCCGGCACGACCCTTTCGTCGCGGCCGGCGCCGAGCGCCACCCCGCCGATGCCGCGGACGGTGACCGCCCCCGACGGCAGCAGGCCCCGCTGCCCTGACGACACGATCGGCCGCGCCAGCTCGGTCGACAGCGTCGTCGCCAGCGCGTCGATGCTGCCCGGGGCGGCCCACGCCATCGCCAGCAACGCCTGCCATGCGTCGTCGCGCGGGGCCTCGAGCCCTACGTCGGCGAGCTCGCCGGCGACGACGGCCCGCACCGGTTCGAGGGCGACGCGCACCGATGGCGGCGCTTGTGTGGGCGGGTAGTCGAAGCTTCGGCGTTGCGCCTCAAGGGCGACAGCGACCCGCACGAGGGCGCGCTGGACGACGCCGGCGTCGCGACGGGCGCGCTCGTCGTCGAGGTCCCACAGCGGCGTGACCCGGTCGGCCGCCGCCCGGCGCTGCGACTCCGTCGCCTCTTCGTCGACGAGCGCATAGTCGCGGTCGGCGCGCAGGACCGTCCGCGCCGGCGACCCGATGAGCGCGGCCTCCACCGGGAGGTCGCCGTCGAGGAGCCGGGGCCCCACGGCCAGCGCGCCCACCGCGGCGACCCCCACGAGCACGGCCAGCCGCGCCGCCGACGAGACGAGTCGCCCGCGGACAGCGCGCGGTGCGCGGCGGCTGTCGACGAGGGCTGCCGTGTCGGCCCAGCTGGCGACGTCGGCGGAGTCCGCACCGGCGGCGCCAAGCGTGAGCGTGAGCCCACCGTCGTCACCCGCCGGTGCCGCGCCGTGGACTGCCCCGTGGACCGAGTCGGCGATTTGATTGTCGGCGGGCCCGGCACCAAGACCGGGGTCGCGCACGACACTGAGCAGCGGGCGATCCGGCATGCGGGTCACCGAAGCGGCGGCGCCAGCTCGTAGCGGTCCTCAGCGGTGACCGCACGATAGGCCCAGGACGCAGCGAAGGGGAAAGCCAGATCGTGATCGGTCAGCAGGCCCGCCGCCACGAGGTCCTCGAGCCGCTCCGGATAGCGTCCGCTCTCGGCGCGGGCGATGGCCAGCGCTGCCGAGAGCCGGTGCCGGGCGACGACGGCGAGCGCCTCCCGCCCGGCGTCCTCGGCGCGCACGCTGGCGGCGTCGAGGGCGACCACGCGGTTGGAGGCGCGCACGAGCCCGCCGACCAGCGCCGCGATCAAAAGGGACGTCAGCGCGCTGGCCAGCAGCTGGCTGAGGCTGGCGAGGACGACGGCGCGGGTCGAGGGCGGCGACAGCGCCGTGGTCGACGGCGTAGCCGCCGCGCCCGCGGGGGCGGCCACGATCTCGAGCACGCCGGCCTGCACGAGCGCGACGAGCGCCTTCGTCGCCTCGAACTCGCCCAGCAGGCTCCGCTCGGCGATCACCGCGACGGTGCGGCCCGGGGCGACGACGGTGAACACGTGGCGCTCGGCGGCGCCGAGCGGGCGCGCCGGCTGACCGCGCGAGCGGTCCGAGCGATCGAGCTCGAGGGGCCCGGTCGTGCTCGCGGCCATCGCCGGCAGCTCGCCGACGATGACGAACGACACCGACGACGATGGGATCACCTCCCGCAGCGCCGGCAGCTCGTCGACGCGCCGGAACCCCTCCATCAACAACGCGTCGGTGCGCAGCGGCTCATGCAGGATCTCGCCGGGGTGCACCGGCTGCGCGCTGAACGCGTAGGTCCCGGTCTTCCATTCCTGCAGCGCGCAGACGCTCTCGGTGGTGAGCAGCCGGGCGAACGAGGCGAGCGCCTCCCGCGTGACCGTCCCTTCGTCGACGAGCACGTTGGCCGCGCGGCGCATCGTGTGTTGCTGGACGTCCAGCGCTCTGGCCAGCTGCGCATGGGTCAACAGGCCGGCGCGCAGCAGGCCAGACGCGACGGGGTCGATGGCGCCCGCCTCGACGCGGTGGGCAGCGACGACGTTGCCTTCGACGAAGGCAACGCGCATCGCCGCCGACGGCCCCTTGACCAACAGCGCGCCGGTCTTTGCCTGCGACCCGATAAGCTGGAGGAGGTCGGCGACCCCGAAGTCGCCGAGGGTTCCCTGCAGGCTCATGAACGACCCCCGGCGGCGGCGGTCAGCCCGTTGCGCTCGTCGTCGGCCCGCTCGACGGCAGCGCGGATCACGCCGACCACGACGAACGCCAGCACGAGGGCCGGCATCGACGCGAGGACCCACGCGGGCCACGGTCCGAGGGGTGTCGACGCCGGCCACGCGCCGCCGAGCAGCAGGCTGGCCCCCCCAAGGACGACGGTAAGGACGACGAGCAGCGCGCCGCGGACGACGGCGCCGTGGAAGACATGCCCCGCGCCGGGCAGCAGCAGCGTCGCCACGAGCACCGTCGCCGCCCGCACGCGCCCGCGCCGCAGGATCGCGCGCTCCTGGCGTACCCGTGCGGTTGCATCGCTGCGCCCGCGCCGGGGCGAGAACGCCTGAAAGCAGGCGCTGCAGGTGTTTTCGGCGGCCTCGGGCGGGTCGACGCGCCGGCTCGCCGGTGCCCCACAGCGGACGCAGGCGCGCGCCCAGCGCACCCGCCGGCCGACGACGCCCATGACGAGCCAGACGACGACAACGCCGGCCAGCGCAGCAGCAAGCGGAGCGCCACGCAGGCGCATGCCCCACAGCGGACGGCCGAGCGCCAGCGCCACGGCGTCGCTCGTGGGCGTCGCCGGCACGAGCAGCGCGCGCAGCGCGCGGCGGGGGGGGAGCACCTCGACGAAGGCGCGGTTGTGGTGCACGACCTCGTCGGGATCGCGGAACGTCGCGCGACGCATCTTCGCCATTGCCGTGCCGCCGCGGCCGACCACCGCCCGCAGCGTCGCCTGTGCACTGTCGCTGCGGCCCGCCTGCTGGTGCATCACCGCCGCGTCGAACGCTGCGGCGGAGGCCACGGTAGCCTCGCGCCCCGCGCGCTGCGTGGCGAGGTTCAGCTCGGCGATGGCGACGTCGTCACGGCCGGCCGCGGCCAGCGCCACTCCGAAGCCACCGTGCGCCCACCCCGGCTCGGGCGTGCGCTGCACCAGCGCCCGCCAGCGATCGACGGATTCGTCGATGCGCCCCTCGCGAAGGGCCGCGGTGGCGAGGGCGGCCTCGGCGATCGGCGGCAGGACCTGGCCGCGGGCCGCGCGCGCGCGCAGCGCCGCGCGCGCGTCGTCGGCCTCGACGTCGTAGAGCGCGGCCGCGATCACCGCCGCGTCGCCGCCGGCGACGGCGATGGCGCGCGCGACCCCCTCGATGACCAGCGGCAGCGCCGCGACCGCGAGGGCAGTCAACACCACGAGCACACGGACGCGCCGAACCAGATAGGGGTAGGCCAGAGTCAGCCACCAGAGCGCGACGACGACGACGCCGGCGCCGAGGACGGCAGGCGCCGCGGCGACGACCGCCACCAGCGCGAGGCCTTGCAGGCGGTGGCTGCCGCGCGGCAGGGCGATCCACAGGTCGAAGCCGAGCAGACGCAGCGCCGGTACGGCGACCAGCAGCGTCCACACCGCCAGCAGCGCGAGCACCGCGCCCCCGAAGAGGCAGCCCAGACGCACGACGACGTCAGCGACGCGCACGGGCTCGCCCGCGATGCGCTGCAGGACGTCGACGAACGCGTCGGCGCCGCGGACCCCCTCAAGGCGGGCGCGTACGTACGCGACGCGGGCGGCGACCCCGACGTCGTCGGGAGCGGCTCGGCTCGCGAGGTCGACGACAGCGCGCGCGGCCTGGTCGTCGCCGGCCACGACCAGGGCGGCGGCCTCGCGGGCGAGGGCGGCGGCGATCGCGGGCGCCTGCGGGCCGCCCTCGAGTCCGTGGACCCCGGCCTCGACGAGCGCGCGCTCGAGCGTCGACAGGGTCCGCGTCGCCTCGGTGCGGTCGCCACGCGCGACGGCGGCGAAGTGGACATCGGCGGCGGCCCGCAGCTCGCGAGGGCTCCACGGGCGCACGGCGAAGTTGGACGCTCGTTGGTCGTCGCCGACCGCGTCGGGCGGGGAGACAGTCGGCGGGGGGACGGCGGGCGGAGCGGCGGGCGTGTCAGGCGAAGCGGAGGCGCTCGTCGGGCCCCCCGTGGACGCCGGCGAGCCCGCCGCGGGCGGGGGCGTTTTGTCGAGGGCCGGGCGACCGCGCGGGACGGCGGTTTTGCCGCCGGGCGCGGCGCCCACGTCGGGGGCATCGAGATCGATCTCGTCGGGCGCTGCCTGACCGCGGGCGACGCCGGGCGCGATGCAAGTCACCACCAGCGCGAAGACAACGACCGCCGCGGCGGGGGCGGTTGTGGACGCGACGTGCACACGAGGCCTCATCGCGAATCGGTTATCACGCGCTCTCCGGTTCGCGGGCGAGCGTCGAGCAATGAGACGCCGCCGGGGATGTCCGCACGGTCGTCCCGCCGGCCCGTCCGGGGCGTCCGGCGCCCCGGACGGGCCGACGGTGGCGCGACCTGGTAGCGTCGCGCCATGGGCGCAGACCATCGCCGCGTCGAGCCACGCCAGATCATCGGGACAGGCATGGCCAACGACCCCGAGCGCCTCGAGCAGATCGCGCAGGAAGCCGGTCGGCGGGAGCGCGCGTGGCGGTCCCCGCCTGCGGAGCGCTTCGGCGCCGTGCTCGCGCGCGCGCCGTCGCAGGGCGCCCTCGCTGACGACGAAGAGCCGCCTCCACGGCCGCCCGGCGACGTCTCCGGCGACGATGTCCCCGAAGCCGGCGCGGCGGATCGAGCCGGGCGCGGGGAGCCGGCGCGGCCCCCCGTCGTCGGGCAACGCCCACCGCTGCGGGCCACCGTGCGCGGCCCCGATCCTCGCGCGTGGGAGCTGCACGCCCAGCTGGATGCCCGCCCGGACGCCCGCCCGGCACCCGGGCTCGACGGCCACCACGACGCGCACTCCAACCACGCGCGCGGCCCCCACCCGGCGTCTCCGCCGAAGGCGCGGGCGATGCCGCGCGCGCGCTGACACTCGACAGGCTGCGGCCGCGTTGACCGCGCCTGCCGCGCGGGTTTCCCTGTCGGGGTTGCCCATGGGTCTGCGCATCGCCTTCTTCTGCATGGAGAGCGTCTTCTCGGTGGCGCCCCTCGAGGCGCTGCTGGCCGCCGGGCACGACGTCCGCCTCGTGGTCCGGCCGGTAGGACCTCTCTCGTCGCGGCGCGATCCGGTGCTGCGGCGCCACCGGGGCTTCGACCTCGCGATGCGGCGATTGCTCGGCTTGCACGACGACGCCGCGCGGGTGAACCCGCTCGCACTGGCCGCTGACCGCGACATCCCGGCGTGGCTCTGTGGTGATGCCTCTACGCCAGCGATGCAGGCCTTGCTGCGCAAGGAGCGCGTCGAGCTGATCGTCGTCGCGTTCTTCAACCAGCTGCTCCGCCCGGCGCTGCTGGCGTCGGTGCCCCTCGGCGCCGTCAACCTGCACCCGTCGCTGCTGCCGGCCTATCGCGGCCCGGCGCCGCTGTTCTGGATGTTCAAGGACGGGGTCGAGCAGGGTGGCCTGACGGTCCACCGCATCGCCCCCGGCGAGGACGACGGCGCCGTGCTGCGCCGGGTCCCGGTCCCGATCCCCCTCGGCGTGGCCGGCGAGGATCTGGTCGACAAGCTCGCCGCCGTCGCCCGCGCCGCGGTGGGTGACGGCGTCGACGATGTCGCGCGTGGCGTGGCAGGCGTACCGCAGGAGCACACCGCAGCGACGCGGGCGCCACGCCCTGTCGCCGAAGACCTCGTCGTCGATGGCGCCCTGCCCGCGCGGCGCGTGTTCCACTTCGCGCGCGGCGTGGGGCGCTGGAACCAGCTCGTCGCCCACGCCGCGGGAGTCAGGCTGCGCGTCATCGATGCCATCGACGTCGATGACGCGCGCACGATCCCCGGCGAGCACGCGCTCGTCGGCGACGAGCTGCACCTCGGCTGTCGCGACGGGGTCGTACGGCTGAAGGTCCGTCCGCCGTGAACGTCGGGCTCACGACACCTGGGCGACGGCGCCGGCGTTGACGACGATCTTCTCGAACTGGCCGCGGCCGGCCGGCGGAACCAGCGTAAAGACCGGCTGCCCCGGCGCGTAGTCGTCGGTGTCGCCCTGCACCGACCGCTGGTCGCGGAACAGAACAGTGACCGACCGTCCGGCCCTGCCCTTGGGCGTGGCGTTCGGTTGCATGTGCACGAACACTGCCTTGATCTGGGCGATGGCGATCTCTTCCTGTGCGCCGGGGACCTCGAGCTTGAACCCGAGCTCTCCACGACGCAGGGCGCGGATGGTGCCCTGCTTCTTCTCGCCGTTCAGCATGTGGACGGTGACCTTGCGCCGCCCGACGAGCAGGCCTGGATCATCGGGCTCGTCGACCACATCGTTCTGGGGCTGCGGCAGGACCCGCTTGGTGTACAGCATCGAGAAGTCGTCGAGGAACGCGAGCCCCGGCGGCAGCGTCACGCTCGTCGCGCCCGCGGCGGGGCTGCTCGTCGCGTCGAGGGCGCGGCGCAGCTCGATCTCGCGTGGGTCGATGGGCTTCAGGTCGGCGGTCTCGGTCGCGTGCGCGATGCTCAGGCCCTCGCCGAAGTAGTCGCCGTAGTACTGCTCGTAGACGAGCTGGTCGGGCTCAGGCGGTGTGTAGCCAGCGCCGATCTCCCTCAGCTGCTGCTCGACCCTATCGGGCTCGGTGACGCGCTCTCGCTTCTTGTTGGCCTTGACCGCCGCGTCGGCCCGCGCCTCGGCTTCTTCGACCTCGGCGGCGCTGGCCTGCGCCTTGCGGTTGGCCCACGGGTCGACCTTCGCCACCGCGTCCGAGTTCATCGCCGCGTCGATCAGCGCCGAGGCTGACCCGCCGATGGCGTACGCGTCCTTCTTCTGGACGAACTTCGGCGGCTCGGGCGCCGGCGCAGCGGGCGGCGGCGCAGCGGGCGCCGGCGCAGCGGCCACCGGCGGCGCGGTCACCGGCGCAGCGGCCACCGGCGGCGCGGTCACCGGCGCAGCGGCCACCGGCGGCGCAGTCACCGGCGGCGCGGTCACCGGCGGCGCGGTCACCGGCGGCGCGGTCGCCGGCCGCGCGGTCACCGGCGGCGCGGTCACCGGCGGCGCGGACACCGGTGGCTGCGGTGCGACCGGCGCCGCCGCGGGGCTCGGGCGCGCGGGCGCCGCGGCAGCGTCGTCGTCGCCGCCGGCACCTTCGAGCTGCGCCTTCAAGAACGTCTTCAGTTCCTTTCGACGGGCCTCCTCGTCGGGGCTCAGCGTCTCACCCGCCTTCTTGCGGGCGTTCAGCGTCTTCAACTCGCGCACCAGGCCCATCAACTGCGCAGACATCGTCGTTCCTCGTCGGCGAAAGCTCGGGAGTCCGACGCTACCGCATCCATCTCCTGACGGTCGGGATCGCCTGCCCCCTGCCGCTGTCCGCGCTCCCATGCCAGACGGAACGTCGTGATGCCTCCCGTCCGTGCTGCCTTCGCCGCCGTCGGCTCTTCCTGCATCCGTCCCGCCTGTGTCGTTCCCGGCGCCGTCGCGACTCCGTCTCTGCGCCGACCGGTCCGCTCGTGACCGTCGGCGTCGACCCCGCGTTTGGTCCGTGGTGGCCGCTGTCCGACGAGGCCGTCCGCCGCGAGGCTCCCGACGCCCCGGGAGCCGTGCAGCTGCGGCGGGCCGACGGCAAGCCCGTCGTCTACCCGCGGGGGCGCAGCGCGATGGTCTTCTATCTCTACGCCGCGCGGTCGACGCGTGAAGCGCTGCTGCGCCTGTTTCGCGACGAGCTGCTCGAGCCCGGCGCGCGCGGCGAGGGACCGCTGGTGTTCCGCGTGCGTGCCGGTGGCGACGACGCACGTGCCTCGATCGAGCAGCTGTTCGGATCCTTCGTCGCAGAGTTCGGCCGCGCGCCGATCCTGCATCCCGACGACGACGACGACGAGTGACGCACGTCCTGGCCGGCACGCGCCAGCGGTGACCCGACGCCCGCGACGACCACGGGCACGTCGGCGACCGCCGGTCAGGCCCCCATGCCGAGGCGGTCGAGGTGCATCGCGTGGTAGGCGCGCACCTTCTTCATCGGTTCGCTGGGGTCGACGCCGAGGCAGGCCATGTTGTCGGCGTTCTCTTCGAAGATGGCCATCATCTCGTCGGACAGCTCGCCGACGGTGTCTTCCACGTAGGCGCGGCGCTCGGGCTGGTTCTCCAGCAGCATGCGCAGGCGCATCAGGCCGAAGCCAACGTGCCGCCTTTCGTCGAGCAGCACGGTCTTCAGGATCTCGGCGGTGCCCGGGTCGACGTCGGCGAGCAGCGCAGCGTTGAACTCGAAGAAGCCCAGGGCGAGCCCTTCGAGAGCGAGGTTCTGGCCGATCACGCCGCCGACGAAGTCGCGTGTATCGACGACGCGGGCGCGCATGTGCGCGTGAAAGGCGAACATGCGCGGGTTCACGTACCGGCGCATGGCGCCCTCGGTGTCGTCGTGACCGAGGCTCTTGAGCCGGTGGGTGAAGACTTCGACGTGGCGCGCCTCGTCGATGACCTGCGTGGCCAGGAACATCCTCGCGTTGTCGTCGGGCGCGAAGGCGCACAGCGCCGCCGAGCACTCGAACGCGATGCGCTCGCCGGCCAAGCCGCCGGCGACGGCGCCGACGAGGGCGTGGTACGTGGTCGACGGGTAGCCGCGCAGCTGCTCCTTCGTCAGCGGCGGTGTCTGGTACCCGAAGGTCGTGCCGTCGAGGTACGTGCCGCTGCGTTCACGCCAGAACTGCACCTCGTACAGCTTGTGGGGCCGCAGCTCGGCGGGCGTCGGGGCGTAGCCCAACAGCTCTTCGGGGGGCGCCGACAGCGATGCATGGTTCAGGCGCGGGCGCGACTCGAGGGACGTCATCGGACCTCCGACAGGCGGAACGTGCGGGTGGCTTCGTGGGCGACGAAAGCGAGCGATGCGCCCAGCGCGGCGCGGTCGAGCGGCGCGGGGCCGCGGGCGGCGATGCGCCACTGCAGCAGCCCGCCCTCGACGATGGACAGGACCGTCGCGCCAAACAGGCGGCGGGCAGCGTCGGACGAAGCGGCCAACTCGGGTCGTTGCAGCAACACCGCGCGCGTACAGAGCGCCCGCGCCCGCTCCTGCACCTCGAAGACGACAGCGCCGATGGCTGGCTGCGTCGCCGCCTGCCCCCAGAAGTCGATCCACACCGACATCAGGCGCAGGGCCTCGTCGGCGTCGCCCGCGAAGTGCCAGCGAGCCAGCGCGCCGACGACGCGGTCGCCGCGGCCGCGCTGCTCCTCGCGGTCGACGAACGCCTGCATGCGCGCGACGTAGCCTTCACCGAGGCGCCGCATCAGCGCCTCCACGACCTCGTCTTTGCTATCGAAGTAATAGTGCAGCGCGCCCCGGGCGACGCCCGCCGCCTCGGCGATCTCCGAGACCGACGCCCCCACGCCGCCCGACGACGACATCACCGCGAACAGCGCGTCGAGGATACGCGCGCGGTTCTTTTCCCGCGGACGTCCGGCGGGGGCTTCGGGGGGCGCTGGCACGGCCGCGGTGGTCATCAGGCTCCGGATTGGACGATCGTCCAAAATCTATCGACCGCGACGGATCGGGGCCAAGCGATCAACGCGTGCCCCCATCGGCCATCAGGATGATGGGAGCACGACCCACATTAAGCAGTTCACTACATAAGCTTATCCGCAACCTGCTCCAGGGCCTGGGCGGGGGGAGGCGGCGGGAATCGCGCGCGGCGGCGTCGAGTCGGCGTGCCGCCGGACGCATCACTCGGCATACGGCTCGGCGGGCGGCGGAGCGGACGACCCGCGTCGTCCGCAGGCGATCAGGAAGCAGCGCCCCCGAGGAGCGGCTTCACGGCGTGGAAGTACCCAAGCACCCACGGCGCGACGAAGAACAGCGCGTCGATGCGATCGAGGACGCCGCCGTGGCCGGGGATGAGGTTCCCCGAGTCCTTCACGTCGTAGGCGCGCTTCCAGAGGCTTTCGACGAGGTCGCCCATCGGGCCGAGGAAGGACGCCCCCACCGACACGAACAGGATGTCGACGGCGCCGACGTGGGTGAACGTCAGCGGGAACAGCAGCTTGCCGGCGAACAGGAACGCGGGCGTGCCGACGAAGCCCCCGGCGAAGCCCTCCCAGGTCTTCTTGGGGCTGATGGGCCCGGCCATCTTGTGCCGGCCGAAGAACCGTCCCGAGAAGTAGGCGCAGGTGTCGTTGGCCCAGGTCGCGACGAAGGCGACGAGGATCAGGCTGCCCTGCGCGGTGCCCGTGAACGCGTCACCCATGTCGCGCAGGCGGGCGACCGCGAACACACCGAGGGCGACGTAGACGATGCCGAAGACCGTCAGGCCCAGCTGACGGAAGGTCGCGCCGAGGTCGTCGGCGCGCGGGCGCAGCACGGCGTTGGCGCCGAAGACCAGCACCGACGCCTGCACCGCCAGCAGCGCGACGATGGCGTCGTTGCTGACGAGCGCGGCGACGGTGGCGCCGCCGCCGACCGCCACAAGCAGCGCTCGCGCCAGCGGGTCGTCGCGCAGCACGACCCGGCCGAATTCGTACAGACCACCCAGCGCGGCGACGAGCACCATGCCCCGCACCCACCAGCCGCCGAGCACGCACGCCATGATCACGAGCGGCAACAGCACCGCCGCCGACAGCAGGCGCAGCGCGAGGTTGTTCACGGCTTCCCCGTCGTCGACGCCGAGTTCAGCTGGGCCCCGGTCTTGCCGAACCGTCGCTGGCGCTTGCCATACGCAAGGAACGCCGCGTCGAGCTCGCCGCGCCCGAAGTCGGGCCAGGCGACGTCGGTGAACCACAGCTCGGCGTACGCCATCTGCCACAACAGGAAGTTCGAGATGCGCTGCTCACCGCTGGTGCGGATCACCAGATCAGGGTCGGGGATGCCCGCCGTCTGTAGCCGCGAAGAGAGCAACGCCGGGTCGATGGCGTCGACGTCAAGGCGACCGGTCTTCACGTCGCGCGCGAGGGACTGCACCGCCGCCACCAGCTCGTCGCGCGACCCGTAGCTGAGCGCGAGCGTCAGCTGCATACCCGTCTCGTTCGCCGTCGCCTGCTTCGTGATCTCGAGACCGGTGCGCACGACCAGCGGGAGCCGCTCGATGTCGCCGATGGTCGCCAGCCGGACGCCGTTCTTCTTCAGCGTCGGCAGCTCGTCCCGCAGGTAGACGCGCAACAAATCCATCAGGCCGTCGACCTCGTCGGGCGGCCGTGACCAGTTCTCGGTCGAGAACGAATAGAGCGTCAGGAATTTCAAGCCGCGCTCGCGACACGCCGTCGTGATCTCGCGGACGGTCACCGCCCCCTGCTTGTGTCCCTCGAGGCGCGACAGCCCGCGCTCCTCGGCCCAACGCCCGTTGCCGTCCATGATGATGGCGACGTGGGTCGGGACACCGGTCTTTGCGGACACGCGGCGCCGATCGCGGATTCGCGCTCCGTCGTCAACGGCGTCGCGTCGGTCGTCGACGACGGCCACGAGGGCTGCGACGACATCACCGCCGTCGACGACGCCGCGCGCCCCACAGCAGCACCAGTGACGCCCCCAGCGCCGTCGACGACGCCGGCGCGGCGGCGCAGCCGAAGCCGTACGCGGGCGGCGGCGGGACATCACCACCACCACCGCCGCCGCCGTCGCCGTCGTCGACATTGGGGTCGCGGCCCGCGCGCAGCTCATCGACGTCGCCGGTGCCGTCACCGTCGCTGTCGGTGGCCGCCGCTTCGAGCGCGTCGAGCGCCCCTGTCAACAGCGCCGTCTGGCCGAAGCCGGTGAGCCCCTCGTCCTTCATCGCCAGACCGAACGGCGTGACGACCGTATCGCCGCCGCCCGGCGACTGGTGGCACAGGGTGCACGCCGGCGCCGCCGGGGCGTCGAGGTGGCTTTGCAGGTCGCCAGGGTAGTTGCTGCTGGCGAGCGCAGCGGGCGCGAGCAGCAGGAGCAGCGGAAGCGCACGACGAAGCATGGGAGTCTCAGAGGTAGAGGTGAACTTGCAGCAAGGAGGTGAACGTAGCCGGCGTAGACGCGCCCTTCAGCGACTCCTGCCGGACGTAGTTGTCGAGCCGCAGCTCGGTGTGCACGAGCGGGTACCACGACGCCGACAGCCAGCCGCCGACGGCGGGCCCGGCCTCGGTGCCATCGCCACGGTACAGCGTCTCGACGGCGGGCTGGATGTGCACGCCCTGCACCGGCTGCAGGTCTACCTGCAGCCAGCCTACGCCGCCGGTGGACAGCGCGCCGTCGAGGCTCGCCACCAGCGCGTCGACCTCACCGAGGATGGCCACGCCGTCGACGGGAGACCAGCGCGCCGAAAGGCCGTTTTCGGTACGCAGCGCCGAGGGCTTGCCGGTGGCGAGGTCGCGGCCGGCGACCGTGAGCTTGCTCGATGCGGCGATCGCGAGCTTCTCCTGCGGCGCCCACTCGAACAGCCCGGCGTAGCCGCGCTCGCGGTACTCGCCGGGGCGCAGCTGGTAGTTGCCGGCAATCCCCATCACCTCGGTGCGAAACAGGTCGTTCTGCCAGGCGACGGCCACGCCGTGCTGCTGCCCGACGTTGACGTCGGAGCGCGTGGCGCTGCGCACCCACGAGACGTGCTCGTAGTTGCGCAGGCCGAACGGCAGCGGCAGCCGGCCGGCGCGGACGACCAGCGCATCGTCGAGGAACTTCATCCCCACCCAGTGCTCGCGCGACACCAGCGCGTGCTGCTCGTCGCCAAGCAGCAGCACCGCCGCCGGCCCCACCAGCGCCTTCGCGCGACCGGCGAGGCCATAGCCGACGGCGACGTGGGCGACGAACGACTCGACGTTCACGGTGGCGTACACGTCGGTGGCCATCAGCAGCGGGATGGCCCGCGCGGCGCTGGGTTCATCGACCTTGCCCACGACCATCCCGCCGCCGCGCAGGTTCCCCGAGACGTTCAGCCACCCAGGCTGCGGCAGCCCGAACAGAGCCGCCGACAGCGGCGACGGCTCGCCGTTCTCAAGCTCTTTGGGGTCGGCGTGCCAGCGCACCGCCTGGTCCTGCAGCGCGGCGCCGTACTGCGTGAGCTGCCCCGAGCCGCTCGGATCGACGTGACAGGCCGCGCACTTGGCATAGCCGTGGTTGATGAGCCATGGGTACGCCGACGCGTCGACGCCAGCGAGGGCGACGACGGCGATGGTGGTGCCGACAAGCAGGGACGAGGCGCGCATCGGGGCTCCGCAAGGGCTGCGCCCGCCGTCGTCGCCGGGCGCGGATCGGGGAGAAGCAGGGCAGCGACCCGCGCGCGGGTCAGGGCGCAGGCGCGGCGGGCGGTGCAGGCGGGGCGGGCGGTGCAGGCGCGACGGGCGGCGGCGGGTCGCGCTTCACCTGGAACTTCGCGCTCACCGCCGTCTCGGGCTTCACAGTCACGCCCAGGTAGCTCGGTACCTGAACGCCGAAGTCGTTGAAGTTGATGTCGAAGTTGCCCTCGACGTCGCAGACGCCGGCGGCGTCGCACCGGCCCTTGTAAGAAAGCTTCACGTCCTTCTTGACGCCGTGGAGCGTGAACGCACCGGTGGCGTCGCCCTCAGCCGCGGCCCCGTCGGCGGGGATCTTGAGCGCGGCCTTGGCTACCTCGAGCACGACCACGGGGAACTTGTCGGCCTCAAGGTACTTTTCCTTCATGTGCTTGTTGCGCAGCGACATGCCGGTATCGAGGTTCTGCAGCGCGACGATCAGGCGCACGTTGTCGCCGGTGTCCTTGACGACGAGGTCGGGCGTCGTGCCCTCGAACGCGCCGCCGGGCTTCATGATCGCCTTGAAGGTCACCTTCGCCGGCGTGGTCGTTCGCGTGAACGCCGCGCCGCCACCAGCAGCGAGCAGGAAAACAACTGAGGCAACGAGCACTTGGCGGGTCATGGGGGCTCCTTCATGCGGGAACCAGCGTGAGGCGTCCGGCGCGTGTCGGATGACCCAGGCAAGACCGCGCTTGCAGCATGCCCCACGTCATACCCCGAAGAACAGCCCTCATGAACCTGCACCGGCG
>VGSZ01000048.1 GCA_016874845.1 Deltaproteobacteria bacterium
GTGCCTGGTAGCAGGCTTTTCGGGGAGCGCGCCTCTTCGACATCCCTGGCGTCAGCGTACCGCCCCCGGCGGCGACGGCGACGGCGCCACCGGTAACGAAGGTGACGACGGCGACGAAGGCGGCGCTGTCGAGGACGCGCGGCGCGGCCGGCGCGCGAGGCGCGCCCGCAGCAGCATCGCGACGTCGTCGTCGTGCTCCACCCCCAGGCGAGCCGCCAGCGCCCGACGCGCGGCGGGCGAGCCTTCGCGCCAGGCCGCCAGCGCGCCGACGGTCCGCAGCGCCGGGTCGTCCTCCGCGAGCAAGGGGAGGGCGACGGCAAGGACGTGGCCGGCGCGGGCGGCGCGATCGACGCGGGCCCACGCAACCTGGATCCGCAGCTCGCCGGTGGCGGCGGCCTGCAGCGCGGTCAGGTCGCCGTCGACGACAACGTCGGCGTCGGCGGCGGCGCCGGCGGCGAACAGCCGCAGCGCGCGGGCCCGGCGCAGCAGCGGCTGGGTCGCGTCGAGCGCCACCGCTCGCAACGCGGCCCGCTCGTCCGGCGCGAGGGCCGGGCCCCACACCGGCGGCGGCGAGTCGAGGCCGGCGAGCAGCGCGTCGAGGGGCGCGGGCGACGGCGGCGCGGCCCCCAGCAACGCGATCAGGGCGGCGACGACGCCGGCGCTCACGGCAACACCACGGCGCCACGCTGCAGCGTGGCGGCCTGGCCAGCCGACAGGGCGCGATCGCGGATGCGGCTGACGTCGAAGAACATCAGGTTCTCGCGCGCGGCCGGCGCCTCGCCGGTGTCGGCGACGTTGTCGTACAGGGCGGCGCCGAAGCGGTCGTTCTCCTGCGTGTGGAACAGTCCGAGCCAGTGCCCGATCTCGTGGGCGAGGGTCACGGCGAACCGGTCGGGATCGTTCGTGAGCCACGCACCGGCGACGACGACGCCGGCGCTCGGCGTCGCTGAGGCCCACGGCACGCCCGGGACGCCCGGCGACAGGCCGAGCAGGAACGGCCCGACGCTGCCGCACTCGAAGCGGTCGACGAAGAACACGTTGAGCCGGTCCGGCCGCCCGCGCGCCACGATCTCATCAAGGTCGCCGCCGTCGCAGGTCGGCTCGTCGAGCACCAGCGTGCGCAGCGCCGCGCCGTCGGCGACGTCGCCGTAGACGACGTCGTCGAGGTCGACGCCGACGCCGCCGTAGACGTCGCGGGTCAAGGCCAGCGCGTCCTGGAACGCCGGCGACCGCGCCGCCGCGTCGGCGGTCAGCCCGCCGGCGCCGGTGAAGTGCAGCGCGAGCCCCACCCCCCCGGGGCCCGGCGCCACCGTGCGGACGAGCACCCAGACCCGCACGGGCAGCGGCAGCGGCGTCGGCGTCGGTCGCTGGGCTTCGTCCCAGGTGAGGGTGAAGTGGCCCACGCGCAACGCCCACGTCCCCTTGGCCAGCGGCAGGTCCGCCGTCGACGGCACCGGGAACGCGCCGATCCGCCGCGCCGGAAGGACCCGCCCCGGGGACAGGAACTGGGCCGGAAAGCCCCGCGACAAAGTCGTGGCCTGGGCGCGGGCGGGCACGTCGACAGCGACGGGCGCGTCATCGACGATGACGCTGCCGTCGGGGGCCTCGGCGCGCGTCAGCATCACCTGCGCATCGGGCTGCCCGAGCACTACCACCGTCAGCCCGCGGATCCGCAGGTCGACGTCGACGAGGATCGTGCCGCTAGCGCCGTCTTCGCCCACGACGACCGGCCCGAGGTCGACCATCACCACGCCCTCGGGGGGCGCCGGCATTTCGGCGGGTGCCGGGCGGGGAGCATCCGCCGTCGCAGCGACGGCGGTGCCGAGGCGGACCTGGGTCGGATCCAGGGGCGCCGGCGGCGGGGGAGGCCCGGCACCTCCGCCGGCGTCCGCGGTGCCGACGCCGCCGGCATCGACAACGCCGTCGTCCGGCGCGGCGCACGCCCCGAGGAGCATCCACGCCCCGCCGAGCGCAGCGGCGACGACCGAGCGCACCATCACATGCCTGCGCGCAAGGCCGCGGCGACCCCGTCGAGGGCTCGGCGCGCGCGGTGGTCCGCCCCCGGCGCGCAGGCGACGACGACGTAGTAGCCAAGCTGGACCGGGGCGACCCACAGCACGCTGTCGGCCAGACGCGCCCGCAGCGCCTGGCCGTCGCTGACCTGGCCGGCGATCGCGGCGAAGGCGGCGCCGAGGACATCGACCTCGTAGGCGCCGAGCTCGCCGTTGGCGGCAGCCACGCGCTCGCCTTCTCCGTCGCAGAACACCGCCGCGCGCACCCCGGGCTGGGCGGTGACCTGCGCAAGGACGACCTGAAACGGCACCAGCGGGTGTCTACCAGCGGATCGGGCGGCGGAAAAATCGACTCGATCCCGCTTTTGCCCGAGCCAGATCCCGAAGGTGCGTGGTAGGAAATGTAGGTCCGAAGACGATTCTTCGCGACAGGTCGCCGTCGATGGCCGGGGGTAGCCCCCGGTCGGATAGCGGGGTCCACGAGGTTGGTTACTTTGGCACGCACGGAACCGTTCCGCTCGTTGCTGCAGATGGCCGCCGGGTTGGTCGAGACGCCCGCGCCGACACCGCCGCCCGTCATCTTCGACGAGGACGCGGAGCGTGTGCCGTTCGAGCGCCGCCTCGACGCCGTGGTGCTTCCCGCCGGCGCGACGCCGCCCCGGGGGATGCGTGGCCTGGCGTTTCAGGCGCTTGGCCTGCCGCCGCTGCCGCCCCAGCCCCTCGTGCCGTTGCGCCTCGACCCCCCGTCACCGATCGCCGCCGCCCGGCCAGAGCACGCGGGTCGTCCCCTGGCGGCCTTCGAACCCCTGGCGGCGCCCCCGGGCGTGCTGCTCGATGAGCCCACTCGCCCGGACCTCCGCCTGCCGTTCGACGCCGCCCGCCCCGGGGCCGGCCAACCGCTGCGTGCCGATGGCATCCGCGCCCAGCTCCGGCGTCTGGCCAGCCTCCACACCGGGCGGACCCCGCCGCGCCCCCTGCCCGCCGTGGGAGCCGCGACGAGCGTCGACCTGACCGCCAAGGTCATTACCGTCGAGACGCTCGCCCAGCACGGGGTCTCGGTGTGCGCCTTCTCGTCTCGGGACACCGACGAGGGAGACGTCATCGACGTCGCGATCTCGGTCGACGAATTCGACGACGCCGAGTTCATCGCCGAGCGGAGCAACCGCGCCGCCGCCGCCGTCGCGCTCGCCGCTTTGTCCGACGAGGGTCCCGGCGAGGTCGATCCGTTCGACGCCTACGCCGACATCGCCGCCGCCGGCTTCGACGGCGACCTCGACGTGCTGGCCGAAGCGCTCGGCCTGGGTGGCGGCGTCGCCGTGCCGCGGATGCCCGCCACGACAGGCGCGACGGCGGTCGAAGCGACCGTCGAGGACGACGAAGTCTTGTACGACGGCGTCGCGGTTGAGGTCGACGAGTGCGACATCGAGGACGTCGACGTCGCGGCCGGGTTCGCCGCCGGCGACGCGCACCCGCTGACGTCCTCAGCGACAGCCCCCGCTTCTCTTCCTGACGATGACGAAGCCGGCTTCCTCGATGAAGACGAGGTCACGCCGGCGCGCGGTACGAAGCGCCCCGCGATGCCCACCGACGCCGTGCGCGTGGTCGTCGCCGAGGCGCCGGCGCGCCCCCGACACGAGGCGCTCAGCGCTGACGAGCGCGAGCGCAACGGGCGCCGCGCGCACGAGCTGTACCTGGTAGCCCTTGACGACGTCGGCGACGGCGACCTCGGCGGCGCCATCGGCCACCTGCAGCTGGCGGTCGCCTACGACGACCAGACCGACGTGTACCGCGAGCTGCTAGCCCAGCTCTCACGTCGCGCGCGACGCGCGGGCTGAGCCCCAGGCTGGCGCCCGGCTGCCCCACCAGGCGCGAGGGGGGCGACGGCGCCACGAGGGATCCCTTCGGGCTCACAACGGCGCACGCAAGCCGGCCACGACTGAGCCTGGCGCGACGGCGTCGTGGGCGAGCAGCGCCGGCGCGACGCGGCATACGCCGACGACGCCGCTGGACCTGATGGCGATTTTCTGGGCAGCGGCCTCGGGTTCGTCCTGCGACGTCACGTCGATGGGCGCGTCGGCGCACTGCGGGTCGTCGACGCTGGCCTGCGCCGTTCCGCCGTCGGTGAACAGCGCCTCGTCGGCGAGGCCCTCGGGGTAGCCGGCCCGACGCTTCTCTACGGTGCACGGGCGTGCGCACAGCCGCTGGTCGCCGCCAAGGTCGACGCAGCGCAGCCCCTCGGCGCAGTCCACGGCGTCGTCGCAGGCCTCGTCCAGCTGGCCAGCCTGACTGCCGGCGACGACGACGACGCCCAGCAGGGCGGTGAGGAACGGCGTGCGGATCAGCGGGCGAACGGACATCGACGCTTTCGGCGGCGAAGGCGTCGCGTGGGCCATGATGGCGAACGTGGTTGGCCGCCACGGCGGCGGGTGGTACGGACGCCGTCGGTTGAGGCGAGCCGCGCGCCGTTCGTCGAGTCGTTCGCCGAGGTACGCGCGGAGCAAATGCCCGAACGCACACACACCCGCTCCGACGTCATCGACGTCGCACGCGCAGCGAGGAGCCGATGAAGATCCACGAGTATCAGGGCAAGGAGATCCTGCGGAAGTTCAACGTCGCGACCCTTCAGGGCGTCGTGGCGCACTCCGTGGCGGAGGCGGTCGCCGCCGCCGACGACCTCGCCCGGAAATTCGGCTGGCCTGTCGTCGTCAAGGCGCAGATCCACGCCGGCGGCCGCGGCAAGGGCGGCGGCGTCAAGGTCGTGAAGAACCTCGACGACGCCCGCGCCGCCGCCGAGAAGATCCTCGGCATGATGCTCGTGACCCACCAGACCGGCCCGCAAGGCCAGAAGGTGCACAAGCTGTTCATCGAGCAGGGCTGCGCGATCGCCCGCGAGCTGTACCTCGGCGCCGTCGTCGACCGCGTCAACGGCCGCGTGTGCTTCATGGCCTCCACCGAGGGCGGCATGGAGATCGAGAAGGTCGCCGAAGAGCACCCCGAGAAGATCCTGAAGGAGTGGGTCGACCCCATCGTCGGCATGACCGGCTTCCAGGCGCGCAACCTTGCGTTCGGCCTAGGCCTCGAGGGCAAGCAGGTCGGCAAGGCCGTGTCGTTCTTGCAGAACATGTACCGAGCCTTCGTCGAGACCGACTCGAGCCTCGCCGAGATCAACCCGCTCGTGATCACGAAGGACGGCGATGTCGTCGCGCTCGATGCGAAGTTCAACTTCGACGACAACGGCATGTTCCGCCAGGCGCAGCTCGGCGACATGCGCGACCCCAACGAAGAGGACCCGCGCGAGCTCGAGGCGAAGGAATTCGACCTCAGCTACATCGCTCTCGACGGCGACATCGGCTGCATGGTGAACGGCGCCGGCCTCGCCATGGCGACGATGGACATCATCAAGCACTGCGGCGGTGAGCCGGCGAACTTCCTCGATGTCGGCGGCGGCGCCGACGAGCGCAAGGTGACGGCGGCGTTCAAGATCATCCTGAAGGATCCGGCGGTCAAAGCCGTATTCGTCAACATCTTCGGCGGCATCGCCAAGTGCGACGTGATCGCCAACGGCGTCGTCGCGGCGGCGAAGCAGGTGGGCCTGAAGGTGCCGCTGGTCGTGCGCCTCGAGGGCACCAACGTCGATCTCGGCAAGAAGATCCTCGCCGACAGCGGCCTCGCGATCACCGCCGCCGACGACATGCTCGACGGCGCCAAGAAGGCGGTAGCCGCCGTGAAGGGGGCCTGAGCATGAAGGCCAGCTCCACCACCCGCGCGGTCATCCGGATGATCGGGCGCTTGCTGGGACGCACGTTGCCGGCGACAGCGCGGGAGCTGAACCGCTCGCACGCCCCGGTGGGCATGCTCGGTCTCGAGCACATCACTCGCGTGCAGCGCCCCGTCTCGACCGTCACCTCGCGCCCCCTCTCCACCGCTTTCACGTCGACGTCGACGAAGGTCTGAAACCATGTCGATCCTCATCCACAAGGACACCAAGGTCATCGTTCAAGGGATCACCGGCGACGCGGGCTCGTTCCACGCGAAGCAGATGATTGAGTACGGCACGCAGATCGTCGGCGGCGTCACCCCTGGCAAGGGCGGCACGCATTGGGAGATCAAGGATGGCGAGCATGCGGGCAAGAAGGTTCCGGTCTTCCACACCGTTGCCGACGCGAAGAAGGCCACGGGCTGCAACGCCAGCATCATCTACGTGCCCCCACCGTTCGCCGCCGACGCGATCCTCGAGGGCATCGCCGCCGAGCTCGATCTGGTCATCACGATCACCGAGGGCATCCCGGTGCTCGACATGGTCAAGGTCAAGCGCGTCCTGGAGAGCCAGTCGAAGACGCGCCTCATCGGCCCCAACTGCCCCGGCGTGATCACGCCCGGTCAGTGCAAGATGGGCATCATGCCCGGCCACATCCACAAGGTCGGCCACGTCGGCGTCGTCAGCAAGTCGGGCACGCTCACGTACGAGGCCGTCGGTCAGCTGACGAAGCTCGGCATCGGCCAGTCGACGTGCGTCGGCATCGGCGGTGACCCCGTCGCCGGCACCGACTTCATCGACGTGCTGCGGCTCTTCAACGACGATCCCGACACCCACGCGGTGATCATGATCGGCGAGATCGGCGGCGATGCCGAAGAGAAGGCCGCCGAGTGGGTGAAGGCGAACATGAAGAAGCCTGTCGTCGGCTTCATCGCCGGCCGCACGGCGCCGCCGGGACGTCGCATGGGCCACGCGGGTGCCATCATCTCGGGCGGCAAGGGCACCGCCAGCGAGAAGCTGAAGGCGATGGAGGCCGCTGGCATCCACGTCGCGCCATCGCCCGCCGAGATGGGCGTGACGCTGGCGAAGGCCATCGGCCACAAGGTCTGACCTTCGCCGCTTCGCGGACGGAGCCAGAGTGCGAGCCGCGCGGCCCCCCGCGCGGCTCGCGCTTCTGGGGAGCGCGAAGCTCAGCGCACCGTGAAGCCGGGGCCGAGCGCCAGTGGCCGGCCCTCGCTGTCGATGGCGAGGGCGACGTTGCGCAGGTCGCCGACGAGCACCTGCTCCACGACCTTTGCAGTGGCGGTGCGCTCGTCGAGCCCCAGCGACGTCGCCAGCACCCGCGCAAGGGCGCGGACGCCCCCGCCCAGCCCGGAGAGATCGCCCTCGGTGCCGGTGATCACGCGGATCGCCACGTCGTCGTCGAGCCCGAGACCGGCGCGCTCGCGGGCGAGCTTCAGCGCGTCGATGACCGTGCCTTCGCGGTCGACGAGCTTGCGCGACAGCGCGTCGGCGCCTGTCCACACACGACCCTCGGCGATCCCGCGCAGCTCGTCCTTCGTCAGCCGCTTCTCGGTCCGACCGGCGACGACGGCGTCGAGGAAGCGCTCGTAGACCGCGTTGACGCTGTCCTGGATGCGCGCGCGCTCGTCTTCGGTCATCGGCCGCAACAGCGTCGGCCCCGGTCGGGCGCCACGCTTCTCTTCGTGCACGCCCACGCCGTTGTCGGCGGCGAACTTCTCGGCGTTGAAGAGCAGGCCGAAGACACCGATGCTGCCCGTGATGGTCGTGGCGCCGGCGAACACCTCGTGGGCGGCGCTCGCGACGTAGTACCCGCCCGACGCCGCGACGTCGCCCATCGACGCCACCACCGGCTTCTTCTCGCGGGCGAGCATCACGGCGCGCCACATCAGGTCGGAGGCCAGCGCGTCGCCGCCCGGCGAGTCGATGCGCAGCACGATGGCCTTCACCGCGTCGTCCTCGGCGGCCTCGCGGAGCGCCTCGACGACGTCGTCGGAGCCGGCACCGTTGCCGCCGAAGAGCCCGCCCCGCGAGCTGCCCATGCGGATCTCTCCGGTGACCGGGATGAACGCAATCTGCGGCGGGGACTCCCAGCGAACCTGCTTCACCTCAGGGGCGAGCCAGCCCCGCTCCAGCAGCACTCGCTGTCCCTCGCGGCCGGCGAGCACCGCGACCTGCTCGTCCACCTCGTCGGCATAGAGCAAACCGTCCACGAGGCGGCGCGCCAACGCTTCGGACGCCGACATGCCGCCCAGATCGATGGCGGCCTTCACGTCGTCCTCAGCGAGGCCGCGCCCCCGCGCGATGGCCACCACAAGCGCGCCGTAGACGCCGTCGAGGAGCGCGGCCTCGACCTCGAGTTCTTCGGCCGACGGCGCGTCGTGGGTGAAGGCCCGCGGTGCGCTCTTGTAGCGGCCGGCGGCGACGGCCTCGGCCGCAAAGCCCAGCCGGCGCAGCGCCTCGCCGACGTAGACCATCTCGGCGCGGACGCCGTCGACGGCCCACGAACCTGACGGCGACATCCACACGCGGTCAGCGGCGGAGGCGATGAACGCCGTGACGTCGTCGGCGTCGTCGACGTGGACGACGACCTTCTTGCCGAGGCTGCGCAGGCGCACGATCGCCGCGCGCAGCTCGCCGGCGCGGGCCCAGCCGACGTCGATCCCGCGCAGCAGCAGCACGAGACCGTCGACGCCCGGGTCGTCGGCGGCGTCATCCAGCGCGGCGAGCACCGCTGTCGACGACGGTGTGTCGGCGAGCAGCGCGTCGAGCAGCGTGCGGTGGCGCTCGACCGGCGCGGCGTCGCCGCCGAGCACGAGATGCAGCCAACGCCTTGAGGCCGGCAGGAGCGACGCCCACGTCGCCGTCGACGCCCGCGCGCGCACGGCGCCCGTGCCCACGATGCCATCGGCACCGCCCACCAGCGCGAGCCCGACGTGGTCGAGGTCGACCTGCAAGCCGGCGCTGCCGACGATGGCCACCGGCCCGGGCGCCACGGCCTGCAGGTTGGTGACGGCGACGCCGGCGAAGAGACCGAGCCCTCCCCGCTGCGCACGCGCCGCCAAGCCCGGCGTCACCGTCGCCGTCGCCCACGCCGTCGGCGCATCCCCCGACGAGCCCGGGGCCACGCGGACGTCGGCGCCGACGGTCAGCACCTCGCCCAGCGGTCGCCAGCTGACACCACCGCGCACGGCCTGACCGCCGCCCTTGCGCCCCAGGCGCTCGCCGACGACGCCGAGCGCGACGGCGCGCGCCGGGCGCAGTTGCAGGCCGACGTCCCACGACGTGTCGTCAGCGCCCGGCACGGGCCGTTGCAGGGTGTGCACCGCCACACCTACGGCGAGGGCGTCGTCGAGGCGCAGGCCGGTGGCCAGCGCCGTGCGCAGGAGACCAGCGCTGCCGTCGGCGGCGACCAGCCCGACGTCGCCCCCGAGCGCCAGGCCGCCGCCGCCGAGCACCAGGGCGGCGTCACCGGCCTGCGACAGCACCGGGGTGGCGCTCGTGGTGCCCCGCGTCGTCCAGCCGGCAGCGAGCTCGACGCCGTCGATGAACGCGAGGCCGGCGGGGTTGACGAGGATCGCGGCGGCGTCGTCGACGGCGGCCGCCTGCGTCAGCGGCAGGCCGAGCCCGGAGCGCGCGTCGTCGAGCGCCTGGGCATGCGTCGGTCGGGCGGACGCCAGCGCGAAGAGGACCGCGACGTGGGCGAGGGCGGAGGTTCGCATGGCGACAGGTTGTTTCGACCCGGCCGGTCAGCGTCAAGCGCGCCAGCAAGGTGCGTCTGGGACGCCAGTGCCCGGCGCCTCGGGTGGGCGCCGCCCCGACCCGCCGCTCGCGGCCGTCGATGCTCGCCGGGTGCTGAGAAATGCTTTGCGTACTTCAGCACCCGGCGAGGCGTTTCTCGCGCTCGTCGAGGACGAGAGCGGATTGGATCCAGCAGGCGGCTGGAATCGCCAGGTGAGGGCTTTTTTCAGCAGCCTGCTAGCGTGTGACCCATGGCCATTCCTCGTCGCGTGATCGCCGTCGCCTTGTCCGCCGTCGCCTTTGGCGCGGTCTACTACGTCTCGACCCGTCGTCGTCGCCAGGACCCACTGCGCGGCGCCGTGGACGACGCCAACGCCGAGAAAGAGCGCGTGGCCGCCGAGCAGGAGCGAGCCGCCGCCGCCGGTCGCGCGACGGGCGACGGGGCCCAGGGCACCGAGGGCGGCGCCGCCGTGGGCGCCAGCGCGGGCGGCGCCGCCGACAGCGCAGCGCGCGACCCCGAGCGTCCTGGTCCCCCCAGCGCGACCACGAAGGCGGGCGCGGTGCACGAGCTGGCGCTGTTCCTCGCCGGGGACGCCTGGCACGACGAGATCGGCTGGCAGGCGTTGTGGGAGAAGGAGGGCGTGACGTCGGCGGCGGCGTGGCTGCGCACCCAGGGGTGCGTGGTGCTGTCCGCCGAGCGGCGCAAGCTGGTCGACCACCCGGCCTTGCTGGCGGGGTGTCGTCGTCGCTGGATCGTGGTGTGCCGGTACGGCGGCATCGACGTCGGCGACGCCGCGTCGCTGTGGAACACCAGCGAGTCCACCTGACGCGCGGGTTCGATACGGCCGGGCGTCCCGTTCCATCGGGATCCATGTCGGGGCTGTTGGCGCGGGCGACGGGTTGGTAGGCTATCGGCATGGTCCTCCCGGTCCGCTCCAACAACACCGCGACGTCCGCCACCCGCAGCGCCAACGAGGCGCAGGCGCAGTTCAAGAAGTCGATGGAGCAGCTCGCCACCGGGCTGCGCATCAACCGGGCTGCCGACGACGCCGCGGGGCTGGCGATCGCCTCGCAGATGACCGCGCAGCTCAACGGGCTCGTGCAGGCCAGCCGCAACGCCGGCGACGCCGTGTCGCTCGTGCAGACCGCCGACAGCGCGCTCGGCAGCGTGGGTGACTCGCTGCAGCGGATCCGCACCCTCGCCGTGCAGGCGGGCAACGACACGCTGGGTGCCAGCGATCGGGCGGCGATCCAGAAGGAGATCACCCAGCTCCAGCAGGAGATCGGCCGCGTCGGCGAGAGCACCGAGTTCAACGGCAAGCAGCTGCTCGACGGCTCCTTCCAGGGCGCGCGGTTTCAGGTGGGGGCCAACGCCGGCGACGAGGTAGGGGTCGCCATCGAGGGCGTCGTCGCCCCTGACGTCGATGTCACCACCGCCAGCGGCGCATCGACGGCGCTCACCGACATCGACGCGGCGCTCCAGCGGGTCAGCGACCAGCGGGCGTCGCTCGGCGCGACGCAGAACCGGCTCGACGCCACCATCCGCGAGTTGGGCACCACCGCCGACAACACGCTGCGGTCGCGCAGCCGCCTCGAAGACGCTGACTTCCTGAGAGTCGCCGCCGATCGCGCCCGCAGCGAGATCGCGTCGCGCAGCGCCATCGCGATCCTTGCCCAGGCCAACATCATCCCGGGGATGGCCGCGAAGCTGCTCGGCGCCTGACGACGACGAAGACCGGCCAGCCACGACGCTGTCGTCCGCGTAGACGACGAAGCCGGCGTTCCGTTCATCTTCGTCTTGTCGCGTCAGCGCCGGGCGCGCACGGTGGTCGCGGGCCGCGGCTCACCCGTAGCGATAGACGCCCCGGCCGGCCTTCTTGCCGTGCCAGCCAGCGTCGACGTACTGCACGAGCAGCGGGCACGGGCGGTACTTGCTGTCGCCGAGGCCGTCGTGCAGCACGCGCAGGATCGCGAGGCACGTGTCGAGCCCGATGAAGTCGGCCAGCGTCAGCGGCCCCATGGGTTGGTTGGTGCCGAGCTTCATCGTCGTGTCGATGTCCTCGGCGGAGCCCACCCCTTCCATCAGCGCGTAGAAGGCCTCGTTGATCATCGGCATCAGGATGCGGTTGGCGATGAACCCCGGGTAGTCCTTCGACACCGTCGTCGTCTTACCGAGCTGCTCGGCCAGCGCCTTCGTCGCCGCGTAGGTCTCGTCGGTGGTCGCGATCCCACGGATGAGCTCGACGAGCTTCATCAGCGGCACCGGGTTCATGAAGTGCATGCCGATGAAGCGCTCGGGCCGCTTCGTCGCCGCCGCCAGCCGCGTGATCGAGATCGACGACGTGTTCGACGCCAGCAGGACCTCGGGCCGGCAGACGCCGTCGAGTTCGATGAAGATCTTCCTCTTCAACGCCTCGTTCTCGGTGGCGGCCTCGACGACGAAGTCGCACGCGGCGTGGGCGCGTGCGTCGGTGCTCCACGAGAGGCGCGCCAGCGCCGCGTCGGCGGCGGCCTGGGTCAACGCCTCTTTCTTCACGAGCCGCGCGAGGCTGTCGCCGATGGCCTTGCGTCCCCGCTCGAGCGCGGCATCAGCGACGTCGGTGACGACGACGCTCAAGCCGGCGGCGGCCGCCACCTGGGCGATGCCCGCGCCCATCTGGCCGGCGCCGACGACGCCCATGGTCTTGATCCCCTGCTCGGTGCTCGTCTGGCTCATCGGGTGCTCCTGCTCGAAGAAGGATCGCGGAACGACGCCGTCACGGCATCTCGCGGCAGTTGGTCTCGCAGACGTCGAAGGCGTGGGACGCCAGTTGCAGGCATTGGTCATCGCCGCCCGGGCACGCTGCCACCGCGCGATAGATGGCGGGCCGGCAGCGTTGCAGACAGACATCGACGGGCGTCGTGGCGACGGGGTCGGTGCCGCTCTGCAGGCGGGCGCGGTCGGTCGCGAGCCACAGCGCCGACGCCACTGCCTGGTCGAGCTCGGCCGCCTGCGCACAGCGATCGAGCCAGCGCGCGAGCTCCCCCGCCAGAAGCGCGACGGGACCCACGGCGCAGAGCGCCCGCAGGCGCGCCTTATCCTTCGTGCGCTTCGCGGCGTCGAACATGCCCTGAAGGTTCGCCGGCGTCGGCAGCGAGCGCGCCGCCTCGACCCAGGCGGCGTCGGCGTCCTTGGTCTTGCCGAGCGCGGTGAGCAGCCGCGCGCGCGCCGCGGCGATGGGCTCGATGTCGGCGCCGAACGCTGCCGCCTGCGCCGCGCGCAGGCGGTTGACCGCGTCAGTGGTGTCACCTTCATCGACGGTGACCCCGGCCCGCAACGCAACCGCGACGGCGTCGCTCCAGGAGATGGCGACGGCGGCATCACCCACGCCCTGCGACGCGACGCGCGCGGCGTCGAGCTGCGCCTCCGCCGGAGCCGTCGTCTGGTGGGCGCAACCGGCGAGGGCGACCACCAGGGCGGCCACCGGGACGAGACGGGATGACAGGAGTGAGCGGGCAGCAAACACGATGGCCTCGACGTCGACGGGGTCAGCGGCCGTGGATCAGCACGCGCGGCCCGTCGGGAAAAAGGATCTCGATTTTCGTGGCGTCCTTCAGCGCCGTCGCCACGCCGACACCGAAGGTCGGGTGCCTGACGACGTCGCCGGCGGCGAAACGGGCCTTCGGCGAGTAGGGCTGCGCCAGCGACGAATCGCGCCCGCGCATCAGCTCGTCGTAGTGCGACGCCTTCGCCTTCCCCGGCTGCGCGGTCCGCGGGCCGCGCTCGCCATCGCGCTCGCGGCGCTTGACGTCGCGCGGCGACTCGCCGGGGAGGTAGGGCTTGTAGGCGTGCTGCGACTTACACGTGTTGCAATGCACGCGCCCCGGAACGTTGCCTTCGAGCGTCTCGATGGTGTGGTGCAGCATCAGCTTGCAGCGGCCACACCACGCCTCGACGGTCCCTGCAATCTTGAACGGTCCGGCCATGGCTGCTCCTCGCAGGGTGCGCGTAGCAGGTCGATTGCCACGACTGAAGTCGCCACGGCAGAGGGAGCGAGGTCTTCAGGGGGGGGCGAGCTTCTGCGCCCGGGCGTACATCGGGCCGAACTGACGGCGGTAGCTGACGTCGAGGGCGGTCAAGCGAGCGAAGCAATCGCGGGCCGTCGCCCAGTCCTGCTCTTGCATCGCCTGGGTGCCGAGGCCGATGAGCGCCGCGGGCGCGGTCGGATCGGCGTGGAGCGCGACGAGGAACTCCTCACGGGCCACGGCCTGACGCCCGTCGGCCACCGCGCGCTGGGCCCGCGCGATCGCCGCATCGCGGGCCAGCGGATCGACCGGGCGGGACTCGTCGGGCAAGACGCCGGCCCGGCCGGGCACGCCCGCTGCGGCCGTCGGGGAAACCGGGGCGCTCGCCGCCAGAGGCGCCGGCGGGGGCTTGCCGGCGTCGCTGACCGCGGGCCGGCGCAGCGCGGCGAGCCCGAGCAGGACCAGCGCGACGGCGAGCGCCAGGCCGCAGACGAGCAGGATGACCGCCGCGACGCTCATCCGCGCCGTCGCCGCCGGACCGGACCGCGTCGCCGCCGGCGGCGCCCCGTGGCGCTGGACCGACTCGACGGTCACCAAGCGCGTCGTCACCGGCGCCGCGACCGGAACATCGGGCAAGGTCTCGGGCGACGGCTCGGGTGCCGTCGGCGTCAGCGACGCTGGCGACGCAGGCGACGGTGGGCGTGCGGATGCGCCGGGCGCCGACGAGGACGCTGCGGGAGCGACGGCGGGCGGCGCGGTCTCGGGCCGCAGGGGCAGCAGCGCGGACAGCGACGCGACCGCCGTGCCCGCCAGCGACGAGCCTGGTCCGGCAACGGCCGCTGCCGGCGTCGCCACGAGCGTACCGGTGGGGCCGAGGCCGGCCCCGGCCGTGCGGCGGGCGGGCGGGCCCGCCGGGAGCCCCGGAGACAGCCCGGCCGACGGACCAGAGACACCCGTTGACGAGCCGCCAAACGCCCCGCCAGACATCGCCGCCGCCGCCGGAGACGCCGCCGGCAGCGTCTCCGGCGGCGGCCGACCGTCCTCGAGGAGGCCCGGCAACGCTCGGGGCGCCGGCGAGGACAGGCCCGGCGCGTCGGCGAACCGCGCGAGGGCGGCGGCGAACGACGCCGCATCGGGCCAGCGCGCCTCCTTGTCCTTGGCGAGCGCGCGACGGAGCACGTCCTCGAAGCCCACCGGCAGCTTCAGGGAGGGCCGCTCACGCAGCGGTGAGGGCGGCTCCTCGGAGAACACCTTGATTAGCGTCTCGCGGACGCTGATGCCGCGGAAGGGCGAGCGCCCGAGCAGCATGTGCCACAGCACGACGGCGGCAGAGTAGAGGTCGCTGCGCACGTCGAGGAGCTCGCCGCGAGCCTGCTCGGGCGACATGTACTCGGGGGTGCCGAAGATCGTCCCAGGCACGGTGAGCATCGCCTGTTCGCCGGGCTCGTTCGTCGTCAGCTTCGCGATGCCGAAGTCGACGACCTTGACGATGTCCGGCCGGTTCGGCTTCTGCATCAGCATGACGTTCTGCGGCTTGAGATCACGGTGCAGCACGCCGGCGCCGTGGGCCGCGTCGAGGGCGCTCAGCAGCTGCACACCGATGCGCGCGACGCGCTCGGCTGGCATCGGGCCGCTGACGCGCAGCTCGTCGGCCAGACCGTGCCCGGGGATGAGCTCCATCGCGATGAAGAAGGTCCCGTCGGCGTCCTCGCCGAAGTCGTGGACGTGGATGCAATTCTCGTGGGTCAGCCGGCTGGCGGCGATGGCCTCGCGCCGGAAGCGGGTGACGACCTTTAGGTCACACGACATCTGAACGGCGAGCACCTTGATGGCCACCCGTTTGCCGGTGGTGCCGTGCACGCCCTCAAACACCGAGCCCATGCCGCCCACGCCGAGCACGCGTGTGAGCGTGTAGGTCCCGGCGAGGGTGCGCCCCACCAGGTCCTGCGCCGCGGCCTTGCCTGCTACGGATGTCACGGGGCCGAATCGTAGCGCGACGATGGGCCGGGAGGCGAAAGCGCGGCCGCCGCGTGCGCGTGGGCGCGCTCGCCCCTTCACCCGCTTTCGCCGATCGGTATGCTGCGGCTCCGTGACCGACGACGACGTCTCCGACGAAGCCGAGCCGCTGCCGGGAAACCCGGCGCTGCGTGAGGTCGTACCGGCGACGCCGTCGGACCGGACGGCGATGATCGACCTCGAGGCCCTCGAGGCGCGCCGTGTCGCGCGACGCGCCCACGATGCCGCCGACGCCGGCGCCGACGACGAGCAGACGCCGCCACCGACGAAGGCGCCCGGACGCGACCCCGACGCCACCGGGACCCTGGCGCGCGGCCGCCGGAAGGCGAAGGCCACGCCGTCGCAGCTGGTACGCAACGAGCGCCCGGGCGATGATGTCGACGAGCCGCGCGACGACGGCGGCGACGCCGGCGACGAGAGCGGAGACGACGTCGGCGAACGTGGCGGGACGACCCGCAGCGGCATGGCGCCGCGCGAGGCAACCCGCGCCGGCACCCGCAGCGGCATGACCCGCAGCGGCCTTGCGCGCGGCGACCAGACGCTGCGTGACGGCACCCGCACTGGCCTGAAGCGGGCGACGAAGGTCGCGCGTCGCGCGCTCTCACCGGCGGCGGCCGCCGCTGCGGTCGTCCTGACCGTGGTCGCGCTGATCGTGGTCGTCTTCGTCGCCTCGCGCGCCACCGGCGTCTTGACGGTCAACACCGTGCCCCACGGCGCCGCGGTGACACTCGACGGCGAGCCCATCGGCACCAGCCCGTTGCAGAAGCGCGTCCGCACCGGCGCCCACACCATTGAGCTGTCGCTCGCCGGCTACGAGCCCTTCCGCGAGATCGTGGACGTGCCGTCGTCGGGCTGGCCGTTCCTGCAGCCGCTGAAAGCGCTGCCGCCGCCGCCCCCGCCGCCACCCACCCCCGCTGAGATGGCCGCCGACCTCGCGGTGCAGGTCAAGCGGCTGTTCGACGCCGGCGACCTCGACGGCGCGCTCGGCAAGGTGCTGGAGATCGAGCGCGTCGTCGCCGACCACGCGCCCTCGGCCGAGCTGCGCAAGGCCGTGCGCGACGCCGACGTGCAGCGTCAGGAGGCCCAGCGCAAGGGCGCGGCCCAGGCTGCCTTTGCGGCTCAGCTTGCCCGCGCCCGCCAGAAGGCCGCCGAGGGCCGGCGCTTGTACGAACAGGGCAAGCTCGGTCCGGCGCGCACCGTGCTGTTCGAGGCCCTGAAGATCGACCCGAAGAGCCCCGACCCGCACCGCACCCTGGCCAAGATCTTCAACCGCGAAGACGACATCGCGAAGGTCCGCTACCACCTCGAGCGCTTCCTCGAGCTCGGCGGTAACGACGCGGACTTCAAGGTGCGCGAATGGCTCCGGACCCACGCGAAGTGACCGCGCAGCATGGGCGCGACGACGCCCCGCCCAGACCATCGTCGACGCCGGCCTGGGCCGGTCCGCTGCTGCCTGCCCTGCGCTTCGCCGCCCGCGACGGCTTCGCCCACGTCTCGCGGCTCGCCGGCGTCGAGGATCTGGTCGAGGGCGTGCTGACCCGGGCCGGCGCGGGCGTCGTCGGCGACGCCGTCGCCCGCGCGCTGCGCGACAGCGCCGCCGGCTTCGATCGGCTCAGCGAGTCGCTGAAGCGCGCGCGCGTACAACGGATGCTCGACGTGCTCAGCACCCTCTCGGCGAGCCAGCCTGCCGCTGCGCCGTCGTCGAAAGGGGACGCTGTCGTCCCCGCACCGACGCCCCCCACGGCCGCGCTGGCCTCGGCGACGGCGGCGTCGGCGACGGCGACGATGACGGTTGCCGCGGGCACGCAGACCACGGCGACGCGGAACACGGCGCCGCGGACCACGGCGACGCGCCCCGCCAGACCGCCCGCGTCGGTCACCGCGCCGTCGACGCCCACCGATGCGTGGTCATGGCCGGTCGCGCGCCTCAAGGGCATCGGGCCGACGCGGGCCGCACAGTTGGCCGCGCGGAACCTGATGACGCTGGGCGACGTGCTGTCGACGCTGCCGCGGACCTACGAGGACCGCCGCACCTGTCGCCGCATCGGCGAGCTCGAGGACGGCCTGCTCGCCGTCGTCTCGGGCACGGTGCAGGTCGCCGGCGTCGTCGGCGGCGGTCGCGGCCGGCGCTTCGAGGCGGTGCTCGACGACGGCAGCGGGCAGCTGCGGCTGGTGTTCTTCCACTTCCGCGCTGGCGAGCTGGAGCGGCGGCTCGCCCGCGGCGCCGTCATCACCGTCGCCGGCGAGGTGAAGAAGCAAGGAGGCCGGGCGACCGTCGTGCACCCACGGGTGCACGACGGCGACGCGGCGCAGGCGCTCGGCGGCGTGAAGCCCATCTACCCCGAGCTGCAGGGCCTGCACCCCCTCGAGCTGGCGCGGGTCGCTGCGCTCGCCGTCGACGCGGTCAAGGCCCGCGGGCTGCCCGACCCTTTGCCTACGACCCTCCTCGGAAGGACCGGGCTCGTGCCGCTCGCGGAGGCGCTGACCGGCATCCACGCACCGCCCGACGACGTCGACGAAGAGGGCCTGCGTGCGCTCATCGAACGACGCTCGCCGGGCCACCAGCGCCTCGCGTTCGAGGAACTCTTCGTGCTCGGCACCGCGCTGTCGCTGCGTCGACGTGCCCAGGGCACCGACCCGGCGCCCCCGCTGCGCGGCACCGACGGCGAAGCCGACGCCGTTGCGCGCCTGCTGCCGTTTTCGTTGACCGGGGCCCAGCGGCGCGCGAGCGGCGAGATCCTCGCCGACCTCGAGCGCCCCGTACCGATGGCGCGCCTGCTGCAAGGTGACGTCGGCGCCGGCAAGACCGCGGTGGCCGCGGTGGCCGCGCTGCGCTCCGCCCGCGCCGGGCACCAGACGGCGTTCATGGCGCCCACCGAGATCCTCGCCGAGCAGCATGGGCGCACCTTGAAGAAGATCGGGCTCGCCGCCGGGCTGCGCGTCGAGGTGCTGACCGGCTCGCTCGGCAAGAAGGCGCGTACGCTGCTCGAGAGCCGCATCGCCAACCGCGACGTCGACGTGATCGTTGGCACGCAGGCGCTTTTGTCCGAGGGCGTGCGGTTCTGCCGGGTCGGGCTGTGCGTCGTCGACGAGCAGCACCGCTTCGGCGTCGTGCAGCGGGCGCTGCTGCGCAAGAAGGGCCCGCTGGTCACCGGCAACGATGGCGCGACGACGCAGCTAACGCCGCACCTGCTCGTGATGACCGCGACGCCCATCCCGCGGTCGCTGACGCTGACGGTCTATGGCGACCTCGCGGTCTCGGTGCTCGACGAGCTGCCGCCCGGGCGAACGCCCGTGGCGACCCGCGTGGTGGCCGACCTCGGCGCCGCCGTCGAGGCGATGCGCCAGACCCTCGCCCGCGACGAGCGCGTCTTCGTCGTCTTCCCGCTCATCGAGGAGAGCGAGAAGCTCGACGTGCAGGCCGCCACCGCCGGCTTCGAGGATCTGCGCCACTCCTTCGGCGACGACGTCGTGCTGCTGCACGGGCGGATGGGCGCGGCCGACAAGGACGCGGCGATGGCGGCGTTCTCGCGCGGCGACCGGCGCATCCTCGTGTCCACCACCGTCGTCGAGGTCGGCGTCGACGTCCCGCAGGCGACGCTGATGGTGGTGGTGAACGCCGAGCGCTTCGGGCTCGCCCAGCTGCATCAGCTGCGCGGCCGCGTCGGCCGCTCGTCGCGGCCGTCGACGTGCCTGCTGGTGGGCGGCGACGCCGGACAGGACGCGCTCGAGCGGCTGCGCACCCTCGAAGAGACCAACGACGGCTTCCGCATCGCCGAGAAGGATCTCGAGCTGCGCGGCCCCGGTGACGTGCTCGGCACGCGCCAGTCGGGGGTGCCGACGCTGGCATTCTCCGACCTCGTGCGCCACGCGGCGCTGATCGAGCGGGCGCGTCGCTTCGCCGACGAGATCGTCGAGCGGGACCCGACGCTGACGCTCCCCGAGCACGCCGACCTGCGGCGACTGGTGCTCGAGCGTTACGCCGAGCGCCTCGCGTTGACTGCGGCCGGCTGAGGCGCTCGTCGACGGTGCCGGCGTCCGTGACCGGGCCGTGACCAGACCGGGTCTGTCGGCGGGACGGGCTGGCGCCCATCGATCGCCGTGGCAGAGTCCAGCTTCAAGAACTCCGGAGAATACCGTGTCGACGTCCCTTGCCCCGAACCTGCCCGAGCCCCCCCCCGTGCACCTGAGCCCCGCCGCGAAGGTCATGCAGGGTACGGCGATCGTCTCGATGGGGGCCCTGCTCGTCATTCACGCGGTGCGTCTCGTCGGCGTGCAGCACGGGTCGACGACGGCCGGGCTCGCGCTCACCGTGGGCGCGCTCGTCGCCGGCTATCTGTTCGCCGACTTCATGAGCGGCTGCGTGCACTTCTTCTTCGACCGCTTCCTCGAGGAGACGACGCCGGTGATCGGGCCGGCGTTCGTGAAGCCGTTCCGCATCCACCACACCGACCCCATCGACATCACGCGGCACGGGTTCCTACCCACCAACGGCAGCAACTCGCTGGTGACGGTCGTCCCGCTGCTCGGGCTGTTTGCCATCGACATCACCCGCGCCGTCGGCTTCTTCTTCGTCGCGGTGGTCGTCGTGGCGTCGCTGGCGACGTTCGGCACGAACCAGTTCCACAAGTGGGCCCACGAGCCGGTGCCGCACCCTGTGGTCGCGTGGCTGCAGCGACGTCATTGGATCCTGCCCGTCGACCACCACGCCATCCACCACACCTGGCCGCACGAGGCGCACTACTGCATCACCACCGGCTGGATGAACGCCTTCCTGCTGCGCGTAGGCTTCTGGAAGGCCGCGACGCGCGTGTTTTCCGTCGTGCTCGCCGAGCACCGCGACGCACAACCCGCGCCGTCGCTGGTACCGCCGGAGGCACCGCCGGACTCTTCGGCGACGGTGGTGTCGCCGGTGCGCGCCCAGGTCGCCTGAAGGCGGCGATGCTGACGTAGCGCGGCCTACGCGGTCTTCCAGCGCGCGACCAACCGCTCGGCCATCAGGTGGGCGAGGCCGTAGATGCTCAGCTGCGGGTTGACGCCGAGGCTGGTCGGAAACACCGACCCGTCGACGACGTGCAGGTTGTCGATCTGGTGGTGGCGCAGGTCCTCGGAGCGAACGACGCCGCTCTTCGCGTCGTCGCTCATGCCGCAGCCGCCCATCTGGTGGGCCGAGAACAACGCGACGCGCGCGACCTCCCAGTGGGCGGCGTCGACGGCGGCGAGATCGGCGTCGGATCGCATCGACGTCGGCGGGTCGTGGCCGGTCAGGGCCTCTTTCGCGCCGGCGGCGAAGGCCACCTTGGCGAGCGCCTTGGCGCCGTCGCGGAAGGCGCGCCACTGCCGCTCGGCGATGGGGTAGGCGAGCACCGGCGCCCCCGACTTCGACAGCGTCACGCGCCCGCCGGGGACATCGTCGTGGAAGCCGTCGATGGTCAGCGCGAGGAACGCCGCGAAGTGCGCCACCCGCGCCATCGTGTCGCGGTGGGTCGTGCCGATGCCCGGCATCGCCGTGGCCATCAGCATCGGGTGGATCGGGGCGACCTCGAGGAAGAACCCGACCTCGTCGCCGCGCTGCGCGAACTGGTGGCTGGCTGCCGACTGCGGCGCGCCGCGCCATCCCTCGATCCGGTCGTCGAAGACGCCGACGACGCCGGTGACCGGGTGCAGAAACGTGCGGCGCCCGAGCACCCCATGTGGGTCGGGCGCCGCCGACCGCAAGAGCAGCGCCGGCGAGTTGATGGCGCCGCCGGCGATGACGACGAAGCGCGGCTTCACCGTCACCGTCACCCCGGTAGACTGAGTTCCGCTGGCGTCGATCGCGAGCCCGATGACGGCGGTGACCCGCCCAGCCTCGAACACCACGCGCTGCACGCGACAGCGGGTCACGACGGCGGCGCCAGCCTGCATCGCGTCGGGCAGCAGCGTGACGAGCATCGACTGCTTCGCGTCGATCGGACACCCGTGGCCGCAGTGACCGCTGTAGGCGCAGCCGAGGACGTTGCGCTGCGTCGGCTCGACGGCCCAGCCGAGCTTTTTGCAGCCGTCGTACAGCGCGCGGTTGTTGCGGTTCAAAAGCTCGAGCGGCACCGGCGCGATCGACAGCCGCTGCTCCATCGCCGCAAAGTGGGGCGCAAGCGCGGCACCGTCGAAGCCGCCGACGGCATGACGCGTGCGCCAGTGGTCGATGACGTGGTCGGGGGTGCGGAAGCAGGTGGTCCAGTTGACGACGGAGCCGCCGCCCATTGCCTTGCCCTGCAGCAGCGTGATGCCAAGGTCCTTGGTCACCCGCTGGCCACCGTCCTGGTAAAGCAGCGGGTACGCCTCGTCCTCACGGCCGCGAAAGCGCGCCTTGGTGAACGCGCCGCCCTCTTCGAGCACCACCACCGAAAGGCCGGCGCGGGCGAGCGTCGCGGCGACGACGGCGCCGCCAGGGCCGGAGCCGACGATGGCGACGTCGCAGCCGACCTCGACGTCGGCGGTCAGCGTCTGGGCCTCAGTGATGCCGGGCGGAAGCGTCGTCATCGGTGACCTCGCAACTACGCGTGGCGCCGGCCGCAACGAAGGCGCAGCCGACCCTTCCCTCGGGCTCTTAGCCGGGCATGCCTTCCACGGAACGGGCGGCCCCGTCGACCACGACGGGCTTGTCGGCGGCGAGCGGCGGCGGCTCGGGCTTCAGGATGGCCGGGCCGCCGTAGCCGACCTCGGCCCACGACGACGGCGTCGCGTAGTGCGCGGCGAGGCACAGCTTGCGCAACGCGTGGTAGGCGCCGCGCAGCAGGCCGACGCGGCTGTCGCGCCAGGCGAGCAGCGCCTCGTCCTGAGCGCGCTCGTCGAGCAGCGTGAACGGTCGAGGCTGCCCCCGCAGCATCAGGCCGGTGAGGCCGTTTTCCAGCAGGCCGAAGACGTCGGCGAGGTCGCTGCGGCTCTCGGGCGTCGCGTAGCGCAGCGCCTCGTCGACGCGGTGCGCGATCTCGACGGGGTTCGCCGTCGTGCCCTTCAGCACCCGCGCGGCGACGGCGACGAGCACCGGGAACGCGCGCTCGGGCAGCGACAGCAGCGGTCGCTGCGGCCGCACCGACGTGTCACCGGGCCAGAGCGCGAGGCCGGCGCCGCCGCCGACGCTCAAGGCCACGGCGCCGGCGAGCGAGACCTTCAAAAGCGATCGTCGCTGCATGAACGGGGTGTAGCAAAGTTCGCCCGCGTTGCCGAACGCGTTGTCGCCCGTCTCTGGCGGGTCCCCCGCCCCGGCACGACCGCGCCGTGTCTCGTCCTGCGACGCGCGGGTCGCCCGAGGCGCTTTGACGTCGCCCGTCGACGACGCTACCCCGGGATCCATGAACTTTGAGAACCTGCTCGTCGACGACGCCGACGGAGTCCGCACGATCACCTTCCATCGGCCGAAGGCGCTCAACGCGCTGAACCGCGCGACGGTCGCCGAGCTCGCGGGCGCCCTCGACGACGCCGCCGCCACCCACTCGCTGCGCTGCGTGATCCTGACCGGCGCCGGCGAGAAGTCGTTCGTCGCCGGCGCTGACATCACCGAGTTCAACGCGCTGTCGCCCGCCGAGGCGGCGGCATACTCGCGCCGCGGCCACAGGGTGCTCGACCAGATCGCGGCGCTGCCCGTGCCGGTGATCGCGGCGGTCAACGGCTTCGCCCTCGGCGGCGGGCTCGAGGTGGCGCTGGCCTGCGACTTCATCTGGGCCAGCGACAACGCGAAGCTCGGTCTGGTCGAGGCGAACCTCGGGATCATCCCTGGCTTCGGCGGCGTCGCCCGCCTCGCCCGCCGCGTCGGCCGCGCCCGCGCCGCCGAGTACATCTTCTCGGCCGCGCAGCTGCCCGCCGACGAGGCGCTCCGGGTCGGTCTGGTCAATCGTGTCGTGCCGCAGGCCGACCTGTTGCCAGAGGTGAAGAAGCTGGCGTCCACCATCGCCAGCAAGGGCCCTGTGGCGGTCGGCCTCGTGAAGAACCTGCTCGCCCAGGGCAGCGACGCCGACCTGCGCACCGCCAACGCGATGGAGGCGCAGGCCTTCGGCGTCGTGTTCTCGACGGCCGACAAGGCCGAAGGCGTCGCGGCCTTCCTCGAGAAGCGCAAGGCCGCGTTCCCCGGTCGCTGACCCCGTCGTCCGCGCGGCTGCCCGCCCTTCGCCCGCCCCGTCCCCGCATCCCAAGCCCCTGCTCGTCGCCGACGAGCCCCGACCCGAGGACCACGATGTTCAAGCTCAGCGAGACCCACGAGGAGATCCGCAAGCTCGCGCGCAAGTTCGCCGACGACGAGCTCGTCCCCCACGCCGCGCGCTTCGACCGCGAGCACCTGTTCCCGCGCGGGCCGGTCAGGAAGCTCGCCGAGATGGGCTTCCTCGGCATCGCCGTGTCCGAGGAGCACGGGGGCAGCGGCCTCGATAACCTCGCCTACGCCATCGCGATGGAGGAGATCTCGCGCGGCTGTGCGTCGACGGGCGTTGTCATGAGCGTGAACAACTCGCTCTACTGCGACCCGGTCAGCAAGTTCGCGACGGCGGCGCAGAAGCAGCTGTGGCTCGAGCCCTTTGCAAGCGGCAGCAAGCTCGGCTGCTTCGCGCTGTCCGAGCCGGGCAACGGCTCCGACGCGGGGGCGGCGTCGACAACGGCGGTGCTCGACGGCGACCACTGGGTGCTGAACGGCACGAAGTCATGGATCACGAACGGCTACGAGGCTGAGGCGGCCGTGGTC
>VGSZ01000049.1 GCA_016874845.1 Deltaproteobacteria bacterium
CACATTCATCGCCGGCGCCGACAGCAACAGAGCGACGACCGCGCCGGCCGAGGCGCCCTCGTGCAGCAGCACTGCCGTCACCGGCATCGCCGCCGGCGCGCACAGGTAGAGCGGCGCCCGAGCGCCACCGCCACGGCGACACCCGCGCCACCGCGCAGGCCGGCGAGGCTGGTCGCCGTCCACAGCGGCTCGAGGAACGCCGCCAGCACCATCCCGAGCAGCAGCCACGGCGTGACGTGGTAGACGACGCCCAACCACGTCGCCGCGACGCCGGGGCGGTCGTGGGCGACGGCGGACACGACGGCACCCGCGACACCGCGACGACGACCGCGCCAGTGATCCGCGCCCCGACCACCGCCGGACCAAGCAGCGACACCGACGGCAGCGCCTGCACGAGCTCGCCGTGGGGGGCGGCGACGAGCAGTCCGACGGCGCCGGCGAGCCCGGCGCGCCGGCGCAAGAGCCCCTCGAACGTGCGCCCCACGCGACACGCGCACGGCGACGACCACGCGGCGACGACCACGCCGGCGAGCGCCGGCCACCGGCAGGGCCACGACGCCGCCCAGCGCGACGGACTCCGGCAGCACGTGCAGGACGGCGAGGCCGGTGACGGTGACGACGACGAAGCCGTCGACGCCCGCGGCGGGCGCGGGGTGGCGACGCAGCAGCGGGCCGAGCACCGGCCCGACCGCGAGGGCGCACAGGCCGGGCACGACGGCAAACACGAGGTCGCCTTGTAGAAGCCCCCGCCGGCAGGCGACGCCCGCGCCGGGCCGGGAGACGACCGGGCGCCGCGCTTGCCCCGGGCGGGCACGTCAGCGACGATGTCCGACGATGTTGCTCGCTGATGTCACCGGGACGGTTGTCATGACCGTCAAGCACCCTGCCTACGACGGCGAGAAGCTGCTGGCCGTGCAGCCCCTCGACGAGAACCTGCGCCCCGTGGGCCCCACGATCCTCGCCATCGACCGCGCCCAGGCCGGCGTCGGCGACCGCGTACTCGTGCTGCGCGAGGGCAGCGGCGTGCGGCAGATCGTCGGCCGTGATCAGGGCAAGCCCGTCGATCAGGCCGTCAAGATGGACTGGCCGGTGCGCTCGATGATCGTTGGCATCGTCGACGCCGTCGACGTGGATCCGGCGCTCCGCAAGGCGGGTGGCGCGTGACCCTGCCCGCCCAGCGCGAGGTCGCCGCCTTCGCCCGCCGGCTGCATGAGTCCGGCTGGGTAGCGAACCACGACGGCAACGCGTCGCTGCGCGCCAGCGACGGTCGTCGCTGCTACGCGACGCCGACGGCGACGTCGAAGCGGCTCGTCGACGCCGGCGACGTGATCACCGTCGACGTCGAGGGCAAGGTCCTGTCGGGCCGCCACAAGCTGTTTGGCGAGTGGCACCTGCACGCCGCGTGCTTCAAGGCCCGCCCCGATGTGGGCGCTGTGCTGCACGCCCACCCCGCGCACGCCACCGCGCTTGGGCTGGCGCGCAAGAGCCTCGGCGTGCCGGCGCTGCCCGAGATGGTCGTGTCGCTCGGCAAGAGCGTGCCGACCCTCGACTACGCCCCGCCGAAGTCGGCGTCGCAGGATCAGGCGCTGGCCCGGGCGCTGACCGACGGCGACGCCGACGCCGTGCTCCTCGCCGGAAACGGCGTCGTCACCGTCGGCGCTGACCTCGAGCAGGCCTACCTGCGGATGGAGCTGGTCGAGCACTACGCCCGCCTGGTGGTGCTGGCCGCGCCGCTAGGCGGCGTGACGCCCCTGCCCGAGGCGTGCGTGGCGAAGCTTCTCGAGGCGCGGACGAAGGCGGGGCTTGGCAAGGCGGGTCGCGCGTCGCGCTGAAGCGCGACCACCGACGCCGGCGCGGCGACGACGTTGGCTGGCTTGCGCGTCAGTGGTTGCCTTCGCTGACCAGGTTCCGGTTCATCGGCGGGATCTCGACGACAAGGTCGGCGTGGACGGCGACCTGACAGCCAAGGCGCGACGTCGGCTGCAGGAACGGCGCGTTGTCGAGCATGTCCTCCTCGCGGTCGCTGGCCGGCTCGAGGGTCGCGAAGCCCTGGCGGACGATCACGTGACACGTCGAGCAGCCGCAGACGCCGCCGCAGGCGTGGTCGAGGGCGACGCCATGGGCCAGCGCCCCGTCGAGGACGCTGTGGCCCTCCTTGACGTCGACGGTGCGGTTCGACGGCAGGAACGTGACCTTGAAGGTGCGTGCGCTCATGAGCGCGTCGGGTAGCGAAGCCGCCGGCGAGCGACAACCGCACCCGCAGCACGCCACCGCGCCCGGGGCCCGACGCGGGCTCCTCGGCGCGGCGACGGCGCTGGGGGCTTGAGCCAGCGAGCGCGTTCCGCTCGGATGCGGTCCGTGGTGTCTCCCCCGCTCCCCGAGCCGATCGCCGCCGAAGACGCCGGCCGGCCGCCGCCCCAGACCGGGCTGCAGCGGACGGCGGCGACCCTCGCCCTGTTCTTCCTTGGCGCGGCGCTGCTGTCGAGCGCGCCCGGCGTCCCCGACGCGCTGCGCCCCGTCGACGCCACCACCCCGACGAGCCGCGCGGCGCTGTGGGCGGGCGTGTGGGCGCGGCCCCGCGTCACGCTGGGCGAGCACGAGCAGAACGTGACGATCGCCGCCGACAGCGCCGCCGACAGCGCCGCCGACAGCGCCGCCGACAGCGCCGCCGACAGCGCCGCCGACAGCGCCGCCGACAGCGCCGCCGACAGCGCCGCCGACAGCGCCGCCGACAGCGCCGCCTCAGAGGACGACTCGCTGCCGCTGGACGACGTCGACCACGAAGATGCCGGTTCGCCGTCGGCGCTGCCGCTGCCGGCGCCCGTCGACGCCCGTGTCCCGGTGGACCGCGCGGCCTATCGCGACACCGTTCGATTCCCCGACGACGCTCCGCTGCGGGCGCTGCAGGCCCGGCTGAAGATGCCGGGCGCCACGGTGGTGAACCCCTGCGTGGAGTCGAGCGAGGCCGCCGACGCCACCGGCGCGGTCTGTCGTCGTACCGCGCTCGATCCGCTGTTCGTCACGCTGGACGCCCTCGCCCGCGGCGACCGCGACGTTCGCGCGGGGATCGTCGTGCTCGGCAACTCGTTGATCGCCTCGGACCACGTCGTCGACGTCGTTCGCGCGCGCCTGACGGGGCTGTTTGGCGACGCCGGACGCGGGCTGCTGCTGCCCGAGCGGCTGTCGCGCGTGGCCGGTCGACGGGTCCGCACCGGGAGCGGCACCGACGGATGGGTGGCGCGCACGTTCGCCTTCGACGCCGACCACGTCCCAACCGACATCCACGGGCTCACCGGTTCACTGCACGAGGCGACCCTCGACGGCGACTCGACGACGTGGAGCCCCGATGGCGCGACGCTCGGCGAGCTGTGGTGGCTCGACGCTGGGCGCGGGCTGCGCGTGCAGGCCGATGGCGTCGACGTGCTCACCATCGCGACACCGTCGTCAGGCGCGCGGTCGCGCCCGCGCCGCCACATGTTTCGCGTGCCGTCGGGCACCGCGAACGTGCGTCTCGTGGCCGGGCGGGGCGCGCGAGTCTACGGCGTCACGCTCGAGCGCGAGGCCCCGGGCGTCGTCCTCGACACCATCGGCGTCCCGGCGGCGTCGGTGCGGGGCTTCGTCGAGGCCGTCGACGCGAGCACATTCAGCGACCAGCTCGCCGCGCGCGATCCGACGCTGTTCGTCTTCATGCTCGGCGGCAACGAGACCCGCACGCTGGCCGCGGGCGCGCTCGACGAGCGTTCCGTCGCGCAGAAGTTCACGCGGCTCGTAGCGCGCGCCCGCGCGGCGGCGCCGCGCGCCGGCTGCCTGGTCGTCACCCCCATCGACTCGGCGACGACCACCACCGGCAGCGACGTGCTGGTCACGCGCCCGGAGCTGCACCGCGTCGTCGCCGCGCAGCGCCGTGCCGCCGCCGACGCCGGCTGCGCGATCTTCGACCTGTTTGCGGCGATGGGCGGCGACGGCTCGCTCGAGCGCATGCGGCAGGCAGGCCTCGTGTCCGACGACCTCGTGCACCCGCGCGCGCGCGGCGGCGACGTGCTCGGCGCGCTGTTGGCGGACGCGCTGCTCGACGCCTGGCGCGACACGCCGCCCGCGACGACGACGACGACGGTGTCGCGCCGTCGGGCGCTCGACCCGCAGCGCCCGCGGTTCTCCGGGCTGTCCTTCCCCGAGGAGGACCGCGTCGTCGATGACGGCGACGACGACGCGCGCCGCCGCCCTCGGGCGCTGTCGCGGTTCTTCGCGCGCCTGCAGGCGCTCGAGCAAGGCGCGGTCGACCGCGTCGCCATCGGTCAGCTCGGCGCGTCGCACACGGCGGGGCAGATGCTCACCGACCGCATGCGTCAGCGGCTGGGGGCGCGCTTCGGCGAGATCGGCCGCGGGTACGTCGCCGCCGGGCGGGCGAGCAAGCGGCTGGCCCCCTCGGGGGTCTTCCGCGACGTGATCGGCGCCTTCGACGTCGCTGACGGGCGCGAGGTCACGAGCGGTGGCGCCGTCGGGATGTCGGGCACCAAGCTCCGCCTCGGCCCGGGAGCGCGCTTCCGCGTCGGCTTCTGCACCGGGTGTCCGAGCGACAGCAGCCGCACTGCGGGGCGGCTGTCGCTGTCGTGGCTCTATACGCCGGACATGGGCGACGCCGACGTTCTGGTCGACGGCGTGCGCGTGGCCTCGCTGCGCTCGTCGTCGCGACGCGTCGACAGCGACGTTCAGCTGCTCACCGTGCCCGTCGCCGCCGAGCGCGCGACGCTGGACGTCGTCGCGCACGACGGCGAAGGCGACGACGGTCAGCCCGCGGGGCCGGTTCACCTGCTGTCGGTGGCCGAGGAGATGGACCGCCGCGGCATTGTGCTCGACGCCGCCGGGCTACCGGGAACCACCGGCATGACCGCGCAGCGTTGGCGGCAGGATCTCCTCGGCGCCGAGATCCGCGCCCGCGACTATGACCTCGTGATCACCGCCTGGGGCACGAACGAGGCGGGACTGTCATCGCTGACCGAGGACGCCTACCGTTCGCTGTTCGACGCCACGTTGTCGACAATCCTCGACGCCGCGCCGCGCGCGGATTGCTTGATCGTCGGCGCGAGCGACCGCTTCGACCGCCGGGGAAGAGCGTGGGTGCCCGCGCCGCGACACGAGCTCGTCGAGCGGGTGCAACGCGCGCTGGCCGCTGAGCGCGGCTGCGCCTTCTTCTCGCTGCGTGGGGTCATGGGGGGGCCCGGATCGATGCGCCGCTGGGTCGCACGCGGCCTCGCCCGTACCGACCATGTCCACTTCACGCGCGAGGGCTACGCGCTGCTCGCCGACGCCATCGTCGACGACCTGCTGACCGCCTACGCGTGGAGCGCGTCCGATCCGCGGCGCGCCGAGCTCGACGACGCCGTCTCCGCCGCCGTCGCCGGCGCCCCCGAGCAGCCGTCACCCACGACGAGCGCGCCGGCCGGAGGGCGCTGACGATGCTCTTCCACAGCCTGCAGTTCCTGCTGTTCCTGCCGCTGGTGCTGCTGCTTTACTGGCGCGCGGCTCCCCACGCGATCCTGCGCAAGGTCACCCTCGTCGTCGCCAGCCTGATCTTCTACATGGCGTGGAACCCGGCGCCGGTGGTCGTGCTGCTGGCGCTGACCGTGCTCGACTGGGCCCTCGGGCGCGCGCTCGCAACGGCGACGCAGGCTCGCCACCGCGAGGCGCTGGTGGCGTTGTCGGTGGCCGGCAACGTCGGCGCGCTCGTCGTGTTCAAGTACGCCGATTGGCTGGCGCAGGTCGTGGTCGACGCCGCCGGCAGGCTCGGAGTCACCCTCGTGTACCGCCCGCTCGGGCTGCTGCTGCCTGTCGGCCTGTCGTTCCTGGTGTTCCAGGGGCTCAGCTACACCATCGACGTCTACCGCCGGGAATTGGGGGCGCGACACTCACTGCTCGACGTGGCGGTGTTCCTGACGTTCTTTCCCCACGTGGTCGCCGGCCCCATCGTGCGGGCGTCGGATTTCCTGCCGCAGGTCGACGAGCCCCCACGCTGCGACGACGCCACCGCCAGCCGCGCGCTGGCCCGCATCGTCGTGGGGTTATTCAAGAAGCTGGTGATCGCCGACTTCCTCGAAACCAACCTCGTGGCCCGCGTGTTCGCCGACCCCGCGGCGTGGTCTGGCTTCGAGGTCAGCGCGGCCGTCGTCGGCTACACGCTGCAGATCTACTACGACTTCTCGGCCTACTCAGACATCGCGATCGGCACCGCCGCGCTCCTTGGCTTTACCCTGAAAGAGAACTTCGACAAGCCATATCTTGCACGAAATCTTTTTGACTTCTGGCGCCGATGGCACATATCCCTGAACACATGGCTGCGTGACTATTTATATGTACCCCTCGGCGGCAACCGCGCCGGCCGGGCGCGGGTGCTGGTCAACCTGTTCCTCACGATGGTCGTGGCAGGGGCCTGGCACGGCGCCGATGGCCGCTTCGTGCTTTGGGGCGCGCTGCACGGGCTCGCGCTGTGTGCGACGCGGGTCTGGTGGTGGGTGGTCGGCCGGGGGCGCGCGCCGGCGCCGTGGCGGACTGCGCTCGCGACGGCGGCCACGTTCCTGCTGGTCGCTGAGTTGCGGATCGTCTTTCGCGCCGCCGACCTTGCCCGCGCCGGAGCCGTCTTTGCCGCGCAGGCGAACCCCTGGACGCTGTCCCCCGGCCCGGCGGCGAACCCGGCTGTGCTGGCCTTGCTCGGTGTGGCGGTCGCCGGGCACCTGCTGCCCCACCGCGCGTTCGACGCCGTCGCCGGCGCCTTCGCCCAGGCCCCCGTGGTCGTCCGGGCGGCGGCGCTCGTCTTGATCGCGATCTTCATTACCCATATCTCATCCGCCGAAGCGCAGCCCTTCATTTACAGTAGATTCTAGAGACTTCAACGAGCAACCCGACACAACGTGTTTGCCGTGTCGGTGGTTGGCTCCGTCGCTCATCGCAGCGGCCGGCGCCGCCCCCGTCATCTCTGGAGCGGAGGCGAACGCGCCATCGGCTGCGCGCGAGCCGGCTGCTGAAAGTGGCCCTCGACTGCCATCTCGAGGACCTTGCCAGCCCCAATTCGCTCTCGCTGTCGACGAGAGCGAGACACTCCGAGCAGCGTGCAGCAGGAGCACGGCGTTTTTCTGCACCCTGCTTGGCCACCACCCGCGCCTGGCATCCCCAGATCGCTATGCTTCGACCGGTGGACGCCGGCTTCTCCTTCCTGCTGTTGTCGTCGGTGGCCGGCGCCGTCGTCGCTGCCCACGCGCGTGTCAATCGCCTCGAGCGGATCGGTCTCGTGCTGTTCCACGTCGTGATCGCCTGCGTGGGCGTCGCCAGCGCGCTTGCCAGCGGGCTCGGCGCCCACGGCCCGGACGATGGGCGGGCGCTGCTCGCGTCGGCCGCCGGGCCGTTCCTCGCCCTGCTCCTGCGCGTCGACGCCAGCGATCGGCGGACGGAGCGCCTCGTCTCGGCGGCGAGCGCTGGGCTCTTGGTGCTCGGCGTCGTCACCCAGGCCTCGCTGCTGCTGCGATGGACGCGCGGTGGGGTGGAGGCGCTGGTCGCTGACGTCGCGGTGGTCCTCACCGCCTTCGCCTTGCTGCGCGATGCGTGGCGGCGACGACGAGGGGCAATGGCGGCGACCGCGCGCTCGCAGGCTGGCGCCGAGCTGGTCGCCGCGGCGCTGCTGCTCGGCGCCGCCCTGCTGACGATGCTCGCGCCGGCGCCGGCAGTCGCCAGCGGCGCAACGACGTCGTGGGCGCTGGCCCTGGGCGCGGCGGCGGCATGGGCCACGGCGTCACGGGCGGGCCGCGCCCCGCCCGACCGGCGCGATCTGGCGGTCGCGCTGCTCGGCACGCTCTTCGCCGTCGTCGTCGTCCCGGCGGCCGCGCTGCCCGGGGCCGCCGCCGCGGTGCTTACCGCCGCGGCCCTCGGGCGGGCGATCTGGCCGGCCAGGGCCTCGTCACGGCGACGCATCGTCGACGGCGCGGCCTCGGCCGCGCCGCTCGACCCCCGCGCGCTCGGAGCGATGGTGCCCGTGCTCGCCGATGCTGCGCTGCGGGGGGCCGGTCGCGCCCGCGTCGTGGCGCGCAGCCCGGCGCGCCGGCTGCTCGAGGCCGCTATCGACCGCCTGCAGCGCAGCCGTCCCACCGGCGAGGGCCGCGTGGTCGTCGAGGTAGTCGCCACGGACCCCGAGGCCGACGTCGAAGGCGATCCCGGCGAGCTTGCCGAGGCGTTGGCCGCTGTCCTCGACAGCGCCCTGCGACCGGGCGGCACGCACCCCGTCGTGATCGTTTTGCGCACCAGCGCGCAGAGCGTGTCGATCGAGCTCACCGACGGCGTCGATGGCGCCGCGTTGCTCGAGGCACCAGCTGCGTCGGACCTCGGCGGCGGCGGCGGGCGCGGCCCGGACGGCAGCTGGGCGCTGGCGCGCGCCCGGCTCCTCTTGGAGCGATCCGGGGGCGCGCTCCGCGCGCGCAGCGGACCAGCCGGGCCGACGGTTCAGGTCACCCTGCCCCGGCGACCGATCCGCGTGCCCGTCGGCGCTGCGTGACGTGCAGCAGGCGCCGCGCCCGGGGAGGCAACCAGCCTCCAGGTGCGCGCAGGAATTCCACGACGTCGGCCGGGAGCCGCGCGCCGTCCTCCAGCCCGGGCAGGTGGCCGAGCTGGTCGTAGACAAGCAGCGTCGACGACGGGATGCCCGCATGCCGGCGGCGGGCATGTTCGGGATCGACGAGCCGGTCATGTGCGCCCGTGAGCACGAGCGTCCGGCCTCGCAGGCGTAAAAGGTCAGGCGTGCGAACGACGACGACGATGTCATCGGCGATGGTGGTGAAGCGGTCCGCAGCGCGGGCGGCCTCGGGGTCGGCCCGCGTCGGCAACACCTCGCGCCGCACGCGATCGACGAGCGGGCGACGACGCTGCACGGCGAGGTCGTAGCCGAAGGACCACGCCCAGTCGGCGGCGCCGCCATGTCGTCGGGGCCGAGCGCCAGCCACGGACGATCGATCCAAATCCGCAGATCGAGCCCCACGGCGCTGGCGAGGACGACGCGGTCGACGCGACCAGGATCGTCCGGGGCGACGGACAGGGCGGTGCCGCCGCCCATCGAATGGCCGACGAGGTGCGCGCGCGGCCACCCGAGCGAGTCAAAGACGCCGGTGGCCAGATGCGACGGCTGTGTCATCCGCAGCGGCCGTGTCGGTCGCGCGGCTTGCCGTGACCGGGGGATCGTAGGCGGAGACGCGAAACCCCTCGGCCGCCGGAGCGGGCATGAGGTCGCGCCAGACCGGCAGCGACAGGCCGAAGCAATGCAGCAGCACCACCCGCGGGCCGTCGATCGGGCCGCTTTCGATCAGGCGCACCCGCAGTCCATCGACGCTGATGTCACGCTCGCTCTCGGCGAAGCCGTCATCGACGTCGTGGAAGATCGTCGGCGCGGCAAGCACGGCGCACGCCGACGCCGCACGGTCTACGGACGCGGGCACGGTCGCGCTCGCGTGCAGGAGCACGCTGAAGACGACACCACGCAGCGCCACTCGTCCAGCGAGCCGCGCCCACCGGCGGCCCAAGAGAAAGCGGAGCAGCCCGTGCCCCGCTCCGGTCGACGTCGGCAGCCGCCGGCGCCCGCGTCAGGTCTTCGAGACGATGATGCGGTCGCGCTCGAAGCGCACGGTCACCAGGCCACCCTTGCGCACGCCGAGAGCCTCGAGCGGCAGCCGCAGGAACGGGCTGCCCGTCGACAGCTGCTGGGCACGATAGGTGCGGTCGGTGCCCACGAGCGGCGCCGAGCGGCCGCGCCGGCCCTGGCCGAGGTGGCTCTTCACGAAGTCATCGAGCGTCGCTGCGGCGGCGCCCTGCTGACGGAGCGCGTCGAGGGCGCGACGGACGGCGGCGCGCGACGCGCGGCCTTCCTTCATCAGGCGCTCCACCGTGCCGACGCCGTCGGCGAGGTAGGCGATCTGGATGTCCTTGTACGAAAGACGCTTGCTTGAACGCGGAGCGGCCTTTGTCTTCTTCGATGCAGCCTTCGCCATTTTTTCTTCCTTTCGATCACGGTCGAACGACGTGGAGTTCTTTGCAAAAGCACCAGCGAGCACCGGGGCCGCCGACGGCCACGTCTCACCGCTCGTCGATGACGGCCTTGATGCCGCCTGCCAAACCGTGCGATGCCCCGCGCCGATGTTGACCAATGAGTAACACCAAACCGCGAGCGATTGGAAGCTTAAAACTTACGAATGCGCACTTTTTCCTTTCGTCGCCGAGCGGGAAGGTGGATAAGGCAATCACATGCCTGAGACTGTCGCGCCCGAACGCGTTTTTTCCGTCTTGTCTGCCGCTGGCCGCCCGCTGAAGGCCAAGGATGTTTGCGCCGAGCTTGGCCTGTCGGCCGACGACCGCGCCCCGGTGCGCGATGCCCTGCGGGCGCTGGTCCACCAGGGCCGCGTCGCCCAGCTGGAGGGCAAGCGCTTCGTCGTCATCGGCGCCGCGGTGTCGCCGGGCAATGAGGACCGCGCCGCGCGCCACACCGGGGGCGTCGCGGGGGTCGTGCAGCGCAAGCCCTCGGGCATCGGCTGGTTCATCCCGGACGACAAGGCGCTGAAGGACGCGTTCGTGGCGCCGTCGGAGCTGAAGGCGACGATGGACGGTGACCGGGTGCTGGCGCGCATCGAGCGCGGGACGCGCGGTCCGACGGCGAGCATCATCCGCGTCGTGTCCCGCGGGCGCACGGCGGTGACGGGCCTGCTGCGCACCAGCCACGACCGCCGCTTTGGCCGCAGCGCGTGGGTCGAGGTCGACGACAACACCCTGTCGGGCCCAGTGCGGATCCTCGACGATGGCCCCGCGAGCACCGATCCCGACATCGCCGCCGACGGCGACGTCGTCGAGGTGCAGATCGTGTCGCCGCCCACCGCGATGCACCCGGCCACCGGGCGCGTGCTGCGCCGCATCGGCCGTCGTGGCGAGCTCGACACCGAGATCGAGCGGCTGGTGGTCGCCGCCGGCGTCGTGCGGCCGTTCCCCCCCGAGGCGCTGGCCGACGCCGGGCGCCTCGGCGACGACCCCGACGACGACGACATCCGCGATCGTCTCGACCTGCGCGACCTTGCCATCGTCACCATCGACGGCGAGACGGCCAAGGACTTCGACGACGCCGTCTATGCCAGCCAGAAGCGGCCTGGCGGCCCCATCGACATCGTCGTCTGCGTCGCCGACGTCTCGCACTACGTCACCGACGGCAGCGCGCTGGATCGCGAGGCGCGGCGACGCAGCACCAGCATCTACTACCCCGGCCGGGTGATCCCGATGCTGCCCGAAGCCTTGTCCAACGGCCTGTGCTCGCTCAAGCCGCGCGTGCCGCGGCTGTGCGCCGTCGCGCGGCTCGTCGTCGACGAAGACGGCGCGGTGTCGGGCGAGCGCTTCGACTTCGGCGTGATGCGCAGCCGTGCGCGCCTGACCTACTCGCTGGTGCAGCGCTTCCTCGACGAGGAGGACGGCGTCACCGAGCCCTACGTCGTGCCGCCGCAGCCGAAAGAGGCGACGGCGACGACCGCCGAGCTCGACGACGAGGTGCGCACGTCGCTGCGGCTGCTGCGCGAGGCAGCCCTGCGCATCCGCAAGAACCGGCAGCAGCGCGGCTCCCTCGACTTCGAGCTGCCCGAGCTCGTCATCGAGCTCGACCCGCGACGCGAGCCGGTGGGCATCAAGCCACTGCGGCGCGCCTTTGCCCACAAGCTGATCGAAGACCTGATGATCGCCGCCAACGAGGCGTCGGCGCGGTTCTTCGCCGAGCGCGGGCTGCCGTGCGTCTACCGGATCCACGAGCTGCCCGACGAGGAGAAGCTCGGGCGCTTCCTCGGCCTCGCCGGGCCGGCGTACGCGCTGGCCACCGGGCGGCAGCTGCCGAAGCCGTTGCTCGACGACCCGACGCAGCCGGTGGCGTTGATGGCGGTGATGAACGCGCTGGGTGACCACCCGTCTCGGCAGGCCCTCGACATGCTGCTGCTGCGCTCGATGAAGCAGGCGCGCTATAGCATCGACAACGTCGGCCACTACGGCCTCGGCTCGACGGCATACCTGCACTTCACGTCGCCGATCCGCCGCTACCCCGACCTGATCGTGCACCGCCTGCTGCGCGAGCGGCTCGCGTCGAAGAAGGCGTCGAAGAAGCCAAAGAAGCGCCGCGCCGAGGACGCCGAGCCCGTCGACGCGCTGGTGTCCGAGCTCGAGGACATCGCAGCGTCGGCGTCAGAGACCGAGCGCAAGGCCAGCGATCTGGAGCGCTCGATCCAGGCGCTGCACGCGTGCTGGCTGATGAAGGACCGCGTCGGCGAGACGCACGAGGCCGTCGTCACCGGGGTGTCCGAGGCCGGCGCGTTCGTCCGGCTGACCGAGCTCTTCGTCGAGGGCCTGGTACGGATCGCGGAGCTTGGCCCCGAGTACTACGCCTACGACGAGAGCCGCCTGCTGCTGCGCGGCGAGCGCAGCGGCGAGCTCATCACGATGGGCACGCGCTTCATCGTCGCCGTCGCCGGCGTCGACATGGCGCGCCGCCAGATCGCGCTCGTGCGTCCCCGCGACGACGACGCCCGCGGCCGCGGCCCGGCCCGCGCACCGCGACGCGATCCGCCGTGGGAGCCGCGCACCGACGCGCGCCCCCACGCTGCTCCCGGCGCGCAGGGGCGGCGTGCCCTTGCAGACGACGAGGCGCGCGGGGCGGCGCCCGGCCGCAAGGACTGGCGCCGGCGCGACGACGAGGCACCCCACCGCGGCCGCGGCCCGGGCCCCGACAGCCGGATCCGGCGACGTGACGGCGCCAACGGTAGTGGCCCGCCGGCTCGGCCCGGCGACCGCCACGTCGCGCACCGCGACGGTGGTCACCGCGACGGCGGACGCCGCGCCGTCGACGCTGACGCGCTGGAGCCGCGCGGCCGCGGTCGCCAGGCGCGCTTCGCCCTCTACGCCGAAGACGCGAGCGCACCAGCGCGGCGTGACGAGGCTGGTCCGGCGCACGCGCGACACGACCTGCAGCGCCCCACGGCACGCGGGCCCGTCGACCACGCGGTAGCGGGCCCGCGCGACGAGATCGACGAGCGGCTGTCGCGCTGGCGCACCGTCGCCGACGACGACCGCGCGATCACCCGTGATCGCCGGCAACGGCACTACGAGCAGCAACAGCGCGGCGCGCGCGAGCGCACCGACGATGCGCGCGGTCCACGCCCCGAGCGGGCGCGTGCGCCCGCCGACGGGCGCCCGCGCCTGCGTGGCCCCGAGGACCTTCGTGCGCTCGTCGAGGGCGATGGGCGCCAGCGCGGGCGTCACGATCGCGACGATCGGCACGAGCGCAGCGATCGTCACGATCGGCAGCAACGGCAGCAACGGCACGAGCCGCCGGCCGCGGCCGCGACGCCCACGGCGCCGACGCCGACAGCGGCGACGTCCACGACGCCCGCGGCGAAGTCGGCGGGAGCGAAGCCGACGCCGGAGGCCCCAAAGGCTCCTCAGAGGTCCGCGCCGACGGCGTGGGAGCCTGCACCGCGGGCGAGAAGGCCGGTGAAGGCGGCGCCGTCAGCCAAGGCGACGACGAAGCCGACGACGGCGGCGAAGAAGCCGGCGCAGGCGACGCAGAAGCCGGCGAAGAAGCCAGCGCCGGCGGCAAAGAAGCCAGCGCCGGCGGCGAAGAAGCCAGCGCCGGCGGCAAAGAAGCCAGCGCCGGCGGCGAAGAAGCCAGCGCCGGCGGCGAAGAAGCCAGCGCCGCCGGCAAAGAAGCCAGCGCCGCCGGCGAAGAAGCCAGCGCCGCCGGCGAAGAAGCCAGCGCCGCCGGCGAAGAAGCCAGCGCCGCCGGCGAAGAAGCCAGCGAAGGCGACGAAGAAGGCCGACGGCAGATCTGCTAGCGGGGCGAAGGCTCGACCGCCGAAGCCGCCGTCTGCTCGACCAGCAGGTCGCTGAGCGCGCGCAACACGCCGGCCTCGATGCCGTGGCCGCCGACGAACGACGTGAAGCGCACGTGCAGTCCGGCGTCGACGAGCAGCCGTTGCAGGGCCTGCGCGCCGGCGAAGGGCAGGATCGGGTCGCGGGTGCCGTGGGACTGCAGCACCGTCAGCCCTGCCCGCCGTGTCGCCAGCGACTGCCATTGTGCCCGTGACAACAACGTCCCCGACAGGATCGCCAGCGCCGCCGGCGCCTCGTCGAGCCGCAGAGCGACGTCGGTGGCGAGCATCGCGCCCTGGGAAAAACCGCCGACGACGATGCGCTGCGTGGGCAGCTTCGTCTGCTGCTGCACGGCGTCGATCAGCGTGCGCAGCAGGCGCCGCGCCTCGGCGAGGCCCGCGGGCGTCTCGTCGGCCATCGCCGCGGCGGTGCCCTCGGCGAGGCGGCGCTGGAGCTGCACCATGTCGATGGGCCACCAGGCGCGACCACCAAAGGGCACGTCGTCGAGCGGAAGCGGCGCCTCGGGGAACACGAACAAGACCCGCCCGACGAGGGCGGGCGCGGCCTGCAGGCACTCGGGTGCAAGCGAGACGAGATCGTCGCCGGGGGCGCCGTAGCCGTGGCACAGGACGACGACCAGCTCGGGCGGTGCGCCGCCGCGGGCGTCATCGTCGACGACCCGGGCAGCGAGCCCGCCGAGGCGGGTGGTGACGAGGCGCAGCGCCATCGGCAAAGGCAGCAGGGTTGGCGAGACTCCGCCGCGCCTCAGCGCGGCGCCGCCGGCGCCTCGTCGGCGGCACCGGCGACCGAGCCGGCGGGCGCGCAGCAGCAGTCCTTGCCGTCGGCGCCGGCGCAGGGCTTGTCGGCAGCCCCGGGGCAGTCACCGTCGCAGGGCGTGTCGTCGCAAGCGGGGCAGGCACCGTCGCCAGCGTCCTCGTGCGCGCCGTGGGCGTCGGCGTTGGCGGCGGCGGCGGCGGCAGGGGCGGGGCCGCCCTCGACGATGCGGTCCTCGAGCTCGTCGTTGAAAGCCCGGGCGGCGGCGCGGTAGTGGGGCGCGGCCAGCGGCGTCGCCACCGCCGGCACGATGTACGTGTACGCCGACGCGACGATGACCCCCAGCGCCAGACCGGCGCCGAAGCCGGCGCCGACGTTGAGGGTGAGCTGCGTGGTCTCTTCGGGCGAGATGCCATCGCGCACCGTGGTCGGCACGAACCAGCTGATGGCACCGCCGATGACGCCGGCGCCGACGCCGACCCCGAGCAGCACGAGCTCGCCGCTGCCGGAGTGCGCGAACTCGTCGAACGACACGGCCGGGTGCTCCATCACCTTCGCCGCCTCGTCGGAGCCCGACAGGTAGTTGTAGGCGTCGTCGGACCACGCCGACGCCGCCACGTCGGTGAGCTTCGCGACGTGGACCTCGGCCCCGACCTGCGCCGGGTCCGCGCCAGGCCGGCGAAAGGCGCCGCGCTCGTACACGACCTCGTAGCCACGAAACAGCCGCGCCTGGGCGTCTTCGGTGCCATCGTTCTTCAGCGTCAGGTCGTCGGGCGGGCGGCCCAGGGACGTCGACGCGCAGGCTGGTCCAAGCGCGCCCACGATCAGGGTCAAGGCCAGCATCCGGGCGGCGACGGGCGCAGTGCGAAGCGAGACAAAAGAAAGAACGACGTTCGACATGAGGGCGGTCCTACCACGCCCGGGTCGTCGGGCCCACCGCCGGCAGGACGGCGGCGAGGCTGGTATCAGCACGGTCATGTGCTGGTCTTCCTTGTCCGCCGTCGTGTTGTGGGCCGTCGCCGCGGCGGGTCCTCCCCCCGCGCCCTTCGCCGCGGAGGGCGTCGCCGTAGCCGCCCCGGCGGTGCCCGATGTGCCGTTCTCGCGGTTCGTGCTGGACAACGGGCTCGAGGTCTTCGTAGTCGAAGACCACCGCGTCCCGCTGGTCGCCGTCGATCTCTGGGTCCACGTGGGAAGCGGCGACGAGCAGCCGGGGCGCACCGGCTTCGCCCACCTCTTCGAGCACATGATGTTCCAGGGCGCCCTTCACATCGGCGAGGACGTGCACTTCGACGTGCTGCGCAAGCTCGGCGCTTCGCAGGTCAACGGCACGACCAACAGCGACCGCACGAACTATTTCGAGGTGGTGCCGTCGAACCAGCTGGAGTCGGCGCTGTGGCTCGAGAGCGATCGCCTCGGGTTCCTGCTGCCCCTGCTGACCGACCAGAGCCTCGCGAACCAGCGCGACGTCGTGCGCAACGAGCGCCGCCAGCGCTACGACAACGTGCCCTACGGCAAGGAGCGCTTCGCGACGCACGCGGCGCTGTTTCCCGAAGATCACCCCTACCGCTTCCTCACCATCGGCCGGCACGAAGACATCGAGCGCGCCACCGTCGCCGACGTGCAGGCGTTCTGGACCAGCTGGTACGCGCCCGCGAACGCGACCCTCGCTCTCGTCGGCGACGTCACCGTCGAGCAGGCGCGGGCGCTCGTGACCCGGTGGTTCGGCGGCCTGCGCAAGGCACAGCGACCGCCGGCCACGAAGCGGGCGCCCGCCACCCTCGCCGCGAACGTGCGCGTCGACGTCGAGGATTCGTTTGCGCGCCTGCCGCGCCTGCGCTGGGCGTGGCACGCACCGCGCACGCTCGAAGACGACGACCTCGATCTCGGCATCCTCGCCGACGTGCTCGGCGCCCCCGGGTGGGGACGCCTGCAGAAGGCGCTGGTGATCGACAACCCGCTCGCGCAGAGCGTCTCGGTGACGCAGAGCGGACAGCAGCTTGGCGGCACCTTCCAGATCGCCGTGACGCTGAAGCCCGACTCCGACCCGGCGGTGATCAGCCGCGTCGTCGAGGGCGAGCTGGCCGCCGTGCTCGCGCGTGGTCCCACGGGCGCCGAGCACGCCCGCAGCGTGCTGAACGCCGAGGCGTCGTTCCTGTGGAGCCTCGAGGACGCGCTGGCCCGCGCCGAGCGTCTGCAGTTCTTCGGCCACTACGCCGGCGACGTCGGCTACACCGCGCGCTACCTGCAGCGGCTGCGGAGCCGCACGGCGACGACGGTGGTCGCCGCCGGGCAGCGCTGGCTGACCCGCCCGCGGGCGCTGATCGTCACGCGACCGCTGCCCACCATGGCGGCGCCTTCGGCGCCGGCACCGGTGGCGTCGACGCCGGCCGCGGCGACCACACCGAAGCCGCCTCCCGTGCCCCTCCCGGGCGCGGGAGCGACGACGGGCACGGGCACGGGCACGGGCACGGGCACGGGGACTGAGACGACGACGCCAGCCGCGACGGCTGCCAAGGGCGGTGCGCGATGACGCCGCGGGAGCTCCTGCCCCTCGGTCGGCTCGGCCTGCCCGGCCTGCTGGTCTCCCTCGCCGCGGCGGCGGCGCCGTCGTCGGCACCGCCGGTAAGCCCGCCCCGCGCTGCGCCGACGACGACGGCGGTGGTGCCGTCGCCGACGGGCGCGCCGTCGCCGGACGAGTTCCGTCGCACGCAGCCGCCGCCAGGACCGGCGGCGGCGTTCACGGTGCCCCGGCCCGTCCGGTTCGCCGCCGCCGGGATCGACGTCGCGTTGGTCGAGCGGCACGACCTGCCCGTCGTGTCGGCCTCCCTCGTGTGGCGCAGCGGCGCAGCGGCCGACCCGCAGGACAAGTCCGGGCTGTCGTCGCTGTGCGCCGCCGCGATCAACGAGGGACCGGCGCGCCTCACGAAGGTCGCCTACGAAGAGGCTCAGGCCGACCTCGCTGCGTCGGTCACCGTGTCGGCGGGCAGCGAGCAGACCGCGGGCGGCGTGCGCGCGCTGGCGGCGACCTTCGCCCCGGCGTTCGACCTGCTCGTCGAAGCGGTGGCGTCACCCGGCCTGCGCGCCGACGACTTCGCGCGGGTGAAGGCCCGGGCGAGCGCAGCGCTGCTGCAACAGAAGGGCTCACCCGACGGCATCGCCGGTCGCCTGCAGGGGCGCGTGCTGTGGGGCGCGGGGCACCCGCTCGGCGCCGTCGTCACCGAGGCGTCGCTGGCCGTCGTCGCCGTCGACGACTGCCGCGCCTTCGCCAGGCGGCTTGGGCCGCAGGGCGCCCGGCTCTACGTCACCGGCGACATCACGCGCGACGCGCTGGCCGGGCTCGTCGCGAAGGTGGTCGACGCGCGCCGCTGGCGCGGCAAGGCCCCCACGCCCACAACGGTTCCGGCGCCGCGCCTGCCCGCCGGCGGCGTCGTCGTCGTCGACGTGCCGGGAGCGGCGCAGTCGTTGGTGGCCCTGCTCGGCGAAGGACCAGCGCGCACCGCGAAGGACCACGAGGCGCAGGCGGTGGTGTTGTCGATCCTCGGCGGCGGCTTCTCGAGCCGGGTGAACATGAACCTGCGCGAGAAGCACGGCTACACCTACGGCGCGCGCGCCGGCGTCGCCTACACCCGCACGCGCGGCGTGTTCACGATGACGTCGTCGGTGCGGACCGACGTCACGGGCGAGGCCATTCGGCAGATGGTGGGCGAGCTACGCGCCATGCAGTCGGGCGTGGTCACTGACGAGGAGCTTGACCGCGAGCGCGACGGGGCGCTGCTGTCGTTCCCGGCCCGCTTCGCCACCGGCGCTGCCGTCGCCGACGCCTGGGCGACCCTCGACTTCTTCGGGCTCCCGAAGGACACATGGGACACGACGCCCGCCCGCCTGCAGGCCCTCGACAAGCCGGCGCTCGCCGCGGCGGCGCGCACCGCCCTGCCCCGCTCCACGACGCTGTTCGTCGTCGGCGACCTGCAGAAGGTCGCCGTCGACCTGCAGGTGATCGCCGACGACGGCATGTTCGGCGACGAGCGCGTGGTCCGCCGGCTCGACGCCGACGGCGCGCCGACCGCGCCCTGACTCGGCCCTGCCTCTCACGCCTCGTAGTGGCGGTCGACGACGTCTAAGCCCTTGTCGACGATGGCGAAGCCCTCGCGCAGCTCCTCCTCGGTGATGCAGAGCGGCGGAATGCAGGTGAAGTTCGAGTTCTTCAAGAACGTGACGAGCCCGTGCTCGCGGAAGGCCTTGCTCAGCGCCGCCATCACCGGGCCGCTCTGGCCGTAGGGGTGGAACGGCTCGCCGCGGGCGTTCTTCTGCAGGTCGATCATGCCGAACAGCCCGATGGCGCGGCCTGCCTTCATCGACGGGTGCTTCTTCTGCAGCCGCGCCATCTCGTCCCTCATGACCGGCTCGAGGCGGCGCGCGTTGTCGACCAGACCCTCGTCCTCGATGACCTCGATGTTGGCCAGGGCCGCCGCGAGGCACATCGGATGACTGTTGTACGTATGACCGCCGTAGAAGACGTTCTTCTTGAAGTGCTGGGCCACGCGGTCGTTCACACCGACAGCCCCGAGCGGCAGCGTCGATGACGTCAACCCCTTGGCCATCGTGATCAGGTCGGGCTGGATGCCACCGTGCTCGAAGGCGAACCACCGACCAGTACGCCCGAAGCCGGTCATCACCTCGTCGCAGACCAGCAGAATGCCGTGCTGATCACAGAGCTTGCGCACCCCAGCCAGGTAGCCCGCGGGCGGCGGCAGCACGCCGTTGGTGCCGGTCATCGTCTCGAGCACGAACGCGGCGATGGTATGCCCGCCCTCGTACATGATGATTTCGTCGAGGTACTTCAGGTTGTTCGCCGTCACCTCTTCTTCCGAGGCCCCGAACGAATAGTGATAGGGCTGCGGATCCATGACCCGCACGATCCCCGGCGGCCCGGGCTCGTTGGCCCAGCGTCGGTGGTCACCGGTCATGTTGATCGTGAGCGCCGTGGCGCCGTGGTAGCTGCGGTAGCGCACGACGATCTTGTGGCGCCCGGTGACGGCGCGGGCCGCACGCACGGCGTTTTCGTTCGCCTCGCCGCCGCCGAGCGTGAAGAACGTCGTATTCAGGTTGCCGGGCATCAGGCGCGCGAGCTTGTCGCCGAGCCGCGCGCGCACCTCGGTGGCCGCGCCACCGTAGACGTAGAGCAGCTGCTCGGCCTGCTTCTGGATGGCCTTGACGATCTTCGGGTGCTGGTGGCCGACGTGAACGCTCATCGCCTGGCTGTTCCAGTCGAGGTACCGCTTGCCGTCGGCGTCCCACAGCCAGACGCGCTCGCCGCGCACGAACGGGATCGGGTCGACGCTGTCGCCCGCCGACCACGAGTACATCGTCGTCGACTTGCAGCCCTGCACGATCTCGGCGGCGGAGAGCGCGCGGTCGGCGGGCAACGCGGGGCGGGCAGCGGCGGTGTTGACGGTGCGGTCGGACGTCGCCATGGGCTTCTCCTTCGACGTCGTCGGCGTAGCAAAGCGACCCGCGATCGTCGATGATCGGGCCGCCAATGCTCCCGAGGTGAACGTCGTGCAACGCTCTGGCTCGCTCTCTGGCTCCCTCTCTGGCTCCCTCTCTGGCTCCCTCTCTGGCTCCCTCTCTGGCTCCCGCGTGCTGCTCAGCGCCGTCGCCACGCTCGCGCTCGCCGCGCTGTCCGCGCTGTCTGGCTGCGACGATGGCAAGCCCGCGGCGAGCGAGCCCGCACTGTCACGCTTCAACGGCGTCAAGCGTGCCGGTGCCCAGAAGGCGGCGTCGACGTTCTGCGAGGTCAGCTGGCCCGCCGGCGAGAAGGCCCAGCGCTTCACCGAGCCGGCGACGAAGCCGCTGCCGGTGAGCCTCGCAGCCAAGAAGCCGGGCGGAGGCTGGCGCTGGATCAACCTGTGGGCGACGTGGTGCCACCCGTGCATCGAGGAGATCGGGTTGCTGTCGCGCTGGGAGCAGACGCTGAAGAAGGACGGCGTCAACCTCGACCTCGAGCTGTACTCCGTCGACGACGACGCCGGCGCGTTGCAGTCGTGGCTGCAGAAAAAGCCGATGCCCGGCACCGTGAAGTGGCTGGCCGGCGGCGCCACCGACCTGCCGGCGGTGCTGACCACCCTCGGCGTCGACCAGGCCGCCGGCATTCCCGTGCACGCCCTCGTCGACGCCAGCGGGGCGCTGCGCTGCGTGCGCACCGGCGGCGTGCACGATCAGGACTACGGCGCGGTCAAGGCGCTGCTCACCGGCGGGTGACCGACGACTGGCGCGGCGTCGCCGGCACGACGTGGCGTGGCAGCGGCGGCGTGGCGCCGACGGCGCGCTACCGACGGCGTGCTCCCGACGGCGTGCCAACAGCGGGCGTGGCAGCGGCGGCAACGCCTCAGCCGTCGCGACGGTCGACGAGCGCATTCACGATGGCGTCGCCGCCCTGCTGCTTCGCCGCCAGCAGCGCGCGGTCGACGCGCATCAACAGCCCGGCGGCGTCTTCGTCGAGGTGCATCTGCAGCGTGCCGACGCCGACGCTCCACGTGCACGACGGCTGCTGGGGCGGCGTCGACAGCGCGCGCACGAGCCGCTTGGCCGTCGCCCGCGCCTGATTGGGCGGCGTCATCGGCAACAGCACCGCGAGCTCATCGCCGCCGAAGCGGGCGACCAGATCGGCTGCGCGCACCGTGCGCGCGAGGCGGGCCCCGCTCTCGCGCAGGAGCTGGTCGCCAGCCGCGCGACCGTGGGCCTCGTTCAACGCACCAAGGCCGTCGGCGTCCATCAGCACGAGCGACAGCTGCGTCTGGTAGCGGCGCGCGATCTCGACCTCTCGCGGCATCGCGTGCAGCAACGCCACGCGCGACACGAGCCCGGTCAGCGGGTCGGCCACCGCCTCGCGGTACAGGCGCGCCTGCTCGAGGTCGAGGGCGATAGCCGTCGCCGTCGTCACCACGCGGTCCTCGTCGCGCGCCGAGAAGGCGCGGATCTCGCGGCGCGCCACCACAAGCACACCGAGGAGCTTGCGCCCGACGCGCAGCGGCACCGCGAGCAGCGACCCGATCTCGGTGCGCTGCCCGTGCAGCCGCTGGAACCGCGCGTCGCGCGGCGCGTCGTCGACGCGGACCGTCTCGCCGGTCAAGGCCACGCGGCCCGCAATGCCATCGCCCAGGTCGAAGCGAACGACCCCGGCGTCAATGACGTGCAGGCCGTGGGTCGCCGTCAGCGCGAGCCTGGCCGGCACCAGGTCGCCGTCGCCGGGCTCCAGCCGCAGCAGGCTGACGGTGTCAGCATCGACGACGCGGGCGACGGCGGCGGCCACCCGCTGCATCGTCTCGAGCCCCTTGACGTGGGGGCGGGCGAGCGCGCCGCCGAGCAGCGTCGTCACGGTGAACAGCGCGCGCGACAGCGTTCCCTCGCCGTCGTCGTCGATGACGTCGACCGGTGGCGGCAGCATCTGCATCGCCCACCACGCCGGCGGCGGCTCGAGCCGCGTCATCCCCGCGCCGGCGCTGCCCACGGCCCCGGCGGCCCTGGTCGCCGGCAATGAGGGCGACGGCAACGAGGACGACGACGGTGAGCCCTCGCCCGGGTCGGCGCTCTCGCCGGCGCGCCGCGCCCGGCGCTTGTCGGCGTTCTTGCCCACTGCTCAGCCCTGCCCTTCGGACTTCGGCGGCATCACGAGCCCGACGTAGGGGAGGTTGCGGTACAGGCCCGCGGCGTCGAGGCCGTAGCCGACGACGAACTGGTCGGGGATCGAGAAGCCGAGGAAGTCGACCTCGACGCCGGCGGCGTTCTTCGAGGGCTTCTCGAGCAGGGAGGCGAGCTTCACGCTGCGGGGGCCACGGGTGGCGAGGTTGTCGAGCAGATACTTCATCGTCAGCCCGGTATCGACAATGTCTTCGACGAGCAGCAGGTGCTTGTTCTTGATGGGGCGCGTCAGGTCCTGCGTGACCTGCACGACCCCCGACGACTCGGTGGCGTCGCCGTAGCTCGACACGCCCATGAACTCGATGTGGCAGGGGGCGTCGATGGCACGGACGAGGTCGGCGAGGAACACGAAGCTGCCCTTCAACACGCCGACGACGACAAGCTCTTCGCCGCGGGCGATCGCCGACGCGTAGTGCGCGGTGATCGCGCGGCCGAGCTCGCTGACGCGGGCAGCCACGGCGGCGGCGTCGAAGAGCACCGCGAGCTTGTCCTGCTGGAAGAAAGACGTCATGTCCGGCCCTTCGCGCTGCGGTCGCGGCGTCGACGACGGCGCCCCGACAGGTGGTGGGAGCCGCATAGTGCGTTTCCATCGCGGGGGGTAGACGTCACGGCCGCGGCTCCCAGCCGAGCGGCGCCGCGCGAGCCTCGGCGACGACGTTTCCCTCGCCACCGGCCAAGAGGGCATGCTGTTGCTCGTGTTCCAGTCCGGCGACCTCGTCGACCAGTATCAGGTGCTGCGGCTGCTCGGACAGGGCGGCGTCGGCGAGGTGTGGCTCGCGCGGGATCAGGTGCTTGGGCGTAAGGTCGCGCTGAAGGTGCTTCGCGCCGACCTCGCCGGCGCTGACGACCAGCGTTCGCTGTCCGACCTGCTCGCCGAGGCGCAGGCCAACGCCGCCGTCGTTCACCCGCACGTCGTCACCGTTTACGCTGTCGGCAGCCACCGGGGCGCGCCGTACCTTGCCCTCGAGTTCATCGACGGCGTGACCCTGCGTGAGCGCATCACCGCTCGCGCGCCGACGACGCCCGAGGCGCTGCGCTTCGCCCGCGACATCGCCAGCGCCGTCACCGCCGCCCACGCCACCGGCGTGCTCCACCTCGACTTGAAGCCCGACAACGTGCTGCTGGCGCAGGACGGTCGCCTGCGCGTCGTCGACTTTGGTCTCGCGCGGCTGCGCCGACCAGACGATGACGACGACCGCGCCGGCACGTCCATCGCCGGCACGCCCGCCTACATGCCGCCCGAGGTCTGGCGCGGCGAGCGGCCCACCGAGGCCGCCGACGCCTGGGCCTTCGGCGTGCTGCTCTGCGAGCTGCTCGCGGGTCGCAAGCCCTACACCCACGAGACGGCGCAGGCCCTTGTCGCCGCGCTGTACGCGCCGGTGGAGACGCCGGTGCCAACGCTGCCCACCGATGTCCCCGGCGACGTGCGGGGGCTCCTGCCGCGGCTGCTCGCCAAGGACGCCACGCGGCGCCCGGCGTTCGCCGAGGTCGAGCGGGTGCTCGCCGCAGCGCTCGGCCGCAGCCGCGCGCACACGGGGCAGGACAACCCGTACTGCGGGCTGCACGCGTTTCGCGAGGACGACGCCGCGCGCTACTTCGGTCGCGACGATGAGATCGAGGCCTTCGTCGCCCGGCTGGAGCGGGCGCCGGTGCTGCCCGTGGTCGGCCACTCGGGCGCCGGCAAGTCGTCGTTCGTCCGCGCCGGGGTCATCCCCCGGCTGCGCGAGCGCGAGCCGTGCCTGGTCGTCGAACTGCGC
>VGSZ01000050.1 GCA_016874845.1 Deltaproteobacteria bacterium
GCGTTGATCACGAGGTGTCCCGCGCCCTCGCCCTCGCCCTCGCCCTCGCCCTCGCCCTCGCCCTCGCCCTCGCCCTCGCCCTCGCCCTCGCCCTCGCCCTCGCCCTCGCCGGGCGTCCCCCCGTCGCAGGTCGCCGTCGCGGCGAGCGCCGGCACCAGGGCACACAGCACGAGCAGGAATCGGTGCTGGAGACGGACCGCGTACAACATGCCGCCAAGCTTACCAGCGCATCGCTCGTCGTCGAACGGTCGGATCGTGTTGAGCCGGCAGAGGACGGCGCCGTCGTTGCGCCAGCCCGTCGTCGCGCCAGCCCGTCGTTGCGCCAGCCTGTCGTTGCGCCAGCCTGTCGTCGCGCCAGCCTGTCGTCGCGCCAGCCCGTCGTCGCGCCAGCCCGTCGTCGCGTCAGCCCGTCGTCGTGTCAGCCCGTCGTCGCGTCAGCCCGTCGTCGTGTCAGCCCGTCGTCGTGTCAGGCGGTGGGGCGGCGACGTGTCGAGCGCACAATGGCGGCCATGTCGGCGACGATGGCCTTCAGCTCGGCGTCATTCCACGGCTTCTCGATGAAGCGGTGCACCTGACCCTCGTTGTAGGCCTGATTCTTCAGCTGGGACTTCGCCGCCGTCAGCTTCGACTTGGTGGCCAGGTCGAGAGGCTGGCTGGCCGGGGCGTTAGCGGTCGCCGGCGTCGGCGGCGGCAGCGCGCCGACACCGCTGAGCATGACGCGCATGACGTGACGGTGCTTCTGGAAGAGCTCTTCGAAGAACTGCACGCCAGTCATGCCAGGCATGCGGTGGTCGCAGACGGCGATGTCGATGCGGTGCTGGGCGACGAGCTGCAGCGCGTAATTCGCGTTGTTCGCGAAGTGCAGGTCGTAGGGCTCTCGCGAGAACAGGCGTCGCAGCGCGGCGAGCACGAGGTCGTCGTCGTCGACAAACAGCACCCGGACTTGAACGTCCATCTCGCCTGCCTCCGCGGGTCGTTGCGGTCCGGCCCGCCCAAACGCGCTATTTGTTCGTTAGCGCCGAAGCCGTGAAATGTCGAGCCCGACGTCGCCCTTGCCGTCAGCCGCTGCCGGCGACGATCTGGCCAGACCCACCCGTGGCGCCCGCTTCGGGCACGCGGCGCGAACCAGCCCGGGTTTGTCGCTTGTCGTGTCGAACGTGGCGGTCGCGATCATGGTCCGGCTCCGGTGGAATGCGCGGAACGGTCGAGGGAGCAGCGGCGATGGTGAACCTCGATGTGGCAGTCCAGGAATTCCTGATCGAGAGCCGCGAGCACCTCGACCAGCTCGACCGCGACTTCGTGGTGCTCGAGACGACACCGGGCAACCGCGACAAGACGGTCGCGATCTTTCGCACCATCCACACCATCAAGGGCACCGCCGGCTTCCTTGGGTTCAACAAGCTCGAGAGCCTGACTCACGCCGGCGAGCACCTGCTGTCGCAGGCGCGTGCCGGGACCATCCTGTTGGACGCCGACCTCACGTCGGCGCTGCTGGCGATGGTCGATCGCGTGCGCGCCACGCCGAAGCTCGTCGAGTCCACCGGCAGCGAAGGCGACGTCCACCGCGCCGCTCTGAGCTCGCGGCTGAACGATCTGCGCGCGTCGCGCTCGGGCGGTCCGCGCCCGGCGTCGCCGCCTGCGACTGCGCCGGCGGCGACGCCGAAGGCGCCATCGACCCCGGCCGCTCCCGCGCCACCGACCGCGACCACCGCGCCGCCGGCCCCGTCGTCTCCGGCCCCGTCGTCTCTGGCCCGGCCGTCGAGTCGCCGGCGACGCCGGCGTTCTCGGCGCCCGCGCCCGCCGCGCCTTCGGCCGCCGCATCGTCGACGCCCGCCCGACCGGCAGCGGCGGCCGCTGCGCCGGCCCACGACGCGTCGCCGTCGGACCTGAACGTGCGCGTCGACGTGGGTTTGCTCGGCTCGAAGACCAGGCGTTCTCGAGCGCGGCGCAGCGGCTGCGCTTGGCCACCACCGAGCTGCAAGAGAACGTCATGAAGACGCGCATGCAGCCCATCGGCGCCTTGCCAGGCAAGCCGCCGCGCGTGGTGCGCGACCTCGCCGGGCAGCGCGGCAAGCAGGTGCACATCGAGACGGTCGGTCAGGAGACCGAGCTCGACCGCACCATCCTCGAGGCCCCCAAGGACGCGCGGACCCACGTCGTGCGCAACAGCATCGACCATGGCCTCGAGCTGCTCGAGGTGCGCGGCGCCGCTGGCAAGCCAAAGACCGGCACGCTGACGCTGCGCGCGTTCCACGAGGGCGGGCAGGTCGATGTCGAGCTCGCTGACGACGGCCCCGGCGTCACTGTCGAGGCCGTCAAGCGCAAGGCCGTCGAGCGCCGGCTCGTCTCGCGCGTGCGCGCCGCGCGCATGATTGACTTCGAGCTGACCCAGCTCATCTTCCTGCCCGGCTTCTCCACTGCCGAGCAGGTCAGCAACATCTCGAGCCGCGGCGTCGGCATGGACGCCGTGGAGGCCAACGCCGAGCGCATCGGCGGCACCCTCGGTGTCGTCAGCCGTGAGGGGCAGGGCACGACCCTGCGCATCAGGATCCCGCTGACGCTGGCCATCATCCCGGCGCCGGTCGTCGCCAGCGACGGCAAGCGCTACGCGATCCCCCAGGTCAACCTCCTCGAGCTCGTGCGCATCGAGGAGGACGCCCCGCCGGGCATCGAGCGCATCCGCGGCAGCGCGTTCTTCCGGCTGCGCGGCGCGCTGTTGCCGCTGGTCCCCCTCGGCGACCAGCGGCGCGGGAGGGCCACCGGCAGCGCAGCGTCGCCCCGGGGCGCGGGTGAGCGCGAAGCCGACTGCGCGCGCGTGCGCGACCTGCTGCCGATCCTCGCCGGTCTCGTCGCTGAGGGGACCCCGGTGTCGGAAAGCGACGACACCGCCGGCTCACTGGACGCGTTGCTCGGCCGGCGGCTGCCCGCCGCCGCCGCCGCCCTCGCCGCCCACCGCGCCTTCGTCGACGGCGTGCACGCGGCGTTGCACGCCAGGGGTGTGGGCGACGTCGGCGCGGCCTTCCGCCTGCTCGGCGAGTTGACATCGCTGTCTTCGCGGCTCGACGAGGCGCTCGCCGCCCTGGCGACCCGGTCGGCCGACGACGCTGGCTCCAGCTTGGTCGTGCTGCAGGCCGACGAGCGGCTCTTCGGCCGGGTGGTCGAGGCGGTGCTCGACAACGAGGAGATCGTGGTGAAGCCGGTCGGCAAGGAGCTGAAGAGCATCGCCGTCTTCGCCGGGGCGACGCTCAGGGGCGACGCTCGCGTGGCGCTGATCCCCAGCGTCGCCGGCCTCGCGCAGCACGCCGAGGCCATCGATGTCGACCACGCCGACGAGCTCGACGACGCCGAGATCGACGAGGCGAAGCTGGGGGCCCAGCAGGCCGACGAGCAGCAGACGCTGCGCTTGGTCTCAATGGGGGACGACGAGCTCATGGCGATCCCGTTTTCGGCGGTGGCCCGCATCGAGGAGTTCGCGTCCGACAAGATCGAGCGGCTCGGGCGTCGGCCCGTGGTCCAGTATCGCGGGGCCATTCTGCCGCTCGTCTAGCTCGGCCCGGTGCTCGCCCAGCGGGCCGCCACCGAGGAGCGCCGGCCGGTGCAAGTGGTCGTCCACGCCAGCGGCGAGCGCACCGTCGGCCTCGTTGTCCACGCGATCCTCGACGTCCTCACCGAGTCGCTGCAGATCGACCGCTCGGCGGCGCGAAGCTCGGTCGTCGGCGCCGCCGTCCGACACCCCACGAGCACCCCGTACAGGAGAAGCCGATGTGCACCACGAACGACGCCGGCGCCTACAAGTCCTCGAAGTCCCAGCCGCCGCGCAGCGCCACGACGACGATCCGCGCCACATCCGCGACGACGGCGCCGCGGCGCGCGCCGACGGCCGGCGCGGCCGTCGACGCCAGCGGTCACCGCGATGATCCCGTCGACGCCCGCCGCTACCGCCTTCTGCCCGTGGCGCAGCGAGACGACGCCGCGGAAGAGCAGCATCTTGTGCTCGTGAGCGCGCTTCACCCACGTTGCCGGGGTGCCGTCGCTGGTCAGCATCGCCGGCCCGGCGAAATCTTCGCAGGCCGCGCAGTCGGACTCGAGGCGGGCAGGGTCTCCGAGGCCGATGGTCAGGTCGATGGCGAAGGGCTTGTCGGTGCGCGCGCAGATCCACGCGAGGTCGTCACGGAATTTCTCGGACGTGCGCGCGTTCGAGGATGGCATCGAGCCGAGGACGCCCGCCTCGGCGCCGGCGACCATCATCTCCTTGTTCGAGATCAGGAACATCGGCGCGGTGGCCAAGGGGTGACGCAGACCGAGCTTCTTTTGCAGCGGGGTCGACAGCTTGACGGCGAACGTGGCGCGGCGTCGACCGCGTGTTGTCGGCGACGGCCGACCACGACCTTGCCGCTGACCTCTCTGTCCGACGTCACCGTCCGACGCCACCGTCCGACGCCACCGTCCGACGCCACCGTCCGACGCCACCGTCCGACGCCACCGTCCGACGCCACCGTCCGACGTTCCCGGAGGACGGTCAGCTGCCGAAGCGGGCGACGAAGGCGACGTAGCCCTCGGCCAGCCGCACGCGGTCGACGCGCAGCGCCCGCGCGATCTGGGTCAGGAACCCGCGAAGGTACACGCGCGCCGGCAGGTTCTCGAGGTCCTGGTCTTCGATGGCCTGCAGGTAGGGGCGACGGATCTTGGTCAGCTCCGCCAGCTCGTCGAGGCTCAGCCCGCGCGCCTCGCGCAGCTTCTTCAGCACCTGACCGTTCACCTCGCCGTCGAGGGCGAAAAAACCCGCCTCGAACGCCGGCGGCGACGTCGCCATGGCCAACGTCGATGGGCGCGCTGTGGTCGGCAGCGTCGACGTCGTCGGGGGCGTCGTCGGGGGCGTCGTCGGGGGCGTCGTCGGCGTCGAATCATCGAGCACCGGCGCGAGGAATTTGAGCGACGGTGACTGCGGCAGGCGGGCGGGGATCGTCGAAGGCGCGGTCGTGGCCGTCGTCGTCGAAGCCGTCGAAGGTGCCAGCGGGGCGGGCGTGGGGAACAGCGAGGACGCCGGCAGGCCGATGGCGCGGTCGTAGGAGGCGCGGCGCTCGACGTCGGACAGCACGGCCCACGCGGCCTCGATGTCGGCGCGGGCGCCGTCGATGGCGAGGGGGTCGAGCAGGAAATAGCCACCGAGGGTGCGCCCCTCGACGAGGGCGAGGCTGCGCTCGTAGGCGGTGCGCAGCTCGTCGACGTGGGCGCTGGGGCCGACGTCGAGGACGTCGTACCAGGTGGCGGCGCCACCGCGGGGGTGGTCGGGCAGCGCGGTGCGGGCGGGTGCGGGCGGGCTCGACGTCACGCGGCGGCCTCGGCGGCGCCAAGCTCGGCGAGCAGGCGGTCGGCGACGCCGTCAAGGGCGCGCTTGATCGGGGCGTCGGGAGCGATGGCGGCCAGCGGCTTGCGGGCGCGCACGGCACGGCGCACGGCTTCGTCCTCGGGCAGCACGCCGAGCACGCGGGCAGGGACGCCGAGGAAGCGGCGGCAGGCGCTGGCCATGTCGCGAGCGACGGTGCCGTCGTCCTCGCCCTGGGTGCCGCCGGCGGCGGCGGGCAGGGCCTGGTTCAGGAGCAGGCAGGGCTCGAAGCGCGACATCTGGGCGCGCACCTGCCGGCCGACGTCGGGGTTCTTCTTCTCGATGGCGGCGAGCAGGTCGGCGGGCGTGTGCACGCCGAGCTCGTTGCGCTGGCTGCGCGCGGCCTCGAGGATGTCGGCGATGCCGTAGGCCTTCTCAACGGCGGCGAGGCGGCGGAAGAACGCGGCCTTCAGGAAGCGGTAGGCGTTCTCGACGCTGGTGGGCTCGGGCAGCACGACGAGGATGCTCGTGTGTGCGATCAGGAAGAAGTCGAGGGTGTTGAAGCTCGTGCCCGCGCCCAGATCGAGCACGACGACATCGACGCCGTCGGCGCGACCAAGCTGGCGCAGCAGCCGCATCTTGGCGCTGTGCTTTGGGTTCGCCGCCGAGATGTTGTCGAGGGCGCCGGACACGAAGCGCAGGTTCGCAAACGGCGTGTTCACCGCGACGTCGTCGAGGTTCGCCTTGCGCTCGACGAGGTCGGACAGCGTCGCCAGCGGCGGAGGGACGCCGAGGATGGTGTGTGCGTTCGCCCCGCCGAGGTCGGCGTCGACGAGCAGTGTCCGCTGGCCGCGCACGGCCATCGCCACCGCGAGGTTCGTGGACACGAGCGTCTTGCCGACACCGCCCTTGCCGCCGCCCACCGCAATGATTCGCGCCGCCCGCTTTTCGGACATGACGCAAGTGTAGCCACCGGTGCCCTGGCAGATCACGAAAACAGCTCACGAGCGCCGCCAGGGTCGTCTTCGGCTCCGAGGGGTGGCGTGGCGCTGGCGCCCACAGGGCCGCTGCGCTTGCGGCGTCGGACTCTGGACGCCACGATGCGCTCATGCCTGCCCCGCGCTCTTCGACGTCGCCGGCCACCTTCACTGGCACCGCCGACTATCTCGCCTCCGCCGACCTGCAGGACGCCGTCAACGTCGCCGTCGCGCTGCAGAAGCCGCTGCTTTTGAAGGGTGAGCCGGGCACCGGCAAGACGCGGCTGGCCGAGGCCGTCGCCGCCCAACTCGGTCTGCCGCTGCTCGCGTGGAACATCAAGTCGACGTCGAAGGCGAAGGACGGCCTGTACGTCTACGACACCGTCGCGCGCCTGAACGACGCCCGCTTCGGCGACCGCGACATCCGCGATATCCAGCAGTATATCAAATATGGGCCCGTAGGCCGCGCGTTATTATCCAAAACGCGCGTGGTGCTGCTCATCGACGAGATCGACAAGGCCGACATGGAGTTCCCCAACGATCTGCTGCATGAGCTCGATCGCATGAGCTTCGCCGTCGACGAGACCGGTGCGGTGCACACGGCGGAGCAGCGGCCAGTGGTGATCATCACGTCGAACAACGAGAAAGAGCTGCCCGACGCCTTCTTGCGCCGCTGCGTGTTCCACTGGATTGCGTTCCCCGACCTCGAGCACATGCGCGCCATCGTGCGGGTGCACCACCCCGACGTCGAGGACAAGCTGCTGCAGACGGCGCTGGTGCGGTTCTTCTGGCTGCGCAAGCAGGCCGATCTGCGCAAGCGGCCGAGCACGTCGGAGCTGATCGATTGGATCGCGGCGCTGCAGCAGACCGGCGCCGGCATCGAGCGCCTCGCCACCGACATCCCCTTCGTCGGCCTGCTGCTGAAGAAGGAGTCCGACGTGCAGCAGCTCGTCAACATGAAGGACACCACGCGCGGCCTGCGCATGTAGCCCGCTCGCCTTCCCCGACGTCGACGTCGGCGTCGCGGCGGTCTCCTGGAGCCTGATGTTCCTCGCCTTCTTCTACGCGCTGCGCGCCCACGGCATCCGCGTGTCGACGACGGAGTGGCTGTCGTTGGTGCAGGCGCTCGGGCGCGGCTTCGACCGCGCCAGCCTGTCGACCTTCTACACGCTGTCGAAGAGCCTGCTGGTCAAGCGCGAGACGCAGTACGACGCCTTCGATCGCGCCTTCGCCGTGACCTTCGAGGGGCTCGAGGGCACCATCGACGTCACCGACGAGCTGCTGTCGTGGCTCGACCAGCCGATCCCGAAGCAGGAGCTCAACGACGACGAGCGCGCGCTGCTGCAGGCGATGGACACGGAGACGCTGCGCGACGAGCTGCGCAAGCGGCTCGCCGAGCAGAAAGAGCGCCACGACGGCGGCAGCCACTGGGTGGGCACCGGCGGCACGTCGCCGTTCGGCCACGGCGGGCAGAACCCGCAGGGGATCCAGATAGGGGCCACCGGGACGGGTGCGCGCTCGGCGGTGGCCGTCGCCGGCGAGCGCCGGTTCGCCAACCTGCGCGCCGACCGCGTCCTCGACGTGCGCCAGCTGGGCGCGGCGCTGCGCCGGCTGCGTCGCCTGGCCCGCGACGACGGCGTGCCCGAGCTCGACGTCGAAGCGAGCATCGATCAGTCAGCGAAGCAGGCCGAGATCGAGCTGGTCTTTCGCCCGCCGAGGAAGAACCGCGTGAAGCTGCTGCTGTTGATGGACGTCGGCGGCTCGATGGACCCGTACGCCGACCTGTGTTCACGGCTCTTCGCGGCGGCCCACCAGTCGACGCACTTCGCGGCCTTCAAGACCTACTTCTTCCACAACTGCGTCTACGAGAAGCTCTACACCGACCTCGAGCGCGGCGACGGCGTGTGGACCCGCGACGTCGTGGGCGGGCTCGATCAGACGTGGCGCGTCGTCGTCGTCGGCGACGCCTGGATGTCGCCGTACGAGCTCTTGCAGGACACGAGCTACTTCACGTTCGGTGACAAGAAGACGCCGGGGATCGAGTGGCTGCGACGCATCGCCGGCAAGGCGCGAGCGTCAGCGTGGCTGAACCCCGAGGGCCGACGCATCTGGGGCGCGCCGACGGTCAAGTCGATCCGCCAGATCTTTCCGATGTTCGAGCTGACTCTCGACGGGCTCGACCGTGCCGTCGACCACCTGCGCGGCGCGCGGCCGGTGGAGCCAGGGGCGGACACCCCCTCGTCGTCGGGGCGCTGACTCCGCTCACCAGCGCTCGCCGCGCTGCGCGAGCCAGGCGCGGCCGAAGAAGAACTGAAACGGGATATGCAGGCGCGCCGCCCACGACGCCTCGGTGTGCAGGCCTTCGGGGGCGCTGAACTGCAGCAGGTCGACGCCGAGCCGGTAGCCGCGGACGACGAGCAGGTCGCGCATGGCGTTGGTGGCGTCGTAGTTGTCCCGCGGCCAGCCGCTGTCGAGGTAGAGCAGGATGTCGCGCCGCGGCTCGTGGGCGATGCGGTCAAACAGGTCGTCGAAGACGCCGAACGTGCTCGACAGGCACGCGGCGCGGCCGAAGACGTCGGGGTGCTGCCAGGCGAGGTACAGGGAGACGACGCCGCCCAGCGACGACCCCATGACGACGCTGTCGTGGGGCCCGGGGCGGGTGCGGAAGTGCGCGTCGACGTAGGGCTTCAGGTGCTCGACCACGAAGCGGCCGTAGGCCTCGTAGCCGGGCTTCGTGTAGTCGCGCATGCGGTCGGCGGTGTGGATGCCCACGACGATGGCCTTGCGGATGGCGTTCATCTGGTCGAGGCGGTCCATCGTCTCGTCGACGCGCCACTCGTGGCCGGCGAAGGCCTCGTCGGGGAAGAACAGGTTCTTGCCGTCGGCCATGTAGACGACCGGGTAGCGGCGCAGCGGGTTCTCGGCGTAGCCGGGCGGCGTGTAGACGCGGATCGAGCGGGTGACGCCGTGGACGTCGAAGGGCAGCGCGGCGGAGACCCGCCCATGATCCGAGCCCTCGAAGTACGGAAACAGCGACGGGAACGGCTCGTGGGCGTTGAGCACGTAGTTGGCGCCCCGCGCCCACAGGAACTCCGTGCCGCGGCGCAGGCAGGGCTTCAGCGCCAGCGTGGGTCGCACGAGGTCGACGACGAAAGTGGCGACGGTGGCGCTGGCTTCGACGGGCTCGACGTCTTTGTCCCAGTCGTGCTCGGTGCGCAGGACGACGCGCCCGTCGCTGACCGGGAAGTTCACGTGGATTTTCATGGTGCGTTCCTGTCGCGACCGGTCGCCCACGCTGCCGTGGGCAGGTGCGGTCAGGTGCGGTTCAGCGGGTTGCCGTCGGCGTCGCGGAAGTTGCCGACGAGGATCATGATCAGGTCGACGAGCGCCCAGACGCCGCAGCCGCCGCCGGTGAGCAGCTGCACGACGCCGATCATCGTGTGGCCCGTGTAGAAGCGATGGATGCCGAGGTAGCCGAGGAAGAAGGCCAGCAGCAGCGTGGCCAGCCAGTTGCGTCGTTTGGTCTCGGTCACGGTCCCACCCTTCGTCGTGCGCGTGGTCGTCGCGGCGACCGCAGCATAGCCTCCGCTGCGGCGCGCGGGTCCGCGCGCCCCCCCGACGTCTCGCCCGCGACGCGGCTCGCCGTCCCGCGGGCCGGTGGCCTTCAGGGCGACGGCGGAAAGGTGACGACGAAGCCGGCGCCGTCGGCGCGATCGCGGTGGCAGGCGAGGCACGCATAAGGCGCCGCCGCCGGCGCCTCGGGGCCCGCCGACGTCACGAACGTCGAGCCGCCGCGCAGCCGGCCATCGTGGTCGTACACGAGGAAGTCGAGCGCGCCGTCGCGCCGCCGCCCGCGCCACACGAGCTCGGTCTCGCGCACCACGCCGTCGAGGACGGTCTCGGCGGCGAACAGCGCGCCGTCGACGCTGGTCGTCAGGCGGCGCGGGTGGCCCTTGGGCGTCGACTCCTGGACGACGAACGTGGTCGCAGGGTCGAGCCCGCCAGCCAGCGCCACCGCGTCGGCCAGCGACAGCGGCAGGCGCCGCTCGCAGGCGTAGAACCGGTGCAGCCCGCGCCGCAGCGTGGTCACGTCGGGGCGGCGGCCGTCGCCGTCGAGGAACGCCAGCGCCACCGTCTGCGCCAGCGGCCCGCCGGCGGCGAGCGCCGCCGACGACAGCGGGCCAAGGTCGGCCAGCGGGCTCTCGAGCAGGTATGCCACCACCTCGCGCAGGAACGGCGACAGCGACGCCGTCTCCCACGTCGGCGACCCGGCGGCGGCCACGCGGTCGGGCAGGGTGGCCAGCGCGGCCTCGACGTCGCCGGTCGCCTCGGGCTCGGTCGACAGGTCGATGCCGCCCACCGGCGTCGCGCAGTCGGCCACCGCGACCGCGTCGATCACGTCGCGGTCGAGCGGGTCGTCTTCGAGCCCTGTCCAATCGACGCCGGCCGCGCTGCAACCCGAGAGGAGAACGAGGCCAAGGACCGCCCCGTCTCTCGCGCGGCGTCGGCGACAGGCATTCCCGGTCATGACGACGGCAGCGCCTCGTCGTAGGCGACCACGGCGTGGTCGGGGTCGTCGACGAAGACGGTCAGCGTGGTGACGACGCCGGCGACGCGCACCGGCGCGCGCACGCCCCGGGCGGGCTCGAGGTCGTCGCGCGCGAGGAGGTCGTCGCTGCCATGCACGGGGCTCAGCTGCGCTTCCCAGACGCCGTCGTCGGCGCGGACGAGAGGCAGGACCACGACGGGGCGGGTCACGCGGCACCTCCCGTGCTCGACGCGGAGCTCGTGGTGGTGGTCGTGGCCGACGACGCGAGGCCCTTGTTCGTGCGCTTCAGGACCTCGGCGATCACGCCCTCGCGCACGCCGCCGCGCACGGCGCGGTCGAACAGGTCGCCGCAGCGGTCCTCGCGCATCACGCGGCGCAGTTCGACCAGCCAATCCTCGACGGCGGCGCCCGTCGCGGCGTCCTTGGGCGCGGTGCGGCCGAGCACGTTCTGCAGCGTCCAGCGTTGCTTGCCCGTGGACGTCTGAAACGCCGCGCGGGCGTTGTGGCGCAGGGCGGCGACGGTCTCGCCGTCGGTCGAGAACCCGCGCAGGCGGAACTTCCAGAAGCGCGCGGCGATGGACGCGTCGCCGGGGTCGGCGGCGGTGGGCCCGTTCACCGGGTGCAGCAGCGCGTGCTCGGCGTCGGCGATCCCCTGCAGCGTCGGGTCGACGACAACACCGTGGGCGGGGTCGTAGTAGAGCGCGTTGCAGCAGAAGTCGCGGCCGCGCGAGTCCAGCGTCAGGTCGTCACCGAACGACGTAGGGAAGCCGCGCTCGCCGGTGTCAGGGTCGACCACCATCTCGGCGGTGCTGCCGCCGCGCTTCATCGCGCAGATGTCGAGCCCTTCGCTGTCCTTCTGGCCGGCCTTCTTGCCGCCGCACAGCACGACGCCGAACTGCTCGACGAAGCGCGGCGACCACACGCCGCCGTCCTGCAGCTCGGGGGCCAGCTGCGTGCAGATCTCGCGGGCCACCGTCGGCGGGGCCGTCGTCACGACGTCGACGTCCTGCAGCGTCGACAGCAGCTGCTGCTGCGTCGCGCCCGGCGTCGTGGCGTGCATGCGGATGGCGTCGCGCACGCCGCCGCCGACCACGAGCACCTCGTAGCCGCGGGCGCGAAACGCCTCGACGTACTCCCGCGCGGCGTGGCTGCCGTTGACCCTCAGGTCGAGGGCGGCGTCGAGCGCCGCGCCCAGCGCCGCCGGCGGCGTGACGACGGCGCCCGGGGGCAACGCGGCCAGGGCGCTCTTGCGGGCCGTCGGCGCCCCGGTGGCGACGAGGTCGGCGTGGGCGCAGACGCGCCGCTGGCCGGCGGCGTCGAGCACCGCGCGCCCCTTGCTGTCGAAGCCGGCGACGACGCCGTCGACGTCGGCGCCGCAGAGGCGGGCGCGCACCGCGGTACCGCGCGGGAACGCGATCACCGGGTCGACGCTGATCGTCGAAGGCGTCGGCGGCACGAAGCCGCGGGCGTCGACGGCGACGAAGCCCGCCGAGCGCGCCGGCCGCAGCCGCCAGGGTGTCGTGGTCGTCGTCGCCTGCACGCCGACCCACGACGACGGACCGGTGGCGGCGCGGGCCCCGCCCGTCGAGAGCGCCGAGGACTCCGCGCGCGGCGGAGGGCCCGACGAGGTCGTCGCTGACGCCGCGGCGGCTGCCGCAGCGGGGGACGCAGCGGCGGAAGACGAGGGCGAGGACGCAATGTTCGCCGTCCACCAGCCCGAGGGGCGACGTCCGGGTACCGGAGGGGCCACAATGCTCATGGCGATGTTTTCGGCGCCGCCACGAAGGTGTGCGCACATGTCCCACCAGATCAGGGGAGCGGTCGGTCGATCGACCGAGGGGGGGCCGATGGCGCTCGGCCGCGGGGCTCGGGCGGCAGCAGCGCGACGGCGGGGGTGAGCCCGAGCAGGCAGCAGGGCACGAGCAGCGCGTCGATGGCGACGCCGCGGGCGACGAAGTGGCCGATCACATTGGGGGCGACGGAGCTGACGACGTAGGTGACGCTGCCCATCGTGCCCATGACCATGCCGACGCGGGCGGCGGTCATGCCCGGCTGGCGCTGCAGCAGCGTGACCAACGGGGCGACGGGCACGAACATGCCGATGCCCGCCACGGCGAAGAAGACCGGCCGCCAGCCGGCGCCGGCGGTCAGGGCGCCGAGGACGCCCAGCGGCAACAGCGCCGCGCCAGTCAGGATGTGCAGGCGCACCGCGCCGATGTTGCGTTGCAGCAAGACGCCGATGAGGAGCGACGCCGGGATGCCCCACAGGTTCATCGTCGACAGCCACGACATCGCCTCGGGGCGGGTCAGGCCGAACGTGGTCTGAAGGTGGGTGGGCAGCCAGGTGTTCATCACGAGGTAAAGCGCCAGCGGCCCGGTGAACGCCGCCGCCACGATCCACGTCGTCTGCTCGCCGAGCACGCGGGCGTAGGCGCGCCCGACGTCGGCCAGCGGCGTCTTCGCTGCGGCGGGCGGCGTCTGGGACAGCGGCCCGCAGGCAAAGACGAGGGCGGCGAACACCACGGTGCCCGCGGCGAGCACGGTCAGGGCCCCCTGGGCGCCCACGGCGTCCTTCAGGGGCAGGGCGGTCTTCAGCCCGACGATGGCGCCGGTGTTGACGGCGACGCCGTTCAGCGCGTTGACGAAGCCGCGGCGCCCGGCGGGCACGACGTCGACGACGACGGCGCCCATCAGCGCGAGCCACATCGCGCCGCCGGTGCCAAAGACGAAGCGCGCCGCGACCTGCGCGCCGTAGCCGGGCAGCCACGGCACGACGACGGCGACGGCGATCAGCACCGCGGCCAGCCGCATCGACGCCGTCAGCCCGATGCGCGCGGCCACCAGCCCGGCGAGGATCGGGACGACGCTCTTCACGAGCGACACGACGGTCACCAGCCACGCGGCGCCCGCGGCGTCGACGCCCAGCAGCGCCCGCACCTCGGGGAACAACGGCACCACCGACATCCACGCCGCGCCGAACGACGCGTACATCCCGAACAGCACCGCCGGCACGACGACGGCGCGCAGCCCCGGCGACAGCGACGACCGGGCAGCAGGCAAGGCGGACAGGGCGGCGGCGTTCATGGCGTCTCTATTGTGCAGATGCGCAATTCCTGCCCCGGCGTTTGTGCGGATGCAACAGGGCCGGGGCCCTCATCCCCCGGCCCCTTCTCCCAATTCTGGGCGAAGGGGAGCCAGACGCCGAACGTCACGTGGACAGGCGATGCGACCCGCGCGCCGCAGCGGCCACGACGACCACGAGCTCGCGGCCGGCGGATCGCCGCCCTTGAGGGCGCGAGCCGGAGAGCGAACGCGCGCCGACGACGAAGCCGAGACGCCGACCACGCCGACGACGACGAAGCAAGAAACAACGACGAGGCGCCTTGACCGGCCGGGCAAACCGGCTAACCGGGCCGGCATGGAACTCTCCGCCCCCGTCGCCGTCTGTTGCGCGCTCGCCGCGCTCAGCGCCCTCGGCGTGGTGCTCCTGCGTCGACCGGTGCATGTCGCTCTCGGTCTGCTCGGGCACTCGCTGTCGATGGCCGCCCTGTACCTGACGCTCTCGGCGCAGCTGATGGCCGTCGCCCAGACGCTCATCTACTCGGGCGCCATCGTCGTGCTGTTCCTGATCGTCGTCACGCTGCTGCCCGAGGGCGGCCAGGAGAAGCTGTCCTTCGGCGGCATCTTCCTCGCCGTCATGGCCGGCGCCGCGGTGCTCGCCGTGCTCGGCGGGGCGCTCGCCGGCTTCTTCGCCCCGGGGTCGACGGCGGCGCTGCCGGTGCTCGCCGGTGAGGGACCGTCGGTGAAAGAGGTGGGCAAGCCGCTGTTCTCGACGCTGGTGGTGCCGTTCGAGCTGACGGCGCCGCTGCTGCTCGCCGCCATCGTCACCGCCATCGCGCTGTGGCGTCGTCAAGAGAAGCCGCGCGCCGGAGGGTTGGACTGATGACCAACGAGATCCTCGTCGTCGTGGCCGCCGCCTTCGTCTTCGCCTGCGGGGCGATGGGCGTCGTCTACCGCAAGAACCCCGTCGCGGTGCTGATGAGCGTCGAGCTGATGATCAACGCCGCCATCCTGCTGCTCATCCTCGGCAGCCGCATCCACGGAAACGCCGAGGGGCAGGCCGCCGGCCTGCTCGTGCTCGTGCTCGGCGCCGCCGAGGCCGTCGTCGGCCTCGCCCTCGCCCTCGCCGTGTTCCGCAGCCGATCGCGCGTCGACGTCGACGAGCCCAAGGAGATCGCGGGATGACCACCATGCTCTCGCAGGTCCTGCCCTGGGCCTGGCTGTTCCCGCTGCCGTTCCTCGTGCTGAGTGCCCTTGGCATCCCGCGCAAGGCCGGGGCGCTGTCGTTCGTCGGCCCGCTCGCGATCTTCGTCGCCGCGCTGGGCTTCCTGCTCGGCGACCGCGCGACCCAGAAGGTCGTCTTCGACGGGTGGATCCCGTTCTTGCCCGACCCGGCGTTCCGCCTGACCGCCGACGGCCTCGCCGCGGTCATGCTCGCCGTCGTCGGCGGCGTCGCCACCTGCGTCTTCGTCTACGCCATCGCGTACATGAAGGACGACGAGCGCGCCCACCGCTTCTTCGCCTTCCTCGACCTCTTCGTCGCCACGATGTCGCTGCTTGTCGTCGCTGGCAACCTGACCGTGCTCCTGGCTGGCTGGACGGGCGTGGGCATCGCGTCGTTCCTGCTCATCTCGTTCTGGTGGACGAAGACGCTGCCCGACGGCACGACGCCGCTGCAGGCGGGCTTTCTGGCCCTCGGCGCCAACGCGGTCGGCGACGCCGCGCTGCTCGTCGCCTGCGTGCTCTTGCCCAGGGGCGGCGGCGCGCTTGACACGCTGGCGCAGTCGGCGCCCCGGGCCCCCGGCGGCGTGCTCACCGTCGGCCTTTGCCTCGTGATCGCCGCGGCGGCGAAGTCGGCGCAGGGCCCGCTGTGGTTCTGGTTGCCGTCGGCCATGGCCGGCCCGACGCCCGTCTCCGCGCTCATCCACGCCGCGACGATGGTGGCCGCCGGCGTGTACCTGCTGGTGCGCACCGCGCCGCTGCTCGAGGCGTCGCCCGAGGTGCTGACCGTGATCACCGTCGTCGGCCTGTCGACGGCGCTGCTCGGCGGCATGGCGTCGTTGTGGCAGACGAATTTCAAGCGCGGCATCGCCTACTCGACGGCGTCGCAGCTCGGCTGGATGTTCGTCGCCGTCGGCGTCGGCGCGCCGTTTGCGGCGTTCTTCCACCTCGTCACCCACGCCAGCTTCAAGGCGATGATGTTCCTGTCGGCGGGCACCGTGATCCACGCCGCCCACCACGAAGAGGACATCCGCAAGGTCGGCGGGTTGGCCGGCACGCTGAAGGGCGCGCATGCGTTCTTCCTGATCGGGCTGCTGGCGCTCATCGGCACGCCGTTCGTGACGTCGGGCGGCATCTCCAAGGAGGCCATCCTCGCCGCCGCCCACCACCACACGTCGCAGCCGTGGGTGTTCTGGGCCCTGCTGGCCGGCGTCTTCGTCACCGGCGCCTATGGCGGTCGCCTGTACTTCGGCATCTTCCACGGCAAGAAGGGCGAGGCGTCCGCGCACGCCCACGGCGACCACCTCGCCGCCTTCGACCTGCCGCTTCTGCCCCTCGCCGCGGGCGCCCTCGGCCTTGGCTACCTCGAAGGTGGCACCGGCCTCCTGCACGGCCTGCTCGGTAACACCGTGAAGCCTGGCCTCGCGGTCCACGTCGTTCCCGACGGCATGGGCTGGCTGGCGTTTGGCATCGCCGTCGCCGGCGTGCTCTTCGGCCGCTTCCTCGCCGGCCTGCCGCAGAAGGGCCTGCCCGTGCCCGGCGGCGAGGGCGGCAGCAGCGTCGTCGCCGAGGTGCGCATCCTGCCCGAGGGGCTGGCGGCGCTGCACGGCGGTCGCGTCGGCCGCTACCTGTTCCTGACCATGCTTGGCGCCGCCGTCGTCGCCGGGCTGTCGCTGCGGCCGCCGTCGGGCGAGCTGCCCCGCCGCGTCGGTCGCGCGCCGGCCAAGGCGTCGGCCAGCGCCGACAAGGCCGACAAGGCCGACAGGAACCAGCGCGGGAAGGGCGGCGCGTCCTCGGGCGAGCGCCGGCCCGGCGGTCGTCCGGGGGTGCCCGCCGGCCTGCAGGACGCGCTGCGCAACCGCCTGCGCCAGAACAACAACGGGCAGCCGCGCCCCGGCGGCGCTGCGCCCGCGCCTGCGCCCGCGCCTCCTCCTTCGGCCCCCGCCGCGACCCCGTGACGTCGGAGAACCACGATGAACGGCATGCCTGACCTCTCTGCCCTGTCCTGGGTCCACCGCGCCGAGATCCTGCTCGTCGTTGGCGCGCTCGTGCTGCTGGCGTTCGCGCCCAGGCTCGATCGCTCGCGTCTGGCGCCGATGCTCATCGGTCTGGTCACCGCCGGCGGCGCGATCGCGTGCGGCTTGCAGACCACCGGCGCCGAGCGCATGGGGCTGGTCGTCGGCAGCGTCGCCGTCGTCTTCGGCCTGCTGCTGCTGTCGTCCGCCGAGCTGTTCGACCGGCACCAGACGCCTGAGGCGGCGGCGCTGCTGCTCATCGGCGGCATCGGCGGCGTCGTGCTCGTCACCGGGCAGAGCCTGCTCGAGCTGGCGCTCGGCACCGAGATGATCTCCCTCGTCGGCGCCGCCCTCGTCGCCCTCGGTCAGGGACAGCGCCCCCTCGAGGCTGGCTTCAAGTACTTCGTGCTGACGGCGGTGACGTTCGCGACGCTGCTGTTTGGCATGGGCCTCATCTTCGTCGCCACCGGCAGCCTCGCCGTCCCCGCGCTCGGCGCCGTCGCCGAGGGCGTGCGCCCGCTGGCCACCGTCGGCGTCGCGCTGTTCGCCATCGGCCTCGCGTTCAAGCTCGCGGTGTTCCCGGTGCACTTCGGCGCGCTCGACGCCTACACCGCCGGCCCGTCGTCGTTCGTCGGCAGCATCATGGTGCTGTCGAAGCTCGGCGCCGCCGCTGCTCTCGTGAAGCTGGCGTCGGGCGCCGGCGAGGCGCTGCAGTTCCCGCTGATGATCGTCGGCCTCGTCACCATCGTCTTCGCGGTGCTCGCCAGCTTCGCGCAGGACGACCTGCGCCGCCTGATGGCCTACTCGGCCGTCGCCCACGCCGGCTTCCTGGCGCTCGGCGTCGGCAGCGGCGTCGCCGGCGGCACGGCGGTGGCGTTCTATGTCGTGGGCTACGGCGCCGCCGCGCTGCTGGCGTTCGCGTGTCTGGCGGGCACGGGCACCGGCCCGCTGCCGTTGTCGTCGCTGCGCCCGGGCGGCAGCCTGCAGCTCGGGCCGGCGCGCGCCGCAGGCCTGATCGTGGCGTTGCTGTCACTGGCCGGCGTGCCGCCGCTGCCGGGCTTCTGGACCAAGCTCGCGGTGCTGAAGGCCTGCTTCGGCGCGTGGGGCACGCTGGCGACGACGACCGCCGCCCTCGGCGGTGTGCTCGGCATCATCTACTACCTGCGCCCGCTCCCCGACCTGCTCGCGCAGGCGAAGGAGACCAAGGGGCAGGGCACCGTCGACGCCGTCGTCGCCGTCGGCGCCGCGGTCGCCGTCGTCGTCGTGCTGTCGTTCCTGCCGAACCTCGCGTGGGATCTGGCGCGCTGACGCGCCTGATTGGCTTGAGCGCTCGACGTCGAGGCCCGCGCGAGCGGGCCTCGCGTCTTCGGCGCGGTGTCCCCGCCGAAGGAGGACGCGACGCTGTTCCGCCGGGCCGCGCGCGGCGGGGACAAGCAGGTGCACTACGTCGTTGTCTGCCGGTCGGGCCTCGGGGCGCGCCGCGCTCGCGCTCGAGAGCCTCGGCTTTGCGAACGTGGCGTCGATGGCGGGCGGCATGCTCGCGTGGGACGGCCCGCGCACGTGAGGAGATGCTGTCGGCGCGCGGACCGCGGGCAATTCGCGCTCCTTGTCGTCGTCAGCCTGCGGGACCAAGGCCGCTGCGCGGTTGTCCCCGTCCGTCCCCGGAGCCCATCACGCCCGACCTCTTCGCCGCTCAGGCCGCCATCTGGGACACGCGCCCGCTGCCGCAGCCGCTGTCCGAGGGGATCGCCGCGGCGATCGCCGCGCGCATCGTCCTCGAGCCGACCTGGACGGTCCTCGCCTTCGGCGCCCGCACCGGCCTGTTGACCGGGCACCTCGCAACGAAAGTTCGCTCGGTGCTCGCCGTCGACGTGTCGCCGGCGATGCTCGCGCCGCTCGCCGCCAAGCCCGCCCTGCAGGACCGGGTCGAGCCAGCCTGCCGGGACCTCCTCGTGGCGCCGCTCGACCGCCGCGTGGACTTGATCGTGAGCGCGCTGGCGATGCACCACGTCGAGGACACCGCGCGCCTGCTGCGGACGCTCTACGCGCACCTCGTCCATGGCGGACCGGTCGCGCTCGCCGATCTCGACTCCGAAGCCGGCGACTTCCATCCCCCGGGTGTCGGGGGCGGCTCCCACCACGGCTTCGACCGGGCCGCGCTCGCCGGGCAGCTGCGCGACGCCGGCTTCGTCGACGTCGCGATCGAGACCGCGTGCGTCGTCGACAGGGACGGCCGGCGCTACGGCGTCTTTCTGGCGCCGGCTGCCCGGCGCGGACCGTGACAAGCGAGCTCGGCGGCGCGCTCCTGTTGCTCGGAGCGCTCCGCCGGGACGCGGGCGGGCAAGGCGAGGCGCGCTTCGGCGACGACCCCGGCGCGCGCCGCCGCCGCCCTCACCCCGGGCGCACGGCGCGCAAGCAGCGCACGAAGTTCTCGCCGACGACCTTTCTCACCCGCGCCGCCGTCCACCCGCGCTGCAGCATCGCCGCCACCAGCGCCGGCAGCGTCGTCGCGTCGCGCAATTCGTCGGGCGGCGAGATGAAGCCGTCCCAATCCGAGCCCAGCGCCGCGCAGTCCTCGCCGACGACGTCGATGACGTGGGCCAGGTGCCTGAGCACGAGCTGCAGGCCGCCGTCGCGCGCGCCGGGCGGCGCGAGAAACCCAGGGTGGTAGATGACGCCGACGACGCCGCCAGTGTCGGCGATCGCCTTCGCCTGCGCGTCGTCGATGTTGCGCCAGTGCGGGTACACGCCCGACAGGCCGGTGTGCGTCACCAGCAGCGGCCACTGCTTGTCGTGCACGGCGACGGCGTCCCAGAACGTCGCTGGCGACGCGTGGGCCAGATCCACCAGCACGCGCTCGGCGTTCATCGCTTCGACCAGCGCCTTGCCGCGCGCGCTCAGCCCTGGCGGGCTCCACGCCCGCTTCCACGGCAAAGGCGTCGACGTCTCGCCGATGTCCGACGACGTCAGGTGCACCAGCGTGGCGCTGGTGATGTCCGCCGCGCCCGCCTCGGCGAACGACCGTGCGTCGCCAAGGCAGTTGGCCCCTTGCACCACCGGCAGCACTGCGTGACGACGAGCGGCGATGGCCTCGTCGAACGCGCGCGCGTTCGTCACCCACGCCGCCTGCGCCGCCGCCTGCGTCTGCGCCTTCAGCCGCGTCAGGTTCTTCGCGAAGGTCCGCCGTCGACCAGCGGCCGTGCGAAACGGGTTCGTCGTGATCGACCACAGCGCCGCCGACAGGCCCCCCGCCGCCGCGCGCGGCAGGTCGACGTGGCCCACCAGGTGGCGAAACGGATAGCGGTGGCTGACCTCGGGGTCGTAGCCGAAGAGCCGCGTCGGGATGAACGTGTCGACGTGCAGGTCGACCGCGGCGCACGACGCGAGCAGGGCGCGGGCGTCGGCGAGGGCGGCTCCGTCGACGGCGTCGTCGGCGGCGGCGGCGGGGTCTGCTACACCTGCGGTCATGGGAAGGCTCCGGCGAAGGGTCGCTCTTGCTCTGGCGTGGTGGACGACGGCGGGGTTGTCGACGGCGTGCGCGACGACGTCAACGCTCCCCATCCCCTCGTGCGCCGACCGCGTCGAGATCGAGGGCCAGCACGCGCGGCAGGAGCGGACGCTGGTGTTCGACCACGCTCTCGACCCGCCGTGGTCGACGACGAAGGTGGTGCTGCAGAGCGACGAGGGCACCCTCGTCGTGTCGCGCGACAACCTGTCGCCCGACGTGCCGCGGCTGGCCACCGGCTGCGGCGTCGGCGCGCTCGGCTGCGGTCTGTCGTTGCTCGGGCTGTTCGGCGGCGGGCCCGGCCTCGGGGTCGGCGGCGGCGTCGTCGCCGCCGGCGGGGCCGCGTTTGCCCTGACCGGCTGGCACCCCGCCGACGGCGATCGCGGCGAGCTCGAGGCGTGGTGCGCCGAGCGCGCGCTCCCGAAGAAGCGCTGACGCGAGGCAGGGCAGGGGGGACCGTGGACGACGGCGCCGGCGTTGCCGATACTCGTTTCGTCGTCTCCGCTTCGAGGTGCGTCATGTCCCGCGTCGACCACGAGCCACCGCCGTCCGCGCAGGAGGCCGAGCGCGCCGCGAAGGAGGCCGACAAGCGCTCCCGCGACGCCAAGCTGCAGGAGCAGGACCGCCAGGCCTTCGGCAAGCTGCTGCAGGGCCAGAAGCAGGCCAAGGACGGTGCGCGCTCCGCCGAGAAGAAGCAGGGCGAGGCGCGGGCCGGCGAGCAGAAGGCGACGTCGCAGACGAAGGGGCAGGAGCAGGCCGACCGCGCGGCCCGCATGGCCCGCGGCGGCGCGCTGCAGCACGGCCGCGTGATGGAGCAGGCCAAGGGCTTCCAGGGCGCGCTCGAGTCGACCCAGCAGCGGACGCAGGTGGGCGACCAGGGCCGCGTGCAGGCGCGCGACACCGGCAAGCAGAAGGACCGCGTCGAGCACGACGACCGCAAAGAGGCGGTCACCCAGAAGGCGCAGGCGAAGCAGGACCGCGAGGCCGACCTCGCCGCCGTCGAGCGCCGCGAGTCCGCCCGGCCCAACGCCGCCATCGACACCAGCGACCGCGGCGGCGGCGGCGGTGGTCAGCCGCAGGACGACGGATCAGCGGCGGCGGCGGCCCTCAAGGCCCAGAAGCAGCTGCCCGACGTCAAGGCCACGGCGGCGGCCGCGTCGGTGAAGCAGATCCCGCCCGAGCTGCTCGAGAAGCTCGTGTCGACGGTCTATTTGGCGGTGACCGAGAAGGGCCTGAAGGAATTCCAGATCGAGCTGAAGGATGGTCCGCTGAAGGGCGCGTTCCTGAAGATCTCGGCCGACAACGGCAAGGTCGCGCTGAAATTCTCGGGCGTCGATGCCCACACGAAGAACCTCATCGAGAGCAGCAAGGGCGATCTGATGCGGCGCCTGGGCAAGAAGGGCCTCACGCTCGCGCGCCTCGACGTCGCCTGACGCGCACGAACGCCGGCGGCGCGGGGAACGCATGAGGGGCGAGATGGCGACGGGGCCCGTCAGCGCTGGCTGAGGCGCTGTCGGCCGACGCGTCGACCGAGGGCGACGCAGCGTTTGTGGCCGGCTTCGTCGCCGATGCGGCGGATCGTCGGACGCTCGACGAGCAGCTTCGCCATGTGAGCGCGCATCGGGGCCTCCGGTGGTCGCCGTGGTCGTCTCGAACACAGGAGCGACACTGAGGCCGTCGCCCGGCTCCGCCAGCAGCGGGATGGGTCGACAGACCGGCAGCACCTCGACCGGCGCGCCGTCGCGGACGGCGTGCTCGGGGGCGGGGTGGACGACGAAGCCGGTGACCGCGCCGAAGGACGGAATCCCCGGCGGGCCTTCGTCATGCGGACGAAGGTGGGCGGCGATCGTCTGGAGCACCAGCGCCGGCCACGTCTCGGGCGGCATCGTGACGTCGAGCGCCACCGGGCGGAAGCGCATCGGTCCCCCGGCCATGCCGTACAGCCACAGGCTGCCGAGGGGACGGCGGCGCTCGGTCTCGAGCACGGCATGGGGAGCAAAGCCCGCACCGCCGTCGCTCGGCTCCGCTCGTGTTGTCTCCGTGTCGCTTCTCCTCGTGACGGGGCTGCGTCGTGTCTGGACACTGTGCGCGCGGCGCCGACAGAGGTCGTCGCGGTCCTCACGAGGTATGGACAGCTCAGGTCGCCGCTGCTGACCGGTGACGACCCGAGCCGTGTCGAGCACCTGGACGAGAGCGGCGACGGCGACGACGACGGCGACGGCCCCGCTGGCGACCAAGGCGACAGCGACGGCGACGGCGCCGGTCCCGCTGGCGACAAAGGCGACGGCGACGGCCCCGCTGATGGCGACGGCGACGAGTGCGAGGCGACCGCGACGGAATCAGAGGGTTTCGTTCGTGCGCTCGCACCGGGAACGCTGTTCGAGCGGAGCAGGCTGCGTTCAGTCGCCATCGCCTCTCTCCTCGCTTTTCTCGCTGGCTGCCTGGGGCCCCCCGGCACGAGCGGCGCGGACGGCGCGGACGGCGCGGACGGCGCGGACGCTGCACTGTTGCCTAGAACAATGACGGCACCGCGACCATCATCTGCCCCGATGGGACGACCGTCGTGGTCGGCGGCGAGGGCGAAGGCGAGGGTGAAGGCGAGAGCGAGGGCGAAGCCCCGTGCAGTGCCGGACAGGGCGATAACGTCGCCGAAGGCGAAGTCATCATCACCAACCCGCAAGAGTTGGGTGCGCTCGCCGGCTGCCGGGAGATCACCGGGGCGCTGGCGCTGGCAAACCAAGAGCCTCTCAGCCGCCTCGCGGGCCTTGAGAGCCTCACCAGCGTCGGCATCCTGATCGTCGAGAGCAACGCCGCGCTGACCAGCCTCGCGGGCCTTGAGAGCCTCACCAGCGTCGGGTGCGAACTGTTCGTCGACGGCAACGCCGCGTCACCCCAGTGTCAAGCAGACGCCCTCGCGTCGCGCCCGGGAAAAGCGTGCAGCTGCGAAGGCAACGACGACACCACTTCGTGCGACTAGCGCGGCACGCCAGCTCGCGCTGGTGGAGGACGGGCGCGATAGCAGCCGCGATCGACTGAAGGTCCGCTTCAGCAAGCCGCGCACGCCGCCGTTGAGCTCGCGCTCGAGCGCCGCGACGCAGGGTCAGAGCCCGATCCCGTCGGCGCCGTTGTTCGTGAAGACGCTGGCACGGCGGACTCGTCTGGCCTCGTGGTTCCACAGCGGGCGCAAGAAGATCGACTACCTCCACGACTTCGGTGACGGCTGGCACCACGACGTCAACCTGCTGCGGGTCGTCGAGGACGACGAGCGCCACAAGCGCAAGCTCCTCGGCG
>VGSZ01000051.1 GCA_016874845.1 Deltaproteobacteria bacterium
CCCTGGGTGGCGGTGCCGTGATCGTGGTGGGTGGCGGTCTGGGACATGGTGCGTCCTCGTGGCTGCGAACAGGGAGAATCAGTGCGCGGCGGGCGCGGCCGGCTTCGACGACGGCGCCGGCGCGTAGAGATCGATGGCCTTCGGGACCACCGGCACGTTGCCGGCGATGGCCTCGCCCTTCGGGGCGGCGGCGAGCCAGGCGTCGTAGTCCGCCGGCTCATGGACGACGATCCGGCTGCCCATCACACCGTGACCGATCCCGCAGATTTCGGTGCACTGGATGTCGTAGGTGCCGGCCTTCTCGGCGCGGAACCAACCCGTGCCCTCACGACCAGGGATTACGTCCTGCTTCAGCCGGAACACCGGCACCGAAAAGCTGTGCAGCACGTCGCGCGAAGTCCCGATGAACACGACGTTGGCGCCCTTCTTCACGTGGAGGACGTCCCCGGTGAAGACGTCGTCGCCTGTGTCGAGCTTGCCGTCGGTGCCCGAGTGCTGGAACGACCAGGCCCACCGCTGCGCGACGACCTTCACGGTGTCATCGACCTTCTCGGGCAGGTCGAGCTTCACGTGGTTCCACACGTTCACCGCGAAGACGAGGATGATGACGTCGAACACGAGCACGGCGTTGTGCGGGTAGGTGATCCAGCGCTTGTGCTTCGGGTCGTAGCCGTCGATGTACATCGCCTTCACGCCCGGCTTTGCCCGGAACTTGAAGATGAAGCCGAAGAAGATGGCCTGGGCAGCGAAGAACCACAGCAGCGTGATGACGGCGATGAGGCCGATCAGGAAATCGATGTCGTCGGCGAACGACGAGACCTGCGGAAGGATGCTCTCGATCATGGTGACCTCAACCGTTCCCGAGGATGACGAAGAGGTAGACGGTGACGACCCAGGCGACGGCGCCGCCCATCGTGAGCAGGAATGTCTTCTTTGCGAGCGCGTCGGACTCGGGAAGGTTGCCAGCCATCGGATCCTCCAGACGAGGCGCCGCCGTCGGGCGCCGAACACGGTGGGACGGTTTCGGGCGCGGTCAGTTCGGACGACGCACCGGAAGCTCGGAGACGAACTGGGCGAGGTTGCGCAAAGACGCGTCGTCGGGGAGGCCCTTGGCGATGCCCGCCATGATCATCCCCTGCGTGTCCTTCGGGTTGCTGCCGCGAACGCCGTGCTTGAAGTTCTTCAACTGCGTGTAGACATACCAGTCGGCGTGGCCAGCGATGGGCGGCGCCTTCATCGCCGGGTTGCCCCCGCCGTCGGCGCCATGACACGCAGCGCACGCCGCGAACAGCTGGCGCCCTGCCGTCGGGCTGGCGCTGATCGTCGCCGCCATGCGCGGCGGAGACGGCAGCGAGGCGACATACTCGGCCATGTCCTTGACGTCGTCCCGGCCCTCGCAGTCGCCATCCTTCATCGGGTTGGCAAGGTCAGCCGGTCGCACGCGCGGGCAAGGCAGCGCGATGGACATCGGCTTCATCCGCATGCCGCCAAGATCGTCGAAGTGCGATCCGCGAATGCCGCTGCGGAAGTGGTGCAGCTGCTGCTCGACGTACCACGACGGCAGACCAGCGATCGCCGGCGCGATCTGCAGGGCCTTTCCCTCGCCGTTGTCGCCGTGGCACGGGGTGCACTGGGCGAAGCGCGCCTGCGCGCGGGCCGGGCCGGCGGCTGGCTCGGTGCACGATGACGACGCCAGCACGACGGCGGACAGCCCAGAGGCCGCCAGCAGCAGCCGGATGGCCTTCGTCGCAAGCGGGGAAGCAGTGGTGCTCATCGCGCGGTCTCTCCCTCGATGTTGCTCGTCTTCCTTTACTTCTGACCGATCGTCGGACGAGCGTGCAACGGGGCGCCGGCGACGGTCTCGATTCGTGCGACAAACCGCCGCACGGCGACGAGGGAACTGCGACGGAAGCGGGACAACGGAGCCTCGCACCGGCCGGTGTCAACGACCGGGGTGGGCACCCGCGGCGCCGGCCCCGCGTGCGTCGCCGGGTCGCGCTTGTGGTGTGGTCATTCTCGCTCTTGTCGAGCACGACAGAGACTGGATCGAGCAGGCTGTCGAAGAAGCCACTTGAGGGCTCCTTCCAGCAGCCTGATAGCCTCAGCCCGTGAGCGACGACAATTCGGCCGACGTGGCCACCGGCGACGAGAAGACCCAGCCCTCGCGGCTGCGCGAGCTGGCGCAGCGCCACGCCCAGCGACGCCGGCGGGCGCTCAGCGCCGAGCTCACGTTCAAGCGCGGGCGCACCGACGTGCGTGTGCCGCTCGAGCGCAACGAGACGGTGATCGGGCGCGACCCGACCTGCGACATCGTGCTCGCCGAAGCGACGGCGTCGGCGCGCCACGCCCGGATCGTGCGCGGCGCTGGCGGCTACTTCGAGCTCGAGGACCTTGGCTCGACCAACGGGATCGTCGTCGACGGCGAGGTGGTCCCCCGGCTGACCCTGCAGGACGGAGACACCTTCGTCGTCGGCGACACCCGCTTCACCATCGTCATCGCCCCAATCGTCGGCGAGGGTTGACGTCGACGCTGTTTGCGCAGTCTGTGCCGCCGGCGCGGCGCGGCCACCGCCGTCACCGTCGCACGGGCGTTGCGTTCCCCGGGCGAGCGGGCCTACCAACAACCGGTCGAGGTGTCGCCCGTGACCTACCAGGTCCTCGCCCGCAAGTACCGCCCGCAGAGCTTCCACGACGTCGTCGGACAGGACGCCGTCGTGCAGACCATCGAGCGCGCGCTGTCGACTGGACGGATCGCCCACGCGTTCCTGTTCACCGGCAGCCGGGGCGTCGGCAAGACGACGCTGGCCCGAATCCTCGCCCGTTGCCTGACCTGCGAGCAGGGGCCGACGTCGCGGCCTTGCGGTACCTGCGCGATGTGCCGCAGCATCACCGTCGGGCAGGCCGTCGACGTCGTCGAGATCGATGGCGCCAGCAACACCGGCGTCGACCAGGTGCGCGGCCTGCAAGAGATGGCGCGCTTCCTGCCGCAGCTGGCGCGCTTCAAGATCTTCATCATCGACGAAGTCCACATGCTGTCGACGAACGCGTTCAACGCGCTGCTGAAGACGCTCGAAGAGCCGCCGCCGCACCTCAAGTTCGTGTTCGCGACGACCGAGCCGCACAAGATCCCGGTGACGGTGCTGTCGCGGTGCCAGCGCTACGACTTCCGCCGCATCCAGTCGTCGCTGATCGTGGCCCGGCTGCAGAGCGTGCTCGCTGCCGAGCGCGTGCGTATCGAGCCCGATGGCCTCGACGTGATCGCCCGCGCTGCCGAGGGTGGCATGCGCGACGCGCTGTCGCTCACTGACCAGGTCCTGAGCTTCGCCGGCGCGCTCGCCGACGACAGCGCCACGGCCATCACCGGCGCGCAGGTCACCGAGGCGCTCGGCCTCATCGATCGCCGCACCATCGCCGCTCTCATAGATGCGGTGCTGGGCGGTGACGCGCGCGGCTGTCTTGCCGTGGTCGAGTCGGTGTTCCTGCGCGGCTTCGACCTGCGTCAGCTGTTGACGCTGCTCGCCGAGGAGCTGCGCCACGTCTCGGTCGCGCAGGCCACGGGCACCATCCGCGGCTTCGCCGACCTCGCCGAAGACGACATCGCCCGCCTCGATCAGCGCGCCGCAGCCGTCGACCCGCGCGATTCACTGCGCTTGCTGGGCATGGCCCTCGACGGCATCGACGTTGTTGCCCGGACCGAGGACGCGCGCCTCGCGCTCGAGCTGGTGTTGTTGAAGATGTGTCGACGCGCGCCCCTCGGCGATGCGCTGCTGATCAGCGAAGCGCTGGTGCGCCTCGACCGGCTGGCGCGCGGCCAGCCCGTGCCGCCGCTCGTGGCCCGCGAGCCGCCGACGTCGACCACCGCGCGCGGGATCGCCGCTCAGGCGTTTGTGCCGGCTGCGGTCACGGCTCCTGCCCCGTCGCCGCCTTCGGCGCCGGTCGAGACGCCAGTGTCGGTCGCGACGCCAGTGTCGGTCGCGACGCCAGTGTCGGTCGCGACGCCAGTGTCGGTCGCGACGCCAGTGTCCGCCGCGATGCCAGTGTCGGTCGCGCCGGTCGCGACGGCGGCGCCCGTTGTGTCGACCGCAGGTGTGCCTGCGTCATCGCCGACGCCGGTGTCGGCGCCGTCGCTCGCAGCTTCGCCGCTGTCGTCCATGTCGCCGTCTCCGGCTCCGGCAGCCCCGGGCGCGGCCGACGGCGAGGACGAGCCGGCGCTCGCCTCGGTCAACGTCGTCCCCGCCGCCGCGCCCGCCGAGGGAGACGACGGCGCGCCGGCATCGTCGTCGTCATCCGCCGCGGGGCCGCCGGTCGTGGTCGAAGAGGACGAGGAGATCGCCGATCCGCTCGCCAACCTGCCGCTCCCCGGTGTCGATGAGCGGTGGCGTGCCTTCGTCGGCAGCCTGCAGCGCCAGCGCGCCGCCGTGTTCCGTCTGGCGCGGGTCAAGAGCATCACCGATGACCTCGTCGATGTCGGGCTGGTCAGCTCGTGGGGGCTCGACGAGGTGATCCGCTGGTCGGCGGACTCGACGGTGATCGCGGCGATGGACGCGGCGTTCGGTCGGCGCATGCGGATCACTGCGGTGCACGAAGACGCGGGTGGCGTATCGGTCCACGAGGCCGAGGAGACGCTGCGCCGCGACCTGCAGTCCCGGCTCGAGGCCCACGCCAAGGCCCATCCGCTGGTGCAGAAGGCCGTCACGTTGTTTGGCGGCGAGGTCCGCACCGTTCGTCGCCTCTGACCACGAAAAGCCGCGTCACCCCTTGGCGCGGGCCCGGGCCGCCGCCGCCAACCGCTCGCGCAGGTGGGCCTCGGCGCCGATGTCTTTAGGCTGATAGTAGGACCGGTCGCGCAGCGCCTCGGGTAGATAGTGCTCCGCGACGACGCCGCCCTCGTGATCATGGGGATAGCAATACTCTTTTCCGTAGCCGAGCTGCTCCATCAACCTGGTCGGCGCGTTGCGCAGGTGCAGGGGTACGGGCAGGGGGCCGTAGGCGTGGACGTCGCGGCGGGCGGCGTGCAGGGCGACGTAGCTGGCGTTGGATTTGGGGGCGCTCGCGAGGTAGGTGATGGCGTGGGCGAGGGGGATGGCTCCCTCGGGCAGTCCGGTGAGTTGGAACGCGGTAAGGGCGCTGGTGGCGACGACGAGGGCCATCGGGTCGGCGTTGCCGATGTCTTCGCTGGCGAAGATCACCATGCGGCGCAGGATGAACAGCGGGTCTTCGCCGGCGTCGATCATGCGAAAGCCCCAGTACAGGGCTGCGTCGGGATCGCTGCCGCGCATCGACTTGATAAAGGCGCTGACGACGTCGTAGTGCTGCTCGCCGTCCTTGTCGTAGAGGAGCACGCGGCGCTGCACGGCCATCTCGACGTCGGCGCGCTCGACGAGCGTCCGCCCGTCGGCCAGGCACAGGTCGCTCGCCACCTCGAGGCTGGTCAAGAGCTTGCGCGCGTCGCCCGCGGCGGCGGCGATCAGCACCCGTCGAGCGACGTCGTCGACGGTGACGTCGCGATCTTTCAGCCCGCGCTCGTCGGTCAACGCGCGATCGAGCAGCGCACCGAGCGCCTCGGGCGTCACCGGCTTCAGCACGAGCACGCGGCAGCGCGACAGTAGGGCAGGGTTGACGGCGAAGCTTGGGTTTTCGGTGGTGGCGCCGACGAGCACGACGGTGCCCTGCTCGACGTGGGGCAGCAGGGCGTCCTGCTGGCTCTTGTTGAACCGGTGGATCTCGTCGATGAACAGGATTGTGCCTTGGCGGTGCTCGGCGCGCAGTCGCCGTGCGTCGTCGATGGCCTTGCGGATGTCGGCGACCCCGGCAAGCACCGCCGACACCTTGACCACGCGGGCGCGCGCCTCGTGACCGAGGCACGCGGCGATGGTGGTCTTGCCGGTGCCCGGCGGGCCCCACAGCACGATCGAAGGCACGCGGCCCTGCTTCAGGGTCCGCGCCAGAATCGACGACGTCCCCGTCAGGTGAGCTTGGCCGACGACGTCGGCGAGCCGTCGCGGTCGCAGCCGCTCGGCCAGCGGGACCCCCGCGGGGTCGGTCTCGGCGGCATGGTCGAACAGGTCCATCGCAGTCGCTCCCGGGCGGCACCGCTGGCGCAGACGTCGCCTTCGTCGACGCTGGCTGCGTCGTCAACGCGGCCCGGCGCTACCAGAGCGACCCCTGCTGCGGCTTCGACGACTTCGGCCGCTCGCTCGTCTTCGCGCGGGCGTCGTCGCCGTGGTCCGTGCGGGTGCCGTGGTCGCTCTCGTGTTTGGTGCCGTGGTTGGTGTCGACAGGCAGGGGAGACACGTCGGGACGGAGCAACGTGTCGTCGTCGACGCGGACGCTGCCGAGGCGCCGCGACACCGCGCGTAGCGACAGGACCGGCCACGGACGTGGCGCGCACAGCGTCGACAGGCGCGGGGTCTCCTGCGCGGGATCGAGCCACTGGTCGTACTCTTTTTCGTCGAGCATCACGGGCATCCGGTCGTGCAGCGCCGCGACCAGGGCGTTTGCCTGTGTGGTCAGGATGCTGAACGTCTCGACAGGCCCGGCCGGCCCCTTCCAGGTCGACCACAGGCCTGCCAGCGCAAAGGGCCGGTCATCGTTGAATGAAAAGAGATATGGTATTTTGTCTCTGCCTTCGGTCTTCCACTCGTAGAAGCCGTCCATTGGCACGAGGCATCGGCGCCGGCGCACGGCGTCACGGAACGCGGGCTTTTCGACGACGGTCTCGCTCCGGGCGTTCAGGAGCTTCGCGCCGATCGACGGCTCCTTCGACCAGGGCGGGATCAGGCCCCAGCGCGCCGGGCGCAGGGCGCGGCGCGCGTCGACGACGCGGACGATGGGCAGGCGCTGGGTGGGCGCGGCGTTGAAGCGCGGGCGATCGAGGGAGGGGTCTTCGACGAACGCGGCGTCGGCGACGGCGCCGAAGTGCCGGGCGAGCGCGTCGGCCGACATCGTCTGCTTGTAGCGGCCGCACACGGCAGGGCTCCTTGTCGCAGCGCCGTCCGGCTGCGCGCTCTTCAGCCGAAGAGCTCCTTGACCTTGTCGAAGAAGCTCTTGTTGTCGGGGTGCACGTCCTCGCCGGAGGCGGCGGCGAACTTCTCGAGCAGCGCCTGCTGCTCGGCGTTCAGCTTCTTCGGCACCTCGACACGGACCTTCACGATCTGGTCGCCGCGCCCGCCGCCGCGCAGGTGCGGGATGCCGCGGCTGCGCAGCCGGAACACGGCGGCGGGCTGCGTGCCCGGCGGCACCTTCATGCTCACTTTGCCGTCGAGGGTCGGCACCTCGAGCGTGCAGCCGAGGGCCGCCTGCGGGAACGACAGCGGGACATCGCAGATCACGTCGCTGTCGCTGCGCGAGAACAGCGGGTGCTCCTTCACGCTGATCACGACGTAGAGGTCGCCGCGCGGCCCGCCGCCGCGACCGCCCTCGCCTTCGCCGACGAAGCGCAGCTTGGTGCCCTCGTTGACGCCGGCAGGCACCTTGACCGCCAGCGTCTTCTCCTGCTCGCGCTGGCCCTGGCCGCGGCAGTCCGCGCACGGGCTCTCGACGGTGCGGCCCGAGCCGCCGCAGCTACGGCACGTCTGTGCGACGGCAAAGAAGCCCTGCGCGACGCGGATCTCGCCGGCGCCGCCGCAGGTGCCGCACGGCCGCACCCGTGTGCCCGGCTTCGCGCCCGAGCCGTTGCAGGTCGTGCAGTCCTCGAGCCGCGGGATCGTGATGTCCTTCTGGACCCCGAAGGCGGCCTCCTCGAAGGTCAGCTCGAGCATGTAGCGAAGGTCGGAGCCGCGCTGCGCTCCGCCGCGACGACGCCCGCCGAAGAGGTCGCCGAAGAGGTCGCCGAAGATGTCCTGCAGGTTCACCGCGTACTGCTGCGCGGAGTAGCTGCCGCCCAGGTCGGGGGCGTTGTGGCCGAAGCGGTCGTAGTGCGCACGCTTGTCGGCGTCGGAGAGCACCGCGTACGCCTCGGACGCCTCCTTGAATTTCTCTTCGGCGGCCTTGTCCCCCGGGTTCTTGTCGGGGTGAAACTGCATGGCGAGCTTGTGGTAGGACTTCTTCAGCGTCCGCTCGTCGGCGTCCTTCGCCACTCCCAGCACTTCGTAGTAGTCGCGCTTGTCTGCCACGGGCTCTCCTGCCGCACGCCGGTCACCGCGGTGCCGACTACGCCGTTCATCGCGGGTCGGCGCGAAATTACGCACGACGACGTCGGCGGCAAGTGCCGATCACGCCTGCTCCGCTGGCGCGGTCGCCCGCCGCCGGGCCCGCCGCCCGGGTTCGCCGGCGTCGCCTGATCCGCCCCTGGTCCGACTGGTTCGTTTGGGGGGCTACGTGCCCGGCGTCCCGAGCACGCCGTCGACGGCCGCGCACACCGGCTCGACCACCGCCGGTGACAGCTGGCCGCCGATCAGCAGGTGGTGGTCGGCGGCCTCGACGACGACATGGGCGCGGGCGGGCAGGGCGGCGGCGGCGCTGCGGTCGGAGGACGACAGCTGACGGTCGCCGTCCCCCAGGACGACGACGAGCTTGTCCTTCACGGCGTCGACGAGCGCCGGCGTTGCGGTGGTGAGTTCGATCCAGCCGAGCCAGAAGGAGATGGTGGCGCCATCGACACGAGCGCCGGGCGAGAAGCGGCCGTCCTTCATCGACGCGAACGACGCCGCACGGCTGCCAGCGAGGTCCTTCAGGCGCGCCGCCTCGGCGGCGTGCGTGGCCTTGTGCTCGGGTGAGCCCGAACGAGCGAGGGCGGCGGCGGCGCCCTGGCGCTCGACCAGCGCATCGACGAGCACGGCGTCGACGGCGCGCGGGATGGGCGACAGCAGCACGACGGCGTCGGCGCGCTGGGCGCACGTCGAAGCCAGCGCCACCTGACCGGCCTGTCCGTGGGCCAGCAGGACCAGTCGCCCGTCGAAGCCGGGCTCGAGGCGCAGGCGCTCGCAGGCGGCGTCGAGGTCACGGGCGAGCGCGACGGGGCCGCCGGCGTCGACGTCCTCTTGCGGGTTCGTCGTGCACAGCGGGTCGTCGTTGGCGCCGCAGGTCCGCTTGTCGTAGGTCAGCACGAGGGCGCCACGTCCGGCAAGCGCGCGCGCCCATTCGCGGCCGACGTCGACGGGGGCGGCGTAGGTCGTCACCCCGTCTCCTTTGCGTCGCCCGTCGCGTGACACGTCGCCGCCGCCGGGGACGAGCACGAAGCCGGGGCCGTGCGTGTCCCGCGCGCGCGTCAGCCGCGCGCCAAGGGTCACCGCGCGCGGGCCGCCGCCGTCGACCGCCGGCAAATCGAACTCGAGCCGGACGTCGCTGTCGACCAGCACGAGGGAGGCGGCTTCGGGCATGCCTTCGGCGTCAACGGTCGCAGGGGGACCGCCCGGCGCGCGCGTGCTCGACGACGGAGCGCCCTCGGCCCGCGGGGAGCGCGCGAGGCGCCTGACGCCGCGTGTCGATGTCGAGCAGGCCGCGACCGGCGCCAGCGTGACGAGCATCCCCAGGGTCGCCGCGAAGAGTCGCGCGCGCCGCCGGCGACGGCAGTGCCCGCTCACAGCGCCGGGCCCTCGCGGGTGTCGTCGTCGGTCAGCTCGAAGCTGATGTCGAACGAGTCGCCGGCCTCGGCGCGAAACGCCGCGCGCAGGTCGGGGAACGAGACGCGCCCGGCGCCGACGACGAAGACGCCGTCGTCGGCGAGCTGCGCGAGCTCCTCGAGGGTGGCGGCGCTCGTCGGCGACAGGCCGACGAAGGTCATCACGCTGGTGGCTTCACCGAGCGAGCCGAGCAACACGCCGGCGGCGCACTCGCGACCGTCATGGCCGGCACGCAGGCCGAACGCGAACAGCTCGCTGGCGGCGCGGCCGAGATCGAGGACGTCGGCGCCGGACGACACGAGGCCTCGCACGAACCCATCGCGCAGCGCGCGCTGCGCCTCGCCGTCGTCGGTGCGCGCGAGCACGACGGGCGAGCACGGCAGCTGCCGACGGACGAGCAGCGTCGCCAGCGCGCGTCCGAAGCGGGCCGCACGGACGCGGTCGACCGCGCCGACCGCGTCGCCCCCGTCGACCGGAACACGTAGGCACACGCCGCGGACAAGCTCGCTGAACTGCATGACCCGACGCTAGCAGGCTGCTGAAACAAGCCCTCCACTCGCTGCTTCAGCAGCACGCTCGATCCGAGTCGCTCTCGTCCTCGACGAGAGCGAGCCACGCCTGGGTGCTGAAGAACGCAAAACGCTCTCTAGCGCCCTGCCAGCGCATCGACGACCAGCGGCGCGCCCGTTGGGCATTGCGTTCGGGTCCCATGCCTCTAGCCTCGGCCCGGTCAGAAACCTGCGGGAGGAGGCAGTCATGAGCGGCGGCGCACCGACCCACGCCATCTGGCACATCCGTGATCGCGAAGGAAAGAAGGCGTACTGGACCGAGATCGGCGTGGGCTTCACGAACCGGGACGGCTCCATCGCGCTGAAGCTCAACCTCGTACCGCTCGACGGGGGCATGATCGTCGTCAAGCCCATCGAGCCGCGCGACTGGCGCGACCGCGATCGCGACGACTGAGCGACCGAACGACCCGCCGGCACACGGGCGCCGTCGCCGTCATCGCCGGCGCCGGTGTCCGCCGACCAGCGCGCGGCCCGGTCAAGGCGACACGCAACGCCCGCCGCCGGTCTCGCCGCTGTGGATCGAGGGGTGTCAGGGTCGCACGCGCATGCTAGGCTCACCCGTCGGCCGCGCGTCCGCGCCGACCCGCTGCCGACCGTTGCTGCGTTGCGTGTCGCCCCCGAAGGGCCACGCCCGCCCGGTCTCTCTCCCCAGCGCCGACGTCCGACGACACAGCGAGTCGACCCACCCGATGTCCAGCAGCCGACCCTCCCGCCCCTCGACGAGCAGTGCCGGCGAGCCCGCCCGCGTGCGCACCGACGGCACCCGCGCCGAGCCCGACGCCTCGCGCCCCGGCGGCCGCTCCGGCGGCACGTCGTACGAGCGCTACAAGCAGCAGCTGCACGCGTTCTTCAACGGCGACAAGCCGCTGCCCGACCACCTGCGCACCATGCTCGCGACCCGCCCCGGCGCCAGCGAGCACGGCTTCGCCGCCGACGACGACGAAGCAGCTGCCAGTCCTGGCGCGGGCGCTGCGCCCCACGCGCCGTCGACCTCGCCGCCCCGCAACGCTCGGGGCCCGCGCAAGGCTGAGGGCGCCGACGATGGCGGCCGCCGTCGCGTCGTCGCTGGCGCGGCCGATGACGTCCAGCTCGCCGACGCGATCCGCAAGGCGTCGAGCCCGCGCGAGGTGCAGGCTGCCGTCGACGCCCTGCTGTCACGGGGCTACCCGCTGCCGATGGACGCCGACGTGCTCGGCAAGGCTCTTGGCCACAGCGACGACGCAGTGCTCGCGAAGGCGCTGTCCGGCCTACTCGGCCTGGTCGGCGAAGGCACCTTCGCCGGCAACGCGACGTTGTTGAAGACCCGCGTCCGCAACGTCGCGCTGCTGTCGTCGTCCTCCGCGGTGCGCGAGCTGTGCGCCACCCTGACTGCGCGGCTGTGAAGCGTTGCGCTTCGGCTCGAGGCTGGTCGCCTGAGACACAAGACGCCGCCGGGGGACCCTGCTCCCGACGGCGTCTTCGTTCGACCGGGATGGTGGCGGTCCGGCCTCGTCGTCGAGACCGGTCCCGGCGTTCAGCCTGAGTAGCCGTCCTCGTCCTCGCGGACGTAGCGCTCCTGATCGTCGCTGGGGGACGCCAGCTCGTCGTCGTCGAAGGCGCGCCGCAGCTGCGCACCAAGTGGCGGCGGCGGGAGGGACACGATGGCTTCGCGGGCGTTGCTCATGAATCGCTCTGGGCGGGGGGCGGAATACATGCCGGACCATCGAGCAATCGCCGGGCCAAGGTCGAGTCCCTGCGGAGCCTTGCCGCGCTTGCTCGACCCGGAACGACCGAAAGGCGATCCGGATGCGGCGCCGATCCCTTGCCGCGGTGCGCTGTCGCGGTGCCGCGCTTTGCACGAACCCCGCGCCGCGCGGAACGATGCGCACCATGAGCGCCGCCGACCGCGAAGCAGACGACGCACCCAGCCCGGCCGCTCGCCGGCCTCGCCGCCGCGCTCTGCCCCTGACGTTGACCGTCGTCGCCGTCCTCGCCGTCGTCTTTGTGTTCATCCTCGGTCGCGGCCGTCGGGACAGTGAGCCGGGGCTCGTTGCCCCCGTCAGGTCTCCGGTGGCGTCGCCGTCGCCGGCTCCAGCGCCGGCGCCTGCCCCGCCGGCGGTCGCGCCCGCGCCCTCGACGGTGCGGCCGACGGAAAGGGCGGCGACACGCCGGCCCCGGGCGGCGACGGCGGGCGCGGCGCGGGCCCCACACGCCGTGCACGTCGACCGCGTCAGCGGCGATCCCCGCGCGCGCGAGGCCGTCGCGCGCGCGCTGCGGCAGCGGCTGCAGGAGATTGGCGTCGACGAGGGCGACGGGGCGACCTTTGCGGTCACGCTGCGCGCCGACGCCGCCGACGACGGCGGAGGCGGAGCTACCCGCGTGCGCTGCGGGCTGTCGCTGGCGCGCCAGCCGGACCGCCAGCTCGCCGGCTCGCTGAGCGCCCACGCCGACGTCGAGGGCGAGGGATCGACTCCCGCCGAGCTGGCCGCCGACGCCGCGACGGCCTGCGGCGCGGCCCTCGCTGACGACCTCGCGGCGTGGCTGCGCCGTCGCCCCTGAGGGCACCGAAAGCCTCAGCGGGGCCTGCGACCGGCCCCCAGCTGCCGTCGTCAGCGAGGACGCGACGCGGCGTCAACGCGTCGCCGTCGTCGGCGGCGACGCCAGCGCGTGCTGGTGCCAGCGGCTCGTCGCGCAGTGTCCGCGCCCCAGCGCGTGCGGTCCGGGGAACGACGCGATGGTCCGCGTGTCGCGCCACGCACCGTCGTCAAGCACGAACGCCGCCGCCGGCGTCGGCGGCCAAGGGTGCTGGTGGCGCTCTCCCAGCGGACACACGCCGCCGCCGTAGGCCCGGGGCCGCCCGTGCGGCCCGACGTAGGCGACGGCGTCCGGCGGGCCCGGCGTCGCCCGCAGCGCGACGACTCCGCAGCCCGCGCCGCCTGCGCCGGCCAGAGCGACGGCCACGACGATGTCGACGACGCCGATGCGCGTCACGGGATCGACAGGCGCAGCACGCCGTCGCCGTCGTGGTTGCCGAGCCACAGCGTGGCGTCCCGTTCGCGCACCGTGGTCACGCTGGCGACGACGGCGCCGTCGGGATCCTGAAGCGAGCGCAGCGGCCGCCCGTTGTCATCGAGCTCGAGCACGAAGCCCCAACGTACCGGCGCGGGCCGCAGCCATGACGGCAGTGAGGCGATGGCGTCCTTCCACAGCGGGTATGGGTGGGTGAGGTCGATGAGCCGCTTGCGCGTCGATGACAGCCCCAGCCAGTAGGTGCCGCGCGGGCTGCGGCTCAGGTTGTCGGGGAAGCCGGGGAGGTTCTCGACCACGACCTCCTTGAGATTCTTCCTGTCGCCCGACAGCCCTAGCCGCCACAGGCGGTATCGGCCGGTCTCGGCGACGAGCAGCGACGACTCGTCGGGCGAAAGCACGAGCCCGTTGGCGAACGACAGGTCGCGCGCCAGCACGAGCACGGCGCCGGTGCGCGGGTCGTAGCGCAGCACCCGCCCGCTCGGGCGTTGGTCGAGGATGTCCTCGAGGAACTGGCCCGGGCCCCAAACCGCCGACGAGTCGGTGAAGTAGACGCTGCCGTCGCTGGCGACGGTGACGGCGTTGGCGTGGCGCAGCGGGTCGCCCTCGACGACGTCGACGACCACGGCCGCCGACCCCGTGGCGGGGTCGATGCGCACCAGACCGCGCCCCGGCACGCACGAAAACAGCGCGCCGTCGGGCGCGAAGGCGAGCCCCAGCGGCCGCCCCGGCGCGCGCGCGACGTCGACGACCCGGTCGCCCTCGAAGCGCACGATCCGACCGTCGGCCAGTCCGGCGTGCGCCCGCCCCTGCGCGTCGAACACGATGTCCTCGGCGCCACGGACCTGCCCACCCCACGACGTCGTCGCCGTCGCCAGGAGCGCGTTGTAGGCGTAGGGGCCGTCGAGGGCCGGCGGCGGCGACGGGATGAAGGCCAGCGAGCCGATGGGCGACGGCAGCGCAAGCCAGGTCGCTACCAGCGCCGCGCCGAAGACGATGAGAGCGCGCAGCAGGAGCAGGAAGCGGGGACGCAGCATGACGGGATGACATCTATCAGGCTGCCGAAAAAAGCCCTCATCTGGCTTTTTCAGCAGCCTGATAGGTCCAATCCGCTCTCGTCGTCGAGCACGGGGGACCAGCGGCGGGAGAAAGCACGACGTCGCCGGCGCGCACCACGTGCACGTGGCCGGCGTCGTCGCGGACGAGCAGCGCGCCGTCGTCGTCGATGTCCATCGCGAGGCCGACCACGCTGTCGACGGTCACGCGCCGCCCGAGCGTCGCCGAGCGCCGCCGCAGCCGCGCGACCACCGCCGCGAACCGCGTGTCGTCGTCAGCGTCGGCGGGCAGGGCGTGGGCCAGCGCGCTGCCGAGCGCGCGGGCCCACGCGCGCCGCACCGCCGCGAAGTCGGCCGCGGCGCCGACGAGGTTGGCGTCAACGTCGGCGAGGCAGCCGGCGATGGCGCGCAGCTCGTCGGGGAAGCCACCGTCGGGGGCACGAAGGTTCAGGCCGAGGCCGAGCACCGCGCCTTGCAGCGCCACGCCTTCGCCGGGCCCACGCATCGTGTCGACCACCTCGAGCAGCAGGCCGCCGACCTTGCGGTAGGGGCCGAGGGGCCCGTCGGCGAGCGCGCCCGCGCGCACGTCGCCGGTCGCGTGGGTCGCCGCGAAGAGCGTCGCGGCGGGAAGCAGCACGTCGTTGGGCCACTTGACGCGGGCGTCGACGCCGCGGGCAGCCAGCACGCCGACGACGGCGTCGGCGGCGACGAGCGGCAGGCGCGCGGCCCGCGACAACGGCATCGCGGCGCGCACCACCATCGACAGCCAGAGCCCGTGGGGGCCCGACAGCCACGTGCGCCCGCGGCGCCCGCGCCCTGCGGTCTGCACGTGGGCGAGGACCAGCGCGCCGTGCGGGGCGCCGTCGGCGAACAGCCGGCGCGCGGCCTCTTGCGTCGAGGGCGACGACGCCAGCTCGACCAGGGGCGGCCCATCGCCGTGGTCGTCGTCAGGGCGGCCGTCGTCAGGGCGGCCATCGTCAGGGCGACCGTCGTCGCGGGTCATGGCTCGAGCTTGAGCTTCATCGACAGGTCGCAGGAGCGCGCCTGGTGCGTAAGCGCTCCCATCGAGATGAGATCGACGCCGGTGGCCGCAACCTTCGGCAGCCGCTCGAGGGTCATGTTTCCCGACGCCTCGAGCACGATGCGCAGCGCCCCCGGCCCCTGTTGCGACGGGTGCGCGCGCACGCGGCGCACGGCCTCGACCATCGTCGGCTCGTCCATGTTGTCGAGGAGCAGCGCGTCGACGCCCATGGCGAGGCACTCGTCGACCTGCGCCAGCGTCGCGCACTCGACCTCGATCTTCAGCAGGTGGTGGGCGCTGGCGCGCGCTCCCTGCACGGCGGCGCGCACGCCGCCGGCGGCCTCGAGGTGGTTGTCCTTGATGAGCACGCCGTCGAACAGGCCGGTGCGGTGGTTGCCTCCGCCACCGGCGCGCACCGCGGCCTTCTCGATCTGGCGCCAGCCCGGCGTCGTCTTTCGCGTGTCGACGATCTGCGCGCCGGTGCCGCGCACGGCCGCAACCATCTGCGCGGTCAACGTCGCGATGCCCGACAGGCGCATGACGAAGTTCAGCGCCGGGCGCTCGCCAATGAGCAGGCTGTGGGCGCCGCCGCGGGCGGTGATCACCGCCGTGCCCTTGTCGACGACGGCACCGTCGCGGTGGTGGAGCTCGAGCTGCACCGACGGGTCGAGCCGCGCGAAGACGCGGGTGAACACATCGACTCCGGCGAGCACGAGGCTCTCCTTTGCGCGCACGACGGCGATGCCGCGGGTCCCCGGGGGCACGGTGGCGCGCGTCGTGACGTCGCCGGCGCTGGCGAGGTCCTCCTCGAAGGCAAGGTCGATCAGGCGGTCGAGATGGGGGTCGGTCATCGGTTCCTCGCAGTCTGGCCAGACATCGAGCGCGACGGCGGGTCGGCGGCGCCGCCGCCACCGGCTCGCCGTCGGCCGTTCAATCGTTGGAAGGTGGAGCGCGCTCGACGACGATGTTGAACGTCCCGCGGGCGCCGCGGCCCGAGAACGCGGTGAACCAGTCTTGGATCACGGGGCTCGAACACAGCCGCGGCGTCACCGAGAACGGCACCCGCACGACCTCGCCCGCGTCCAGCGACGGGGGCACGTCGTCGTCGTTGAGCGCCAGCCCAAGGCACGCCAACGGTCCCATGCGCAGGGTGACGCCGACGGCCTCGTGGCCGCCGGTGTTCGCGAGCACCATCGCCAGCTCAGTGGTGGACTCCACCGGCACGAACGGGTCGACGACGATCTCGCCTTCGTCGACGACCCCGGTGACCTGCACGTCCGGTCCGCCGCGCCCGGCGCCGTCGGGGAGGCACTCCTGCTCGATCAGATCGCAGAAGGCGTCGCTCGGGCACTGGTCATCGTCGACGCAGGGGACGCCAGTGACGAAGCCGGTCAGGCACCCGGCGAGCACCCCCGGCGCCAGCGCGACGCTGACGACGGCGGCAGCGCGACGGCGGGCGCTCACGGCTGCTCCGCGCCGACTTCGCTGGCGTCGAGCGAAAGGATGGTGAGGCCGCCGACCACGCCGGCGGCGGCGAGGGCCGCGGCGGGCCACGCCACCCCGGCGGCGATGCCCCGGCGCACGAGCAACGCGTCGACGACGCCGCGGTCGTTCGGAGCCTGACGCAGCTGCCGCTCGACCTCGAAGCCAAAGAGGAACGCCGCCGTCGACAGGGCGAGCAGACCGACGCCGCCGCCGAGGGCGGCGTGCCCCACGACGAAGCCGTGGGCGGCGTGCGTCGCCTCGGCTGGCAAACCGGGGGGCGCCGCGGCGGGCGACGCGGGTGGCGCTGACGCGGCGGCGGCGCGGGCGCCGACGATGGCGCCGTTGCCGGCGAGGGCGAGCAGGAGAGCGACAGGAGCGATCATCGAGGGCAACGTACGCGGCGGTCGGAGCGAACGAAAGAGTCGGACTGCGGTCGCTCTGCTATCGATCAGCCATGCCGCGCGCCACCTGCCGCCCCGTCCTCGTCCTCGCCGTCGTCGCCGCGCTCGGTGCGGTCGTGGCCTCGCTGTCGTCCTGCCTGTCGTGGTCGAACCTCTGGCGCAAGAGCCGCGCCCGTCTGGTGGCCAGCGACGTCGTCTACGTCGACGGCTCGAGCGACGACAAGCACCGGCTCGACGTGTGGGCCCCCGACGGCGCTCGCGGTGCGCCGGTGGTGATCTTCGTGCATGGCGGCTACTGGCGATCGGGCGACCGGCACTACTTCACGCCGGTGACGGGGCTGTACGGCAACGTCGGCGTCGCCCTGGGCGACATGGACGTCGTCACCGTGGTGCCGAGCTACCGACTGTTTCCCACCGTCGCCACTGTCGAGCCGATGCTCGACGACCTCGCCGCCGCGATCCGCTGGACCCACGACCACGTCGCGGACCACGGCGGCGACCCCGACCGCATCGTCCTTGCCGGTCACTCGGCGGGCGGGCACCTCCTGCTGCAACTGGTCACCGCGCCCGAGGCGTTGGCGTCGCGCGGCGTCGAGCGCCGCTGGGTGAAGGGCGTCGCGCCCGTCTCGGGCATCTTCGACGTCGTCCGGGCGACGCGTCAGGCGGAAGACGAGCTGCGCCGCGACCTGTGGCAGCCGCTCTTCGGCCACGACCCCGAGGGATGGTCGCCGCTGCGCCGGCTCGGCGCCGAGGCCGCGCGGACGACGCCGATGCTGTTTCTGGTCGGCAGCCGCGACTATCCGGGCTGCCTCGCCGACTTCGCGTCGGCGCGCGCCGCGCTGCGCGATGTCGAGGGGTCCCACGCGTTTTTTCGCACGGTGCCCGGGCGCGACCACGCCGAGCTGGTGCTGCAGGCGGGTACGAAGGACGACGAGGTGATGCCGGCCGTCGCCGCGTTCGCCCGCGCGGTCACCGCGTCGTCGTCGTCGTCGGCCATGATTGTTCCCGAGCCACTGCCTTGAGCTCGTGCTTGAGCACCTTGCCCATGGCGTTTCTGGGCAGGGTGGGCAGCAGCAGCAGGGCGCGCGGCTTCTTGGCCTCGTGCAGGTGCACCGCCGCCTGCAGCGACGCCAGCGTCGGGCTGCGACCGGGCCTGGCCACGACAACGGCGCAGACGCGCTCGCCCCACTCATCGTCGGGGACCCCCACCACGGCGACCTCGGCGACGTCCTCGTGGGCGGCCAGCGCGTCCTCGATCTCGCGGGCGGACAGCTTGTAGCCGCCGACCTTCAGGATGTCCTGGCTGGCCCGACCGACGACGCGCACGCAGCCATCGCCGTCGACGTCGACGACGTCGCCGGTCTTGAACCAGCGCGCGCCGCCGGCGGCGTCGTCGACGAAGACGTCGCGGTCGGCGTCGGGGCGTCGCCAGTAGCCCTTCATCACCATCGGGCCGCGGACCCACAGCTCATCGCCGACGACGCGCACCTCGACGCCGTCGAGGGGCCAGCCGACGGCGCCGGGGCGGCGCTCGCCGACGAGCGGGTTCGACAGCGTGATGAGGGTCTCGCTCATGCCGTAGCGCTCGAGGATGGTGACGCCGGTGCGATCGCGCACCGCCGAGAGCTGCGCCGCCGGCAGCGCCGCCGAACCGCACGTCCAGAGCCGCAGCCGTGCGAGCACCGCGGCGTCTTCGGGGTGCTGATCGAGGTGCTGGATGAGGCGGTGCACCATCGTCGGCACGCTCATGAGCACCGTGCCGCCGCGGGCGACGGCGTCGATCACGGCCTCGGGTGAGAACCGCGGCAGCAGCAGCGTGCCGGCGCCCGCCGACCACGCACCGAGCAGGGCCACGCACAGGCCGTGCACGTGAAAGAGCGGCAGCGCATGGACGACGACGTCGCCGGGGCTCACCTGCCAGCGCTGCATCAGGGCGTCGACGCCGGCGGCGAGGCTGCGCCACGTGTGCCCGCAGCCCTTGGCGCGACCGGTGGTGCCCGACGTGTAGATGAGCAGGGCGAGATCGTCGTCGAGGCTGTCGTCGAGGCCGTCGTTGACGTCGACCTCGCCGGCGCTCCCGCAGTCGAGCTCGTCAGGCTCGGCTCGCACGAGCGCCGCGCACGTGAGGACGGGGACGTCGCCGGCGACGGCGTCGACGACGGGACCTGGCTCCTCGACGACGATCAGGTTGGCGCCCGAGTCGGCGAGCACGTGCGCCAGCTCGGCCTCCTGGTAGCCGGCGTTGGCGGGGACGACGACGAGCCCGGCGCGCAGCGCGCCCGCGAGCACGAGAGCGGCGTCGACGGAGGAGCGGACGACCCACAGGACGCGATCGCCGCGGACGAGGCCGCGGGCCCGCAGCGCCCGCGCCACCCGCAGGGACGCGGCCGCGATCTGACGGTGGTCGACGCGCCGCTCCGACGTGAGGAGCGTCACGGATTCGTGAGGCAGGGCGAGACGGAGCTTCAACGGTCGAGAATTCATGGGACAAACTCCCCCACGTTTGCGTTCGGCGGGACGACCGGCGGACAGACCGACGGCGCAAAGAACGACCACCGGGCCGGCGACGGCGACACGAGACGAGACGAGACGAGGCGGGGCGAGACGAGACGAGACGAGACGAGGCAGGTACGGGGAGACGACATGCTTACGGGGGCAGCCATGCCCGGAAGGACGGCGGAATGGAAGACAACGTCATCGATCGGCCGCGGCGGCGGCCAGGGCGACCGGAGAATCCGATCCCGCGAAGCGAGCTCGTGCGCGTGGCCCGGGAGCAGTTCGCCGCGCACGGCTACGACGGCGTCAGCATGGCCGTTATCGCGCGGCACGCGGGGCTGCAGAAGTCGTCGCTGTTCCACCACTTCCCCACCAAGGACGCGCTGTACCGCGCGTCCCTCGAGAGCGTCGTCGCCGACGGGATGGCGGTGATCGCGATGTGGATGGCCGACAGCGGCCCGTGGGTCGAACGCCTCGACCAGATGGCGATGGGCGTGACCCGCGCCGTCGCCGCGCCCGCCCGCGCCCGCCTGCTGTTGCGCGAGCTGATGACGCCCGCCGGCGCGCGCGAGGCCGGCGACGCGCTGCAGGGGGTCATCGACGTCGTCCAGCAGTTCTTCGAGGACGGCGCCGCAGCAGGAGCCTGGCCGCGCACCGACTTTCGTCACGTGACGCTCACGCAGTTCGGGATGCACCTGACGTTCTTCGCGCTGCCCGAGGTCAGCGCGCGGGCCCTCGGCGTCGCCGACGTCTTCGCCCCCGAGGTGGTCGAGGCCCGCGCGCGGGAGGTCGCGCGCCACGTGCGCGCGCTGCTCGGCGCGGGCTGACAGGCCGACGGAGCATCGGCGAGCCGACCTTCCGGCGTTCCGCCACGTCGCGGGCGCGGTGGTGTGCCCCTCAAGGGTCTTCAGGCTCCGACGGGCTTCCGTCGGGGTCTGCACGGAGTCTGAAGCGCGAGCGCGACGCGTGACGCGCGACGGGTGTACAAGCAGAGCGTGGCGCGCACGCCCCGACCAACGACGACGACGCGGCTCACGCTGTACCAGCTCGGCCGTGCTGGCGAGCGGTTCTCCGTGGGTGGTGGCCCCGTCGATCTGGGCGTCCAGTCGAGGCCGCTGCGCTTCGGCCGGCGCGAGAACGACTGCACCGACGTCGAACAACAGGTCGACGATCCCTGGATGTCGACGCAGCATGCCCGCATCGTCGAGGGGCCGCAGGGCGGTCGTCTGTTCGTCGAGGATCTGGGCAGCCGCAACGGCGTGCTGGTGAACGGCGCCCGGGTCGAGCGCGCACCGCTGCTCCACGGCGACGTCGTCGAGATGGGCCGTACCTTCTGGGTCTTCGTCGAGGACCGGTCGGGCGAACCCCTGCTGTCGTCGCCGGCCGAGTTCGGTGCGCTGGTGACATGGCACCCGCGGTTCGGTCGCCAGCTGACCCAGCTGGCGGCCCGCGCGGCTACGGCCGAGCACGTGCTGGTCGCCGGCCCCGCCGGATCGGGCAAGGGTTTCGTCGCCCGCACCCTGCACCAGATGTCGCAGCGCGAGGGGCGGCTCGTCGCCCTCGACTGTCGGGCCCATGGACCGCGCGACGTCGCGCTGGAGCTGTTCGGCGCCGGCACTTCGCCGGGGCGCCTGACCCACGCCGCGCGCGGCACCCTGCTGCTCGAGAACGTCGAGCACCTGCCCGGTCCCCTGCAGGCCCGGCTCGCCGACGGCCTGCGGCGCCGGGAGCACCCGCACAGCCGCGTCGTCGCCACCGTCGGCGGCGCCGTCGATGCGCTCGTCAACGCCGGCTCCTTGTCGCGCGGACTCTTCGCGGCGCTCGGCGCGCTCACTGTCGAGACGCCGGCGCTCGAGGACCGCCTGTGCGATCTGGGCATCCTGCTCGACGAGTTCATGGCCCGCGCGCGCGGCGCCGTGGCGATCGATCGCGAGGTGTGCCGGGTGCTGTTCTGCTACCGCTTCGCGCAGAACGTGCGGGGCTTCGCGCGGGTGATCGAGGCGGCGTCGTCGCTCGCCGTCGATGATGACCGTCGACGCAAGGGCGGCATGATCGAGGTGATGCACCTGCCGTTCTGCATCGCTGGCGTCGACGCGCTGCGCGCGCTGCTCGCCCAGGCCAACCTGCTGGCAGGCGAGGTCGACGTCGGCCTCACCGGCAAGCACCCACGCCCGGCGTCGAGCGCTGGCGAGCCCGCGCCGCAGCAGCCGTCGCCCTCGGCCGAGGCCGCGACGTTCAGTACGACGATGCGCACAAAGGCCGACCAGCAGCTGCCGCCGAAGGCGCCCGAGCCCCGGCAGCGCGGCACCGTGGGCGTCGGCCTCGAGGCGCCACTGCCGCTCGACCCTCCCCCACCGGTGGACGTCGAGGCGCTCAACGCGGCGCTGCGCGCGGCCCGCGGCAACGTCTCGGCGGCGGCGCGCTTGCTCGGGCGCCCCCGCGCCAAGTTGACGCGCTGGCTGCGCGACCTGAACCTCGACCCGCTGTCGTTTCGCTGAAAGGTCTACGCGAGGCCGTCCCCGATGTCGTCGCCGGTCACGGTCCCTCGCACCGCCGCGGTGGTGCGCGCGTGGTGCCGGCGGCGTCGCCGGGGCGCTACAGCGGCGGTCGGCTGGTCAGGTCACCGGCCCCGCGCCGCGACGGGGGCAGCAACCAGGTGAGCACGTCGAGGGCCGCCGCCGACGCTGGACGGCTGCCGACGTCGATGCGGGTGGCGTCGGCGGGCGGCGCCGGCGTCTCGAGGTCGAGGCGCCGGAGCAGCGCCGCCGCTTCGTCGTCGTCGACGTCCTTGCGGTGGGAGGCCAGCCGGGCGCGTCGCACGGCGGGGTCGCCCTCGAGGTGGAAGCAGCGCCAGCGCCCGGGGGCCATCCGGTCGGCGAACAGCCCCTCGACCACGATGCCCCGGCTGACCGAGAGCTTCTCGAGCGCGTCGCGCAGCGCGCCGCGTACGCCGTCGTCGTCGAGCAGCGCGCCCGCGGCCACGACCAGCTCGGCGTCGGCGTTCTCCCGCAGGCGCGCGGTCGCGTCGGTGCCGTCGAGCATCGCCCGGTAGAACGGCGGATCGGCCAACGGCTCCATCGCGAAGCCGCGGTCGAACAGCGACGCCACCAGCGCGCGGGGTGCGCGCGCCTCGGCGGTGGTGGCCTCGCGCTGTACCAGCGCCAGCGCCCGCGACAGCGCGGCGGTGCCGAAGAAGAGGTGCCCGAGCCGGCGGGCGACGGCGGCGCCGACCTCGGTCTTGCCGGTGTAGGGTTCGCCGGTGATGGCCAGCCGGAACGTCCGCCCGGCGAGGAGCATCTCCTCGAGCGTCGTCACCCGCCCCATCGCGCGCACCTCGGCTGCGGTCACCTCGCGGCCGCGGCCGGCGAGATCCCGCAGCCCGTTCAGCGCGCGCGCGAGCTCGGCGGTCACCTGCTCGGTCTCGCGCTCGAGAGCGACGATGGGGTCGTCGAGGACCGGCACCGCGCCGTGCTTGATGCGGGTGATGCGGTCGAGCCGCTCGGCCGGCCGCGCGAGCAGGGTCAGCGCCCGCGCGGCGAAGTAGCGCTGCAGGAACCGTGGGTCGGAGCGGTCGAGGGCGTCCAGGGTCTCGACGTAGCTCGTCAACAGGACGTCCTCGGTGTCGTCGTCGAGGCTGGTGACGTGGGCGAGCACGGCGAGGTCGAAGGCGGCGTCGCCCAGGCAGGCGCGGTCGAGGCCCACCACCTGCAAGTGGTGCCGCAGCACACCCCGCTCGGCGCGGGCGATCACGAAGTTCGGCTCCGGAGCACCGTGGCACAGGGAGCGTCGGCGGGCGACGCGGAAGCGATTGTCCTGGGCGACGACCCACGGACGCAGCGCCCGTTGCAGGTCG
>VGSZ01000052.1 GCA_016874845.1 Deltaproteobacteria bacterium
CGTCGAGGCGCTGCGCCGCGACCCGTGGCTCGCCCCCGCGCTGGCCAACGACGCGGCCACCACTCTGCGAGCAGGCGCGCTCCTCGTCGACGACGCCCGGGCCTTGCTGCGGCCACCGTTCGCTGGCGCGCGCCTGAACCTCGCGCGCCGCGACGCATTGCTCGCGCTCCATGCCCGCGACGTCGGCAGCGACTGCGTGGACTTCTTCGTCGACGCCGGCGACGCGCTGCCGTGGGAGGCCAACGTCCTGCATGCCCGTTGGCGGTGCTTCGCGACCCATGCGCCCGACCGCGCCGCCTCCGCTGCGGCGAAGCTCGCGGCTTTCGAAGGTGCCACCTCATCGCTGCCCTCCGCGGCGCCGGCCCCACGCCCGTGAGCGACGTCCGCCGCGAGCCGGCTCCGATGGGGCGCATACTCGTGGCCCCCCTGCTCGGCTGCGTCGTCGTGTTCCTGATCAGCGCGTGGCCGACGCTCACGTCGCCGCTCCTGTATTCGAACGATGGGCCTCAACATCTGCTCCAAGGCTTCGTTCACGGGCACTACGAGGACCCTCGCTTCGGCTTCAACGAGCTCCTCGCCCTGAACGAACCGCTGACGAGCCGTGGCTATCTCGACCTGTTCCGCTGGCTCGAGCCAAGGCTCGGCTGGTACGACGCCCACCGCGCGATCCTGCTGATCGCGCAGCTCCTCTGGTGCTCGGCGTGGGCAGCGCTGGTCCTGCGGCTGCATCCCGACCGCTGGCCCTTTGCGCTGCTCGGCTGCGCGACGGCGATCCAGTGGGCCTATTGGCTCGGCTTCGTGCCGTACTTTCTGGGACTCGGCTTGACCGCGTGGTCACTCCACCTCGTGCTCGTGCGACCACAGCGCCGACACTATGGCCTCCTCGCCGTCGCCCTGCTGCTTGGCTGTCAGGTGCACGCCTTCGCGGTGGCCGTCACCGGCATCGCGCTGCTCATCCTTGCGCTCTTCCGAGGCCTGCGCGCCGTCGCCGCCACGGTGTTGGCCGGCCTGCCGGCGCTGCTGTTCAACATCTCGTTGTCGGCGGCGTCGATGCATCAGCAGCAAAGGCTCGCGTGGGACGCCGCCTTCGATCCGGTGGTCGGCGTCGTCGGCCGCTTCGTCGGCGGCGACCAGAGGACGACGCTGCTGTTCGCCGGGTTGGCCGTGGCGGCGGTCGTCGTCGGGCGCTGGGCGCGGCGCGATCGGACGTCGCGAGCGCTTCTGGTCGGCGGCCTGCTGTTGTTGGTCACAGGCTACGTCGCACCGGACGAGTTGCGCGGCTGGCAGCTGACCGCACCACGGTACCTGCCGCTCGGCTTCGCGTTGGTGTTCGCCTCGTGTCCGCTCGAACACGTCGCCGCTCGGTTCCGTCGCGCCCTCGGCGTCGTCGTCTTCGCCTTCGTCGCCCTCCACGCAGAGTGGACGGACTTCTTCCATCGCCACCTCGGTGGGGCCACGGACCCCGTCGTCGCTCTCGCGCGACGCCTGCCGCCACAAACAGGCCGCCTCTGGGGCTTCCTCGTGACGACCGACGATCTCGCCGGGACCGACGGCACGGCCCGCACGCGCGTATGGCCCAGCAACCTCGACCCCTGGCTTCACCTCGCGCAGGTGGTCGCCGTCGATCTCGGCGGCCAGCTGCTGTTCACCCAGGCCATCGACGCAGCGATGCACGCGATCCTTTCGGCACCGGTCTTTCACAACCACGAAGCCGAACCTGGCTGGTCCTGGGCGGGCACCTGGCCCGCTGTCGACGTCGAGCAACGTCGGCGGAACATCGCGGCCAAGCTCGACGGACTGCGGCGCTCGGCGCCCCACCTCGTCTTCGTCGGCGTCGAGGGTGACGACGCGTTGGTCGAGGCGGCGGGGTACGTCATCGACGCCCGCGTGACCGACGGCGTCCGCACCGCCGTCACCGCAACCTTTCGCGGCTGCGAGACGACCATCGTCGTGCCGCCCGACGTCGCCGTGGTCGAGACCGGCGCCGCCGGCACCGTCGAGGCCGACATGCTCCGTGCCCCCGACGTCGATGGCGTCGTCGTCTTCGAGCGCGCGGGGTGCGGCGAACGCTGGATCCGGGTGCACGGCGCGCCCTGTGGGGGCAGCAGCCGGCATCCTCTGCAGCAAGCGCGTGCACTTTTCAGGGACGGCGGCGTGCTGGTCTGCCCGCCAGACCGGTAAACTCGGATTGGGGAACGCCGAACCGGGAGATGACGGACTGCCGAGTTCGCCATCGCCTCATCCGGGTGAGCTCTGATCCTCGACCGTCGCCACCGGCGCTGCGCGCGCAAGCACGATCGAAAGCAAGCGGTTGCCGTGCCGTCCGCGAGGGCAAGAAATCGATCCCGGTTCCCGATGGATGAAGTTCAGCGGGATCCGGGGTTAGTGGAAGTCGCGGCGCTCGATGCGGACCAGACCGAGCAACACCCAGCCCAGCGCGTAGACGACACCGTAGGCGACGGCCGCCACAGCCTGCGCCCAGCCGGTCGCGCCCGCCCACCACGTCAGGTCGAAGCGGTCCAGCCGGGGCAGGATCCACAAGCAGGCCTCGAGCACGACGGTGGTCGGCCCGAAGGCTTCCCGCGCGACGAGGATCTCGAGGTCGTGAGCCAGCCTACCGACGACGAACAGGGCCGTCATCACCGACGCTGAGACCGCCAGCGAGCTGCCGATGCCAAGGAACAAGGCGATCGCCAGCAGCACGATCGCTTCGAGACCACCGACCATACAGGCCACGAAGACCCGCGGCAGTGGGTCGGGTGCGCCCACGGCGGCCAGGATCGCGAGGAACAAGCCGGCAAGGATCATGTTGGTAACCAGCACCGAGAAGGTGCCGGCGAGAAACCGGCTTAGATAGGCGACCGAGTGCGGCATCGGCTGGACGAGCGAGAAGAAGATCTCGCGCGTCGCGATCTCGCGGCTGAAGCTCGAGAGCGCCAGGGTGACCGCCGTCACCGACACCGACAGCGCGATGACGGCAAGGCCGATGTCTTCGACCACGCGCGCGCTCTCGCCGCCCGACAGCTCGCTCAACGCCAAGGCGCCGACGACGAGCAGCACACCGACGGCGAGGATGACGACGTAGGCGCGCGAGCGCAGCTGCTGCAGGACGATGAAGCGGGTCGCTGCGTAGAGCATGGGGGTCACCGACGGGTAGCCATGCGCGTCGCGAGGTCCGGGACGCGCGGGAGGATGCTGTGGACCCTCGCATCGGGCACGCGGGTCAGGAACGCACGGAGCCCGTCGGCGCCGACAACCGCGACCGAGCCGTGGACACCGCGCTCGAGGCCCTCGATCGGCACGACGCCGACGAATTCGACCTCGAATTCGGCGACGCCGATGAGCTCGCGTGCCGGCCCCGAGTAGGCGACGCGGCCCTTCTCGAGCACCGTCAGATGCTCGCAAAGTGCGTCCACGTCGGCGAGGGAGTGGGAGGAAAAGATGACGGTGCCGCCGCGCAGGCGATGCTCGATCAGCAGCTGGCGGACCAGCTGGCGCCCCTGGGGATCGAGGCCACTCATCGGCTCGTCCAGCACCCACACGTCGGGGTCACCAAGGATGGCCAGAGCGAGGCTCAGGCGCTGCTGCATCCCTTTCGAATAGGAACGCAGCGGTTCGCTCCGGAACTCGAGGCCGACGCGCTCGACCGCCGCGCGCGGGTCGACCCGCTCGAGGCGGCGCGCCGCGGCGACGAACGCCACCAGCTCCTCGGCGCGCAGGTCCAGCGGCAAGGCCGCGATGTCGGGCGCAAAGCCAAGGCGGCGCCGCGTCGACGCCTGCGTGGGGCTCTCGCCGAACAGCGTGATGACGCCGCTGGTCGGCCGGCTGCATCCGGTCAAGAGCCGCAAGCTCGTGGACTTGCCGGCACCGTTGTGGCCGACGATGCCGTGGATCTGTCCCGCGACGACGGAGAACGAGACGTCGTCGAGGATCCGCTTGTGGCGGCCGAGAAACCCGGAGGTGATCTCCTTCGTCGCGCGCTGGAACTGCACCGCTGTCATCGACCGGCCTCCGAGCAGGCGCGCGGCGTTGCCGTGACCCCCTTCAACTCCCAGCACACGCCAGGAACCAGAGCGCCTGGTGGCAGGTGGCCGCGCGCAATCAGCTCGTCGAGGGTGTTGAAGGGGTCTTCGTTCAGGCGGGCCGCTGCCGATGCGGCTTCGATCCGCCGCTTCACGCAGTCGATCGTCCGGTCTCCGAGCACGGCGGCGCCTTGCGCGATCGACGCCGCATCAGCGGCAATCGCGTTGCACATCACGCCGCGGCTGCGCAGCGTCTTGGCGAGCATGCCAACGAACGGCGGAGCGTCGGGCTTCTTGGCTGCCCGCTCCAAGTGGTCCGCCGCCGCAAGAGCGTCGAAGCGCCCGAAGTAGGCAAGGACACCGCGTTCGAGCGAAAAGCGGTAGTCATCCGGCAGACGACGTTCGGCCACGTCGAGCAGCTGCTCCACCGTGTCTCGTCGATGGGGGTCGCCAAGCAGCAGGGTGACGCCGAAGTAGAACGGTCCGACGAGCCGAGGGTGAAGGTCGACGATCAGCGCGATCCACTGTTCGAGCGCCGGATACCGCGCGCGCGCGTAGCGTACGTCACCGATCAGCTGGACCAGACGCAGCCACGCAAGATCGGCAGCGACCTCGGACCGGCCAAGGGAAGCCACGAGGAGCGCCGCACGGTGTGGCGGTCGCTCCGGCTCGCCCGTCCCTTCATTGCGAGCGGGAACAAGCCGGGCAGCCGTCACGATCAGCATGAGCGACACGACGGCAAGAATGTTTGGGCGCATGTGAAGTTCCGCCCGACGGTTATAGCCCAAGAAGAAAGGCTGGCCCGAGGGCCAGCCTTTCTGTCCCCACCGGGCTTGCCGACTACTGGCAGCCGTTGGTGCTGTTCGCGACGTTGTTCGCCTCGCTCACGCTCCAGACGTCGTTGGACAGCTCACCAACAAACGTAGGATTAACCGTCGCATCCGCACCGAACGCCGTCTGGTTGGCCGCGTTGGTCTTGTACACGTAGCGGATCTTGTTGCCCTTGGGCTGGAAGCCGATGGCGTTCGTCTGAGACGCGAGGCTGGTGTTGGGGAACGAGATGTAGGTGTCGTTCTCGGCGCGGTACGACTCCTCGCCCACGTAGATGGCCTTCATGTTTCCCTTGGCCTCGGACTGCTTCGAACGGCACTGGAATTTCACGAAGTTCGGGATGGCGATCGCGGCGAGAATCCCGATGATTGCCACGACGATCATGAGTTCGATGAGGGTAAACGCCTTCTTCTTCATGCTGGCTCCTTTTGCTTCAAGGTAGAGACTGCAACTCTCGTTCCAGCCTTTCAGGTCTTCTGGACCTTGCGCCCGCGACGTTATGCGTCACTTGTTGACGGTTCGTGTCACCGCCAGATGCCACATCGCGAACTAGTCTCACCGGCACCCCGGTACCTGGTTCGTGAGCCCGCCCATTTGCGTCGTCTGCCACATGTCGTCTCTGAGCTCGGGTTCATAGGCGCTGATGACCGTTGCGCTTCCAGTGAATAGGTGTGGACTGCTGGCGAGGGGGACGCTGTAGCGGTAGCGCTGCACCCTGCCGACGAGCAGCCTGCTCAACATCGCCGTCGCTGGATCGCCGTGCAGGTAGGTGTCGTTGCTCGCCCGGTAGGTCTCTTCGGCGAGCAGCAGCGTCTTCAGCCCCAGCTTGGCTTCGCTCTGCTTGGAGCGGCAGCTGAACTTGACGAAGTTCGGGACGGCGATTGCTGCAAGGATGCCGATGATCGCGACGACGATCATCAGCTCGATTAGCGTGAAGCCTCGGTTTCTGGTCACGCGGGGACCGTAGGCTGAGCAGGGCACAAAAAGCAAACTCGCATCGGCGCCGTCTTGTGGTCTAAGGTGGGGGCGAGTTTCCCATGACAACCATCTCGAAAGCTCCTCCGTTCACCCTTTATGAGTACCGCGCGTCGCCGTTCTGCGTGGCCGTGCGCGTGGGCCTCCACGAGTGTCAGGTCGCGTTCACGCCGCGGGACGTCGACCTGACGAAGCCGCGGACGGCGGCGTTCCTCAAGCGGAGTCCGTTCGGGCGCCTGCCGGCGCTCGTCGAGCACCGCCCCAGTGGCGAGCTGGCGGTCTTCGAATCGCCGGCGGTCCTGCTCTTCCTCGCCGAGCGGTTCCCGCAGTCGCCTCTGGGCTTCTCGGACCTGACCGCGCGGGGCGAGGCGTACAGCTGGCTCAGCTACGTCGCCACGGGGTTCGCGGTCGAGCTCTGGACGGTCTACTGCGAGGAGCATGTGCTCGAGGACGGTGAACGGTCACCGCGGAGCCACCAGCGGGCGCGGGGCGAATTCGACCGGCACCTCGACGTCCTCGACCGCCACCTCGCACGCCGGGCCTTCCTCGCCGGCGACTACTCAGTGGCCGACACGCTGGCGACCCCCCTGCTCGACTTGCTCGACCACCTGAAGGTCGACCTCGCGGCATTCCCGCGGGTGCGGTCCTGGCGTGATCGCCTGCGCGAGCGACCGTCGTACAAGGACGCCTGGCCGGGCGAGGACGACGAAGAATAGGCCGGGAGTCGAGACGGTGACGAAGCGGGCGAACACAATGCCCTACCGAAGGGTGGGCTCGGCAGGCATCAGGGTGAGCGCCCTGAGCCTCGGTGGGTGGACGACGTTCGGCGCGAGCGTGAACGACGACGCAAGCGTCCGCTCGATCCTCCGGCGAGCGTTCGATGCGGGCATCAATTTTTTCGACATCGCTGACGTCTACGCGAAGGGCGAGGCGGAGCGGCGAATGGGGACCGTCCTTCGCGAGCTGCCGCGTCACGAGTTGGTGCTGTCGTCTAAGGTGTTCTGGCCGATGTCGGACGCGCCGAATGATCGTGGACTGAGCCGCAAACACATCTTCGAGTCCATCGACAAGTCGCTGCGCCGGATCGGCACGGACTACCTCGACTTCTATTTCTGCCACCGCTTCGATAACGACGTGCCCCTCGAAGAGACCGTTCGCGCCCTGGACGACCTCGTGCGGGCGGGCAAGGTGCTTTATTGGGGTACCTCCGAATGGTCCGGCGCGCAGCTGCGGGACGCGCACGCCATCGCTGACCGACGGAACCTTTACGCGCCCGTCGTCGAGCAGCCCCAGTACTCGCTGCTGGCGCGCCACAAGTTCGAGCACGATGTCCGGCCCCAGGCGCAGGCGCTGGGCATGGGGCTCGTCGTGTGGAGTCCCCTCGCGTCGGGAGTGCTCACGGGCAAGTACGACGACGGCATCCCGGCCGGATCGCGGCTCGATCGGATCGAATGGCTCCGTGACGGATTCCTGCAGCCCGAGAAGCTCGACCGCATCCGGCACCTCAAGGTGATCGCCGACGAGCTCGGGGTCAGCCGTGCGCGTCTGGCCCTCGCCTGGGCGCTGCATCAACCAGGGGTCGCGAGCGTCATCCTCGGAGCGACCTCGATGGCCCAGCTGGACGAGAACCTCGGCGCGCTGGATGTGGCGATGACCGACGATCTGTCCGACCGGCTCGGTGCCCTGTTTGCGGCGTGATGGGGACCGGGTCGGAAGCGGCTTGACGGCAGCGAAGTCAATCGACGGGACGAACTGGCCCGCCGCCGGCGCGCGCGAGGCTCTCGTCGCCACGGCCGGCCTGCTGTGCGCGTTGGCCATCGGCAAGCCGCTGGCGAAGGCGACAGGGCTCGGCGACATCATCTTTACGCTGATCGCCGCGTACCAGCTCTACGTCCCGCTGTTGCTCATCCAGCGCCGTGGAGAGTCCCCGGAGTCGCACGGCGTCCACGCGCATGGTGTCCTGCTCGGGCCGGTCGCGGCCCTGCGCAGCATCTGGGTGCGCCGCACACGGCGACGACGACGTCGTGGTCGCCCCAACGCTTTTGCACGGCTGCTCGCCCACTACGGCCGCGGAGCGCGGCTGCGCGGTCACGCATTTCTCGAGGACATCGGTCGCGCCGCGCTGATGGGCGCGCTGTTTTTCCCCTGGTTCCTCGCGGGCCACCACGGCTGGCAGCTGCTGCTCGGGCACGGCTTCCATGCCATCGACGTCCCGGCCGACCTGCACCTCGTCCTGCTGAAGAACACATTTTTGATCGCGCTGCCCGAGGAACTCTTCTATCGCGGCTTCGTCGAGCACCGCCTCGAGCGGCTCTGGCCCACGCGGCGCGCCGCGTTCGGGATCCCGCTCGGTCGGGCGGTCGTGATCGCGTCAGCGCTGTTCGCGCTCGGTCATTTCCTCGGGGAGTGGAACCCGGCCCGTCTCGGACCGTTCTTTCCAGCCTTCCTGTTCTCGCTGCTGACCCGACGATCGGGCTCGATCGCGGGCGGCGTCTGCTTCCACGGCCTGAGCAACGCGGTCTCGTTCCTCGCGGCCTCGTGGTACCGCTAAACGTGCCGCAGAGGGCCTGAGACGAACGACCTGCGGCGGCCACGGCTCATCGCTGGGCCTGCAGCCGAAGCCGTGACACCCCCGACGACCGCTGCCCGCCACGACATGGGTTTGCACGCAGCCGCGTAACGGAATGCCCCAGCCGGCATCTCAGCGACAAGGGGCCAGCAGTTCTTACGAACCATAGGAACTTCTCGTGGAGCGCAAAGACCAGAAAGGAGCAGGCGTCGTGTCGACCGAAGAGGTCGCCAGCCTGCTGCTTCGCTGGATGTCGGTGTCGATGCGCACGGCCCAGCGCGGCGGCGGCCTCTCCGAGAGCCTGCGCATTACTGCCGAGCGTGCAGTGACGATGCCGATGACCGTGTCACTGCACGTCCTCGCGTTCGCGGGCCCGCAGACCATGACCCAGCTGTCGTCGCACCTTGGTCTGTCGCCCTCAGCAACGAGCCACCTGCTGCAACGTCTGGTCGAGCTCAAGCTCGCGCAGCGCGCCGACGACCCCGGTGATCGTCGACGGCGACTCTTGATGGTCACGGGCGCCGGGCGGCGCGTCGTCGACGAACTGATGGCGGCACGCCTCGCGGAGCTGCGGGCTAGCCTCGCGCCGCTCTCGGTGCCGACGCTGTCGCGGCTGCGTGCCTCGTTGGTCGCCGTGCTCGATGAGCTGGCCGCCTCGGCGCGGCCGGTATGCCTTGCCCCCGGCGCCGAGCCGCCACACCCAGCGCGCGCGAACAGCCGCCGGGGCGCGGGTGGAAGCAAGACGACATCGACAACACCGACGTACAAGACGAGGGCACCGCGGCGCTCCTCGCAGGAGAGGGCATGAGCGCGATCATCGAGGTACGTGGCGTCACCAAGGACTACCCGCTCGGGCAGCTCACCGTGCGGGCGTTGCACGGCGTCGAACTGTGCGTCGACCGCGGCGAGTTCACGACGATCGCGGGTCCGTCGGGCTCCGGCAAGACGACCCTGCTGAACCTAATCGGCTGCGTCGACGTCCCCACCGGGGGCAGCGTCGTCTTCGACGGTGCGGTGACCAGCAGTCTGTCGGATCGCGAGCTCACGCGTCTGCGTCTCGAGAAGCTCGGGTTCATCTTCCAGAGCTTCAACCTCGTGCAGGTGCTCAGCGTCTTCCAGAACGTCGAGCTGCCCCTGCTGTTGCAGGGCGGGATCGATGTCGCCGAGCGCAAGCGTCGGGTCGAGTCGATCCTTGACCGCGTCGGCCTCTCACGGTTCCTGCGACACCGACCCAATGAGCTTTCCGGCGGCCAACGGCAGCGTGTCGCCATCGCCCGCGCGCTGGTGACGAAGCCGCGGCTCGTGCTCGCCGACGAGCCGACGGCCAACCTCGACTCGGTCACCGGCAACTCGATCCTCGAGCTGATGAAGGAGCTGAACCAGCAAGACGGCACCACGTTCATCTTTTCGACCCATGACCACCGCGTGATGGAGCTCGCGTCGCGCATCGTGCGGGTGCAAGACGGTCGCGTGGTCGAAGACGGTCGCGGTGACAAGAGCCCTGTCGCCGCGGCCGCGGCCGCCTACTGAGGAGGCGAGGGTGTTGGCCAACGTCCGTCTTCTCGTGCATCTCGGGCTGCAGAGCCTGCGCGCTCACAAGACCAAGTCGCTCATCGTCGGCGGCCTGATGACCTTTGGCGCGTTCCTGGTCGTCGTCTCGCTGGCGTTGCTCGACTCGGTGGAGCGCGCGACCCGCGCCAGCATCGTGCAGTCGATCTCCGGCGACGTGCAGCTGTACGACGCAAAGGCAAAGGACAAGCTCGCGCTGTTCGGCGGCTTCGGCTTCGGGACCGAGGACCTCGGTGAGATTCCGTCGTACGCAAAGATCCGTGACGCCGTCACCGGGCTCGACAACGTCGTCGGCGTCGTGCCCTATGGCATTGCCAACGCCGGCGTATCCTCGCCAGGCGACCTGGACCGCGCGCTGAACGCCCTGCGCGATGCCGTTCGCGCCGGCGACATGCCCGCCGCCGGGCCCCTTGCCGAGCGCGTGCGGGGCATCGCGGCTGTGCTGCAGGCCCAGCAAGAGAAACAGGCGTCGGTGTCACAGACGGTGACCGCCGACGTGAAGGCGGTGCTCGAGCGTGCCACCAGCGACGCGCTGTGGGCCGAGTTCGAGGCGAGCCCGCTGCCCGTGCTCGACTGGCTCGACACCAAGCTCGCGCCTCTGGGCGAACAGGGAAACACCTTCTACCTGCGCCTGGCCGGAACCGATCTGCAAGCGTTCAACAAGACGTTCTCGCGCATCAAGATCGTCGAGGGCGAGCTGGTCCCCCCCGATACGCGTGGCGTCCTCGTCGGCAAGAGCTTCATCGATCGGCGCTTGAAGATGGCGGTGGCGATGAACCTCGACACCGTTCGCACCGAGCGCGCCCGCGGCGCGACCATAGCCGGAACCAAGACGCTGCAAGAGACCATCGGCAAGGCCGTGCGGGCGTCGCCGCGCATCGTGTACCTGCTCGCACCCCGCGACGTGGCGGTGGTGGCGAAGGTCATCGCCGCCGAGGTGGGCCAGCCGGAGTCGACGGCGCTGACGGTGCTACTGCGCGAGTTCATCGGCGAGCTTGACGACGCCAACTTCGACCGGCGCTACGGGATCTTCTATGAGGTCATCGCGCCGCGAATTCAACTGTACCCCTTCCGCGTCGGCGACACGATCACGATGACGGCCTTCACGAAGAGCGGCTACCTGCGCTCGGTCAACGTGAAGGTGTGGGGCATCTACACCATCGACGGTCTCGAGACCTCGGACATCGCCGGCGCGCTTTCGCTCTGCGACCTCGTTACCTTCCGCGAGCTGTATGGCCAGCGCACGGCGTCGCTGGACGCCGAACTGGTGAAGATGAAGGCCGCCTCCGGAGCCGCAGCCGTCGAGCGGGACACCGCCGAAGACGCACTGTTCGGCGGCGACGCCACCGTCGAGGTGAAGACCGTCGAGCAGGCCGCGGCGGAGCCCGTGCTCGAGAAGGTGGACCGCCAGGCGGACTTCCGCTTCGAGCAGGGCAAGGTGAACGAGGGCATGGTGTTGTCGACGGCGGTGCTCTTGAAGGACCCGTCGCGCCTGCGCGAGACGATCACCGAGCTGAGGCGCGTGGTCGAGCCGCTCGGGCTGCAAGCCGCGACATGGCAGGAGGCCACCGGGGTCGTTGGCCAGATCACACTGGTCATCCGCGGCGTGCTGTTGACCGCCATCTTCATCCTGTTTCTCGTCACGACGGTGATCCTGAACAACTCCCTCGTGATGGCCACTCTCGAGCGAGTTGCCGAGTTCGGCACGCTGCGGGCCATCGGAGCGCAGCGTGGATTTGTGAACGCGATGGTCGTCTTCGAGACAGCGGTGCTCGGAGTGCTCGCCGGCGTCGTCGGCTCGGTGGCCGCCGTCGCCTGCGTCCTCTGGCTGGGCCAGGTCGGCATCCCGGCGCCGGCGGATCTGCTGCAGGTGCTGTTCGGCGGACCGCGCCTCTACCCCACCGTACATGTCGACAACGTCGTCGCTGGCCTGCTGGCCACGTTGACCGTGAGCGTCTTCGCGACGCTCTACCCCGCTCGACTCGCGACGCGCGTGCAGCCCGTAGTCGCGATGCAGGGAAAGGAGTGACGACATGGTCACGCTGCAGATCGCTCTCAACAACCTCCTTGCTTCGCGGCGGCGCACGCTTTTCCTCGGCGCGGCGCTGTTCGGTGTGACGCTGCTGTTCGTGTTGCTGCTGGCGCTCACCGCCGGCGTCACCGACAACCTGATCCGAGGCGCGACGAACATCTCGTCCGGTCACGTGAACATCGGCGGCTACTACAAGTCGACGCCGTCGGACTCGCAGACGGTGGTGCTGAACGCCTCGCAGCTGAAGGCCGAGGCGAAGGAGGCCCTGCCCGACGCGCTGCGAATCATCGACCGTCTGCGCGGCTGGGGGAAGGTCATCTCGGACAAGGGCACGGTGCAGAGCGGTCTGAACGGCATCGACCTCGCCGACGAGTCGGCGCTGCTTGAGCTGCTCGCGCTGGCGCCGGCCAAGGACTACATCGACAATCCGGCGAACGCCGAAGAGGTGAAAGGGTCCCTCGATGCGCTGCAGAAGCCGGGCACCATCATGCTGTTCGCCAGCCAGGCGAAGCGCCTCAAGGTCGACGTGGGTGATCAGGTCACGCTGCGGACCGAGACGCTCAAGGGTCAGAGCAACACCGCCGAAGCGGTGGTGGGCGCAGTCGTACGCGATCTGGGTCTGCTGTCCAGCTTCGCGTCGTTCGTGCCGAAGCAGACGATCATAGAGCTGTATCAGTTCAAGCCCGACGTCTCGGGCGCGGTGCAGATCTATCTAAAGGACATCGACCGCAGCGAAGCCGCGATGAACGAGCTGCGCGCCCACCTCGAGAAGAAGGGCTACGCCCAATTGGAGCACGACGGGCAGCCGTTCTTCATCAAGCTGCTGCAGACGGTTCCCAATGAGGAGTGGACGGGGGCCAAGCTCGACGTGACGACGTGGGAGGACGAGTCTTCGTTCCTCGTGCAGATCATCATCGGGCTGCGGGCTATCAGCGTCTTTTTGGTGATGCTGCTCGCCATCGTCATCGTGATCGGCATCAGCAACACGATGACCATCGCGGTGCGCGAGCGGACCCGCGAGATCGGCACCCTGCGCGCCATCGGCATGAACCGTGGCGGGATCCTCGCGCTTTTCCTGCTCGAGGCGCTCCTGCTCGGGCTGCTCGCGTCGGGAGCCGGCGGCATCACCGGCGGGGTCGTCGCGGCGCTGCTCGATGCCGGTGGCCTCAAGGTTGACGTGGATGCGATCCGGGTCGTCCTGCTGTCGAACACGCTCCACCTCGTGCCCCGCGTCTTCGACATCGTCCTCGCCGTGGCCGCGCTGACGTTCGTCAGCATGATCGCGGCCTTCTTTCCCGCGCTGCGCGCCGCCCGGATCACCCCGGTCACGGCCATGCAGGCTGCCGAGTGAGTCCGGCGCGAATGTCATTCTTCGGCGACACGTTTGAGCCCAGACCTCGCCCAGGAGCCCGCATGAACCGCACCCGTCCGCTGACCTCTGGATTGCTCGCCGCCGCCATCGCCGGTGTCGCGTTCGGCACGGTAATCGGCGCCGCCCCTGCCGAGGCCGCGCCAAGCGACGCCGAGATCGTCGACATGTTGAAGGTCATCGACAGCCGCCAGCAGAACAACGGCGACTATCGCTCGACGGCGTATCTGGAGCAGAAGGAGCGCGGCAAGGACGACACGGCCTTCGAGATCACGTTTTTCCGTCGTGACTTCGACGACAAGTTGATGATCCTGTTCCTGAAGCCGAAGGCCGAGGCGGGAAAAGGCTACCTGCGCCTCGACAAGAACCTGTTCTTCTACGATCCGACGGTGGGCAAGTGGGAGCGGCGCACCGAGCGCGAGCGCATCGGCGGCACAGGCAGCAACCGCCAAGACTTCGATGAGAGCCGCCTCGCTCTCGAGTACACGCCGAAGTTCGTCGCCGAGGAGAAGCTCGGCAAGTTCGACGTCAACCACCTGACGCTGTCGGCGAAGGACGGCGTCGACGTCGCGTTCCCCTCGGTGGACCTGTATCTGGACAAGATCACCGGCAACATCCTGAAGCGTCAGGACAAGGCGCTGTCGGGCAAGCTGTTGCGCACGACCTACTACCCGAAGTGGAGCAAGCTCTTCTCGGAGTCGAAGAAGGCCGACGTCTACTTCCCCGCCGAGATCCGGATCTTCGACGAAGTCGAGAAGGGCAATTCGACGCTGATCGTGATGAAGGAGACCGATCTGCGTCCGCTCGACCCGAACTTGTTCACGAAAGCGTGGCTCGAGTCGAAGTCGCGCTGAACGCAAAGTCAGCTTCAGTGCGGAGTTTTCGCATGCACACTCTCGTTCTCCTGTCCGCGCTGCTGAGCGCGCCAAGCGCGTACGCCGTCGACGACCACGACGAGGCCGCCTTGTTCGGCGGCGAGAGCGGGAGCGCGGGCGAGGCCCCGGCCCCCACGGGCCCCGTCCCGGCCGATGCTGCCCCGCCCGGCGAGCACGACGAGGCGTCGCTGTTTGGTGATCCGGCGGCAGCGACGACTCCGCCGCCGGTATCGACGGTGGCCCCGTCGGCGCCAGCGGCGGCGAACGGGGCCGCCGCCGGGAGAGGGCCGCTGCAGAGCGCGATCCTCGAGCGGTCCGAGAGCGCACTGGCCCTCGGCGGCCAGCTGTTCCTGCGCATGAACGGGGCGTTCCGCGAGGAGACAGCGTTCGCCGACGGTGCTGTCTCGGCGCCATCGCTGCTCGACACCTTCGCCGATGTTCGCCCCAGTGACCGGGTGCGCGGGTACGCGCAGCTCCGCTTCGCGTTCGATCCGACGGTGGTGGCCGGCGAGACGAGCCCGCTTGGCTTTGTCGTCAGGCCGTTCGACCTCCAGCTCGCGCAGGCGTGGACGAAGTTCGACCTCGGGCAGGTCGCCTACGTCACGCTCGGCCGCCAGCGCATCCGCTGGGGTCCGGCCCGGTTCTGGAACCCCACCGACTTCATCAACAAGGAGATTCGCAACTCCGTCGACTTCTTCGACCAGCGCGTCGGTGTCGACATGGTGAAGGTGCACTTTCCCTTCGAGCAACTCGGGTGGAACCTGTACCTGATCGGAACCTTCGGCGGGCTCGACGTCGCCAGCGACAGCGGGCTCGCCGCACGTGTCGAGGTCGTCGTGGGCGAGGCCGAGCTGGCGCTTTCCTCCTTCCTCAAGCGTGACGCCCCGCTACGCTTCGGCGCCGACGTGTCGGCGGGGATCGGCATCGTCGACGTCAAGGGCGAGGCGGTGCTGTCGCGCGGGCTCGGCCGGAGACTGTTCTCGGGTGACCTCGACTTCGAGGGCGGCTCGTTCCCCAGAGAGCTCGACGTCGAGGACGAATGGTGGTTTCAGGGCGTCGTCGGTGCCGAGGCATCGTTCAAGTACACCGACACCGACACGTTCTCTCTGGGCGCGGAGTATTTCTACAATCAGGGCGGCTACGATTCGGCGGCGCTCTATCCATTCTTGTTCCTCAACGACGCGTTCGCACCTCTGTACACCGGACAGCACTACGTCGCGGTCTACGCCTTCGCCGCCGGGCCATTCGAGTGGGACGAGCTGAACCTGACGGCGAGCACCATCGCGAACCTGTCGGACCAGTCGGTGCTCTCCCGCTTCGACGCGCAGCTCGTCTTGCTGCAGTACCTCACGCTCAACGTCTTCGTGGCCGGACACTGGGGGCGCGTCGGCGAATTCAAGCTAGGGCTCGCCCTGCCACCAATTCCCTCGGTGCCGCAGCTCGCCAACGGATTCGTGCTGAAGAACGAGCTGGTGGACATTGGCGGCGCCGCCCGCATCAGCTTCTAGCAGCGCACTGAAAAGAGCCTTCAACTGGCTTTTCAGGATCCCGGCAGGTCCATTTCGGTCTCGTCCTCGACGAGAGCGAGAAACACCTCGCAGGGAACTGAAGAACGCCAAGCTTCTCTCCGCAGCATGCCCAGGCAGTGGAAACAGCTTCTCGCCGAGAGCGCGGAACGCCCCGTAGGGCGAGACGCTCTACGTCCCGTGCCGAGTCCGGAGCGGCAACGTCAGCGCTCCCGGCGAGACGCGAGTGGTCGACCACGACCGCCGATCATCGCGCGGCCGATCCGCCTCGGCACCTCAGTCGTCCGTGTCGTCGCTGCGCGCACGTGAGGGTCGCGGTTGTGGCGCGTGGTCCGCGTGCTCGGGCGCCGTCATCGGGTCGAAGGAACCGAACACCGCATCGACACCCTCCGCCCCTTCGACCGTAGCGCGCACCGCGCGGGCGACGAGTGCCGTCACCGACAGCTGCGGATCGGTGAGGCCGAGAGCGAACGCATCGCTGTCGTCGCGGGCCGGCGGCGCCGCGAAAACGTCGACATCGACGGCGGGTGACGCCTCGGGGCGCATCGCGGTCGGCGGGGCGTGTGTTGGCCACAAAAGCGCCTGACATCCCGTGATCCCCCGGGGGCCGACGATGAAGGCAATGCCGACGGGCCCCACCAGTGTGGCGAGCACGGGCGCTGGCAGTGGCGGCGACGACGGCAGCGCACGAGCCTTGCGGCCCTCGGCCACGACGGCTGCGTCAGGCGGCGCGTCAGGCCACGCCAGCGCTCCGTCGTCGGCGAGGTCGACGAGCTCGGCAGCCGAGATCGACGACAGCAGGTCGATGTCGGTGGGCTGGGGCTCGAAGGCCCGGGCAACCGGGTCGCCGAACGGGACCTCGAGCGCGTCGGACCACCCTGCCCCGGCCTCGATCACCGGCGGGGCCGCGTGCGGCGAAGACACCGCGCTCGGCTCGGCAGACACCGGCCAGGAGAGCGGCACATCCGTCGCCCGCATGCTGTTGGGTGGTCTGGTGTCGACCCTTGCCCCACCGACCGCCGCGACGGCGCTGGGCCCATCGCGCGCCGGCAGCACGGTGGCCGGGGCCTCGGTGACCGGTGGCACGTCGGTAGCCGGTGGCACGTCGGTGGCCGGTGGTACTTCGGCAGCCGGTGGTACGTCGATGGCCGGTGGTACCTCGGTGGGTGGCGGCACCTCCGTCGGCACGGGGATGGAGGACCGTGGGAGCTCGGTCGACCCTAGAAGCTCGGCGGCCGAGGGGACGTCGGTCGAGGGTGCGCGCGCCGGCAGACCATCGGCGGTGTGGTCAGCATCAGCGCTCGCCGATCGGTCCAGGCGCGCGAGGCGCCCCGCGGACCGCGAGGGTGCCGTAGGCCGCGGCGGGGCAGCGGCAGGCGTCGTCACCCACGCGGGCGGCCGCGGCGGCAACGGCGGCCAGACCGGACCAGCAAGGCGCTGCCGGACCGCGATCCGCTGTCCGGGAACGCGAATGCGCGCGCCCGCGCCCGAGCGCCTCGCGAGGATACCGAAGCGGCTGCGCTGCGCGGCGTCGAGCGCCACGATGAGGACGCCGGTGCCGGGCTCGCGTCCTATCGGCGAGCCGGGGTCGCGGTGCCGCCAGACGACGAGCCCGTGCAGACCAAGCGCCGGCGCTCCGTCGTTCAGACGAAGGTCGACGCGCACCCAGGTGCCGACATCGACCTCGAGCACCACGAGCCGCTGCGGCAGGAAGAGCGCCGTCGGCGTCACGCGCTCAGCGAACGCCTCGTCGAACTGTTCGAGGGTGCGGTGCGGAAGGTACACCTCGACGCGGAAAGGCTGCACGCTCCGAGCGTGCCACTACGCCGTCAACGACGTCACGAGGTTTCGTCGCTGGGGTTGCCGACCGCAGCACGCTGGTGTCGGCTCGGGTATGGACACCGACGGCCGCGTGGACGAACTGGAGATCAAGATCGCCTTTCTCGAGCGTCTCGTCGGCGACCTGTCGACGGCGTTGCAGCAGGAGGCGCGGGCCCACGCGAGCCTCGCCGAGCGCACCGACACGCTCGAGCGCGCGTTGCAGGTGCTGGCCGCGCGCGTCCCCCGCCCCAGGGACGACCTCGCCAACGCCGAGGAAGATCCGGTGCCAAGCTCGGGCTGAGCGCCGCAGTCGACGCACGCTCGGGGTCGCGCGGCCCTCGCCGCGCGCGACGCACACCGCTGCGCGCGGCGCGGCATTTCTCCGCGTCTCTGGTGCGGGGCGAGCCGTTATACCGTCGGCATGAAGAAAGTCGGAATATTCCTCGTACTCTCCGTGGCGGCCTTGGCGGCGTGCTCCGGCGAGAAGCCTGCAGCCCCCGCCGAAGCCACCGCGACGGCGCCTGCTCCGCCGGCCGCTGCGCCCGCCCCGGAAGCGCCGGCGGCGCCGGCCGTTGCCGCCGCCGATCCGAAGGCCGAGGCCGAACAGGTCTTCACGCAGCGGTGCGTGACCTGCCACGGCGCCGGCGGCAACGGCGACGGCGTTGCCGCCGCGGCCCTCAACCCGAAGCCGCGCGCCTACAGCGACGCGACGTGGCAGGGCGAGACCACCGACGAGGTCATCGCCAAGGTCATCGTCGAGGGCGGCGCCGCCATCGGCAAGAGCCCGATGATGCCGCCGAACCCCGACCTTGCGGCGAAGCCCGAGGTGGTGAAGGCGCTGGTCGCAAAGATCCGGTCGTTCAAGGCCAAGTAGGCACGGCGTCGCGCCGCTGCGCCGACGCTCCCGACGAGGCGCCTCGCGCCTCGTCGCCCGTGGGGCATGTCGTCAGGCGCGAGCGGTCATGAGAACGACGCGGAAAGAGGCGCCGCGCGCGCCTTGCTTCATCGGACGTCTCGATGCGATCAACGTCGGAACCGGAGTCGGGCCCAGCGTCGGGCCCAGCGTCGGGCCCAGCGTCGGGCCCAGCGTCGGGCCCAGCGTCGGGCCCAGCGTCGGGCCGCCTCACTTGTCGCTGAGCGCCTCGACAAGATTTACCTTGAAGCTCAACTCCGACTTCAACTTCACGGTCGCGACGCCGCCGGGACGCGCCACCTCGACCGGATCGGTGTTGGGGATCTCCTTCAGGCCGAGGGCCTGACCGTCGGGCGCGGCGAGCACCAGCGTGAAGGTGAACGCGCGGAGCGCCTCGTTGAAGGCGTCGTTGCCCCCGGTAACGAACGTCAGGGGAACCGCGTCGGCGACGCCGGCGACCTGACCCACGTCGAAGTCGCCGTCATCGTCGAGGTCCTTGCCCACCGAGCCCACCCGGGCGAACTCGCCGCCAGCGATCAGCGCCGCCGGGTCACTGACATCGTCAACATGCGGGCCGACGTAGACGTCGAAGACCGGCGCGTCGAAGGTCAGGCTGTTCTCCTCCCACGACAGATCGACCTTCGAGAAGCTGATCTGCTTCACCTGGTCGGCGCTGGTCACCCCTTGCGCCGACAGCAGGTCGGCGATGTTGACAGGGATCGCGAACTTCAGCTCGGCGGCGTCCTTGACCTCTTCCGGCATCAGCTCGTCTGCCGACACCGTCTCGCCCCGAAGGTTCGGGCACTCCTTGGGGAACTGCTCGGGCAGGTCGACGGGATCGCACACCGTACCGCCGTTGTCGGCCTGGCAGATGAGCCCGATGCCTTCGCAGCTTGGCGCCGTCGGATCGCTGCATGCCTGCTCGACGGCGCTCGCGACGGCCACGGTGACGTCGATGTCGACGGGGGGCGTGTCGAGCGGGATCGGGATGTCCAACTCGCGCGGGATTCCAAGGACATCGCACGCGCCAACGAGGGCGACGGGGACGAGGGCGAGGGCCGAGAGCGGGGCACGGACAATAAAAGGCAAGCGCATGAAGGCCTCCGGGTCGACCCTGATGGTCGGCGTTCGTCGCCGCGACGGTAGCCGAAGACGGCGATGGTTGCGACTTTCGTCGCGTGACGGTCGACCGCCGTTAAGGCCCCGTTCAGGACCCGGTGTGCGTGGGCGCACGCGGACGCCGCAGGATGGTCAAGGCGTCATCGCCGCAGACGACCCGATGCGCCACCGCGAACCGGCGCGCGTCGGCGAGCGCATCGACCGCGAGGGACGCCACCGCTGGCACGCCGTCGCCGCCGAGGACGAGCGGCGCATGGAACCACCACAGCTCGTCGACGAGGTCGTCGCGCAGCAGCGCCGCGCTCAGGGTCGGCCCGGCCTCGACGAGCACCGCGAGCAGGTCACGACGCCCGAGCTCGTCGAGGACGGTGGGCAGCGCCGTGCCGCGCGTCACGTGCTCGGCACCCGCCCGAGAAACGGGCGCCACGTCAGAGTCGCAGAAGACGAGGGCGCCGGGCGGTGCGAACAGCGTCGCCGTCGAAGGCACCGCGAGGCGCCGATCGAGCAGCACCCGCAGGGGGTCCCGGGGCTCGACGCCGCGCAAGGGCGCGTCCCGCACGGTGAGCGCCGGGTCGTCGGTGAGGGCCGTCGCGGCGCCGACCACCACGGCGTCGACGGCGTCGCGGAGCGCGTGCACGAGGACGCGGCTCGGCGGGCCCGTGAGGAAGCGGGACGCCCGCGCGCGCGTCGCGACCTTGCCATCGAGGGACGTCGCCGTCTTCAAGACCACCCACGGGCGACCCCGCCGCTGCGCCGACGCAAAGGGCTGCAGCAGCGCGACGCAGGCCGCGCCGTCGCCCTCGTCGGCGGCGGCGACGACGACGTCGACGCCGGCGGCCTGCAGCCGCGCCACGCCGGTGCCGTGGACGCGCGGGTTCGGGTCAAGCGCCCCGACGACGACGCGGGCGACCCCTTCGCCCAGCACGCGGTCGACGCACGGCGGCGTGCGGCCGTGGTGCGTGCAGGGCTCTAGCGTGACCACCAGCGTCTTGCCGCGGGCCGCCCCGTCGCCGTGGCGGGAAACGACGTCGTCGAGGGCGACGACCTCGGCGTGGCGGTCGCCGGCGCGGGCGTGGAACCCGCGCCCGAGGACGCGGCCGTCGTCGTCCAGCACGACGCAGCCGACGGGCGGGTTCGGACGGGTTCGGCCGACACCCTTCGTCGCCTCGGCGAGCGCGAGCGCCAGCGGCGTCGTCGGGGGCGGCGCGTCGGGCAGCAGCCAAGAGAACGCCGACGGCGTCATGCCTGCGTCGTCGTCCGCGCGGTGACCGTCCGCGACGGCGGCGACGACGACCCCGACGACGACGTCGTCTTCAGGCGCTCGAGCTCGCGGGCGAACTCGTCGACGTCCTTGAACGAGCGGTACACCGACGCGAAGCGGACGTAGGCGACCTCGTCGACGCTGCGCAGCGCCTCCATCACGCGCTCGCCGAACCAGCGCGACGACAGCTCGCGCTCGCCAAGTTCGAGGGCGTGCTTCTCGATCTCGACAGCGAGCCGGGCGATGATCGCCTGCGGCACGGGCCGCTTCTCGCATGCCCGCGTCATGCCGGCGACGAGCTTGTTGCGATTGAAGCCGACGCGCGAGCCGTCCTTCTTGATCACGATGAGGGGCTGCTCCTCGACGCGCTCGTAGGTCGTGAAGCGACGAGCGCAGGCGGCGCAGTTGCGGCGCCGGCGGATCGCCTTGCCGTCGTCGGTCTCGCGCGAATCGACGACGCCGTTGTCACCGGAGCTGCAGAACGGGCACTTCATCGCGAGCGTCCTCGTCTTCTGATTCGTCGTCCTTCGCGGACTTCAGGCGAGCCGACGCAGCAGATCGGCATACAGCGGGAACCCGCGGGTCAAGGCGTGTACATCGTCGCGAACGCCAGCGAGCACGCGGTCGTCACCGGGAGCGCGCAGCACGCGGGCGATGGCGTCGGCGATGCGGTCCATCTCGGGCTCTTTCAGGCCGCGCGTCGTCACCGCCGGCGTGCCCACCCGGATCCCCGACGAGACCATCGGCGGCGCCGGGTCGTAGGGGATCATGTTCTTGTTGACGGTGATGTCGGCGCGACCGAGGGCCTCCTCGCCCTGCTTGCCGGTGACGTCGCCGCCGCGCAGGTCGATCAGCATCAGGTGGTTGTCGGTCCCGCCTGTCGTCAGCTTGTAGCCGCGCTTCACCAGGCCTTCGGCCAAGGCGGCGGCGTTGTGCACGATCTGGCGCTGGTAGGCGGCGAACGAAGGCGACAGCGCCTCCTTCAGCATGATCGCCTTGGCGGCGACGACGTGCATCAGTGGACCACCCTGCGCGCCGGGAAACACGCGGCTGTCGACGACCTTTGCGTGCTCGGTCTTGCACAGGATCATGCCGCCGCGCGGCCCGCGCAGCGTCTTGTGCGTCGTGGTCGTCACGAAGTCGGCGTGGGGCACCGGCGACGGGTGCTGCCCGCCGGCGACGAGCCCCGCGATGTGCGCCATGTCGACAAAGAAGAGCGCCCCCACCGACCTCGCGATCTGCGCCATCCGGGCAAAGTCGAGGACGCGCGGATAGGCGGAGGCGCCAGCGACGAGCATCTTCGGCTTGTGCTCCTCAGCGAGCCGCTGCACCTCGTCGTAGTCGATGCGCTGATCGCTCTGCCGGACGCCGTAGCCGACGATGTTGTAGAGGCGGCCCGAGAAGTTCACCGGGCTGCCGTGGGTGAGGTGCCCGCCCATGTCGAGGCGCATCGCGAGGATGGTGTCGCCGGGCTTCAGCGCCGCCGTGTAGACGGCGAAGTTGGCGCTCGCCCCCGAGTGTGGCTGCAAGTTCGCGTGTTCGGCGCCGAACAGCTTCTTCGCGCGCTCGATGCCGATGGTCTCGATCTCGTCGTAGAAGCCGCAGCCGCCGTAGTAGCGCTTGCCCGGATAGCCCTCGGCATACTTGTTGGTGAGGATCGAGCCCTGCGCCTCGAGCACCGCGCGGCTGACGAAGTTCTCGGACGCGATGAGTTCGAGGCCCTCTTCCTGCCGGCTGTGCTCCTTCTTCATCAGCGTGTAGACGTCGGGGTCGGTCTCGGCCACGTGGGCGAGGGGATTTTCGTTCGTCATCGTCGTCTCCGGGGATGCTCGTCGGGTGAGGGGAAGTTCTCGGTGCCCGTGCGCGTCGACGCACGCGCGGACGGGGCCGCGCTCAGCTCGTCGGCGAGTCGGGGGCGCGGGTCATCGTGTGGTGCACGATCAGGCGCTGGCAGGCGGGGCACGACTCGACCACCTGCCCTTTCATCACCTGGATCACGAGTTGGGGCGGCACCGCGCGGTTGCACGCCGTGCAGATGTCGCGCGAGTCGACGATGGCGACGCCGACGCCACCGCGCTTGGCGGCCACCGTCTCGTAGCGCTTGGTCACCGACGCTGGCAGCCGCGCGAGCAGCGCCTTGCGGGCCGACGCGAAGCCGTCGCTCTCGGCCTGAAGCGCCTTGAGCTCGCCGTCGACCTTCGCCCACTCGGCGGCGGCGTCGGCGGCGGCGACGTCGTGCTTCTTGCCAAGGCTCGCGATGTCCTTCTCGGCGGCCTCGATGCTCTCCATCTGCTCGAGCACCGCGTCCTCGAGGTTGCGGATGTGCCGCTTGGCGCCGCCGATCTCGGAGCCGAGCGCTGCGTGCTCGCGCTCGCCGCGCAGCTCGTTGCTGCGGGCCTCCCACTTGCGGATCTTCTGCTTCTCGTCGGCGATCTCGCCCTCGGCCGTCTTCTTCGCCGCCATCGCCGT
>VGSZ01000053.1 GCA_016874845.1 Deltaproteobacteria bacterium
CACGCGTTGGCCGACGGCGTCGCCGTGCTGTTGAGCCGCGGCGTCGCCGGGCGACCGCTGCGCGAGCAGCAGGCGGCGATGTACCGGCTCGGTGACGCTGTCACGCAGGTCGACGCGGCGTTCGCGCTGGTGCAGCAGACGGCCTGGCGACGCGACACGACGACGTCGCGCGAGAGCAAGGGCACGGCGATGGCCCGCCAGATGGCCCAGGACGCCGCCGAGACCGCCTGCCTCGCCGTCGCCGACCTGATGGGCCCGCGCGGCATGTCGGCGCGCGATCCGTGGCAGCGCCTGATCACCGAGGTGCGCGCGCTGCGCCTCGAGACCGAGTTCCTCGAGAACGCGCGCAGCGTCGTGGCCAACGGCCTGATCACCAGCGTCGAGGCGGACCGCAAGCGCGGCGCCTGACGCCGTCGTCACGCCTTCGGGCTGCCGCCCGACGACGGCGCGTCGGTCGGCGCGTCGGTCGGCGCGTCGGTCAGCGCGTCGTTCTCCCCGGCGGGGAACGGCGTCGGGCGCACCGCGAGAGCGCTCGACAGCGCCGCCGCCGACGTCGTTCTCCCCGGCGGGGCCTCGGGGACGACGAGCGACGTCGCGGCGGTGGCGTCTTGCGACGAAGCAGCGCGACCGCGCGCGGCCCAGCGTCGGCGTGGTCGCCACCCAGTCGATGGTCAGCGTGCGCCCGCCGATACCCCCCGGGCGCACCAGCGACAGCGCCAACGACTCGCCCGCGGCCACGGGCGGTACGTGGTCGCCGCCGCCGTCGCCGTAGCGTCGTGGATCGGGGGGATGCCGTCCTTCGTGACGTGCCACAGCGGGCTCTCGTGCACGAGCCAGCTCTCGAGCCCCGGCACGTCGCGGGGCGCCTGCAGCGCCAGCCTCTCCGTAGGCGCCAGCGAGCCGTGCCACGTCGTCTCGCCGTAGCTGGGCCCGAGGTTCACCTTCACCACGCTGCGGCCGTCCTGCGTCTCGGCGCGCACGCCGTCGGTGGTCACGCTCTCGCCCGGCAGCAGCGGGACGTCGACGACGATGGGCGTGCCCCCCGGGCTCAGCCGCACCACGCGGGTCTCGACCTCGAAAGTGAGCCCGAGCTGCACGGTGCGCTCGACGAGCAGGAACGGCGGCAGCACCGAGGGCGGCAGGTCGGCCTTGTCGGCGCCCTTGTTCGTGCCGTCGTCAGCGCCGCGCTCGTCGGCGACCCGCGACAGCTGCAGGTTGTCGTCGTCGGCGCCGTCGGCGTGGAGGCCGTCGACGGTCCAGCCGACGGCGCGCAGCGTGCCGCGCCGCGGGGCCTGCGGCAGCGCGATCTGCACGCTGGGCCGCGGCGGCAGCGGTCCCTCGAGCACGACGATGACGACCCAACCGACGACCGGGGCGCCCGGCTCTTGAAACGTCAGCGTAAAGCCGACGGCGGCGGTGGCATCGAGCAGGGGCCCCACAGCTGCAGGTTCACCGCCGACAAGACGACGACGAGGAAGATCTCGTACAGCGACCAGCGGCGCACCCACGCGTCGCTGATCTCGTCGGCGTCGGTGGCCGACAGCAGCGAGTCGCCCGGCGGCAGCTCCAGCGAGAGTGCCGCGCGCTCGAAGTCGTGGGCCCATGACACCGCCGGCAGCGCGCAGCAGCCCTCGATGCGGCTGTCGGCGACGACGTCGACCCGGCGCGAGCGCAGCTCGAGGCCCGGCGCGCCCCCCCGACAGCGACGTCGGCAACGCGTCGCGCCCGTCGACGACGGCGTGGCCGAGGGTGGTGCCCGGGCCCATCTCGAGTCGATCGCCGCGGAAGCTGCCCTGCACGGCGTCGCGGGCGGTGAAGCCGCCGCCGTCGAAGTCGAGCCACAGCGTGCGCTGCAAGGTCAGCTGTGACGGCGGCGGGTCGACGTCGCCGCGGCGGTCCTGTACGAGCTTCATCGCCTCGCCGGGAAGCAGGCGCCACGCCGGCAGGCTGCGCCACTCGGCGGGCAGGCGGGTCTGGTCGGCGGCGACGGAGGCCGCGCCCTCGACGTGGGCGATGCGCAGCGCGGGGCGCGCCTCGTAGACCCAGATCTCTTCGGCGGCGCCGTCGTCAAACGCCGGCGGCGCGACGAGCGGCGCGTCGGGTCGGGGGGCTGCGGCCCACCACCGCGATCGCGTGGCTGCCGGGGCGCACCTGCGCGCGGGCTCGTGCCCTCGACGCGCACCGGCACCGGGCCGGCCACCGCGGCGGCGTCGAAGCCGTCGAGCAGCGCGTGGGGGATCACGATCTCGCGCGCCTTGCCGGCGACGTCGAGCACCAGCCGCGTCTCGACCAGCAGCGGCGCGTCGTCGACGACCTTGTGGAGCACGGCGACGTCGAGACTGTCCTCTTCGCGGGCGACGCCCTGGTCCTGCTCGCGGTCGACGTCGACGTCGTCGCCGTCGCGCCGCGGGAACTGCACGTCGCGACCGCGCACGCGCAGGTCCAGCAGCGCCGTGCCCGGGGGCAGCGCGACCTTCTCGGGCTGCGCGTCCCACGAGCACCACCCAACACGATGTGCTCACCGGCGCCGAGGTCGACGGTGGGCCCCGCGGCGCCGAGCACCACCGCGGGCCGGCCATCGACGGTGACGTCGTGGGGCCGGCGCTCGGCGTTGTCGGGCAGGCGCACCCGCGCCGGCGTCAGCGTCGTGAACCGCTGCTCGCAGCTGCCGCCCGGTGCGTCAACCTTCCGGCTCCACGAGCCCCGCGCGCCCGCCCGCCGCCGGCCACAGCGCGTCCACCACCGCGGCGCTGCCGGCGTGCTCCACCGCCGCCAGCGTTGACCCGCGGCGCGTGATCGGCAGGCGCGGCAGCCAGAACAACGGGTCTCCCGGGCGGCTGACGCCGGGCAGCGCGGTGAACGCTGCCCGGTAGCCGGCGTCGCGCGCGGCCTCGACGACGCGCTCGTCGACATAGGGCGGCCGCCCGAACGGGTAGCTGACGACGTCGACGAAGGCGCCGCCGCACAGCGCCGCCAGCTGCTGCCGCGGCTGCTCCAGCTCGTCGCGCAGCGCCTGATCCGACGCCGACGCCAACGACAGGTGGGCCCGCCCGTGGGCGCCGATGGCGACCAGCGGGTCGCCGGCGAGGTGGCGGAGCTCCTCGGCATGCAGCATGCGGTCGAGCGCGGCCACCGGCGGGCGGCCACCGGCGATGACGTCGAGCTCGTGCAGCCGCCGGTACAGCTCGCCCTCGTCGAGCGAGGCCAACGACAGGATCAAGCACCGCGTCGCCGAGAGCCGCTGGCGGGCCGTCGACGTCGCCAACGGCCGGTCGATGAACCGCGTCGACAGCGCCCGGCCGCCCATCCGCTCGACGACCGCGTGCACGTGGCTGTCCCACAGCGTCTCGGGCTCGGCGGCGTCCAGCGGACCGGTGGTGACGAAGAACAGCGCCGGCACCCCTAGCGCGCGGCAGACCGGCAATGCCAGCTCGGCGGTGGCGGCGAAGCTCTCGTCGAACGTCAACACCGCGAGCCCGCGCGGCAGGCGCGTCCCCCGCTGCAGCGCCGCCAGCGCCTCGCCGGCGTGGACGAAGGTCAGCGCGCGCCGCGCCTCTTCGAGCGCGCGGGCCAGTTCGTCGGGAGACAGCGCCGCGTCGCGCCGTCGGTCGAGGTGGGACGCGCCCCGCGCCGTCGCGGGCAGCAACCGGCGCACCCGCAAGAACGCGACGGCGGCCCCGCGCGACCGCTCGCCCTGCTGGTGCAGGCGGCGCCGCACGGGGCCCACGCGCCCGACCTGCCGCAGCGCGCCTCGAAGCACGAGGCCAAGACCCTCACGAATCAACGCATGATCCCTTTGCTCGACGACACGGCGGACGCGGACGGGCTCGATCGTCGACCCGTTCGAGGAGGCCAAGCCGGCCCGGGGCCTTCAGTGGCCGGCGAGGAAGCGCTCGGCGTCGATGGCAGCCATGCAGCCCGAGCCCGCGGCGGTGATCGCCTGCCGATACACGGAGTCCTGCACGTCGCCGCAGATGAACACGCCGGGGATCTTCGTCTTCGACGACCGGGCCTGCGGCACCAGGTAGCCCTTGTCGTCGACGTCGAGCGCGCCCTCGAACAGCTTGGTGTTGGGCTGGTGCCCGATGGCGACGAACAGGCCGCCGGCCTTCAGGACCTTCTCTTCGCCGGTCTTCGCGTGCCTCACCTTCACGCCGACGAGCCAGTCCTTCTCGAAGATGCCGACCTTCTTCTTCTCGGTGACGATCTCGGTGGGGATCTGGTTCAGCTCCCACGCGATCTTGTCGTGGGCGCGGGCGCGGTCGACCATGATCTTGCTCGCGCGGAACTCTTCGCGGCGGTGCACCAGCGTCACCTTCGACGCGAAGCGCGTCAGGTACAGCGCCTCCTCCATCGCGCTGTCGCCGCCGCCGACGACGATCAGCTCCTCGCCCTTGTAGAAGGCGCCGTCGCACGTCGCGCAGGCGCTGACGCCGGCGCCGGAGTTCATCAGCTCCTTCTCTTTCGGCAGGCCGAGCAGCTTGGCCGTCGCGCCGGTGGCGATGATCAACGAGTCGGTGGTGACGACGTCGCCGTCCTCGGTGGTCAGCGTGAAGGGCCGCTTGCTCAGGTCGACGCTGGCGATGTTCTGCTGCTTCGCCACGGTGCCGAAGCGCTCGGCTTGTTCCTTGAACTTGGCCATCATCTCGGGGCCCTTGATGCCGTGGGGGAAGCCCGGGAAATTCTCGACCTCGCTCGTCCACATCAGCTGGCCGCCGGGGACGTTGGGCGCCGCGCCCTCGTAGACGACGGGCTTCAGGTTCGCGCGACCGGTGTACAGCGCTGCGGTCCAGCCCGCCGGACCCGAGCCGATGATCACCACCTGATGCGTGCCGTGCGTCGTCATGAGGAACCTCCAGGGCCCCGGGGCTACCGGAGCGTCGACGTCGCCGCAAGGCAGCGACACGGAAACGTGGACACCCACCGCCGCGCCGGAGACGACGCGGCCGCGCATCGGACGCAGCCGTCACGCACGCGTTGCGCGCCGCGGTCTTTGCGCTGCTGCCGAGGTCTACCGCTGATCCGCGCCGCTTGGCCGACGTCCGGCGCTCAGCGCACCGCCAACGAGCGCACCGTCGCCAGCGCCTCGTCGACGTGGCGGTTCGACTGCAGCATCGCCTCGTACTGGTGGCGGACGACGCCGTCCTTGTCGAGCACGACGGTGACGCGGGCGTCGGCGAGGCCGAAGAAGGCCTTCTTGATGCCCCACGCCTCGCGCAGCTTGCCGCCCTCGTCGGCGAGCAACGGGTAGCTGAAGCCGTGCTTGTCAGCGAAGCGCTTGTGCGACGCGACGCTGTCCGACGACACGCCGAGGATGCGCGCGCCGGCGGCGACGAAGTCGCCGGTGGCGTCGCGGAACGCGCACGCCTCGGCGGTGCAGCCGGGCGTCTCGTCCTTCGGGTAGAAGAAGAACACCACCGGGCCCTGCCCGAGCAGGCTGTCGAGGGTGACGGTGCCGCCGTGCTGGTCGGGCAGCGAGAAGGGAGACGCGCGTTCACCGGTCTTCATCGGCGCGTATCGTATCGCCCGGCCCTCCAGTCGACAACCAAGCCTCGGCGCGACGCCGACCGCGGCACCGGGGGCGTCGCCCGCCCTCAGGACCCGACACATCACGACTCCTCGACGGCCTTCGCCTGCTTCGGCGCAGGTGCCGAACGAGACCCTCATCCCCTGACCCCTTCCCCCAATTCCCGGGGGATGGGGGACGTGATGTTCGAGTTCAGCAACGCCGCCTCCTGCGGCCATGATGGGCAAAGGGAAGCCCTCTGCCAGAATTGGGAGAGGGCAGCGGCGAAGCCGCGAGTGAGGGCCGGTGTCGCGGCGGCGCGGGTGGCGATGTGATCGCGAATGCGCCCCTGCCCTCCCGTCGACAACCAAGCCCCGGACCACCCGTCAGGGTTGTTCGCCGCGCAGGCCGTGGATGATCCCGCCCAGCGCCGGCACCGCCAGCCCCACGCCGAACCCGAGCGCCCACGCGGGGTGCGAGAACACCACCCACACGGCGACGGCGAGCAGCGTCGACAGCGACCCCACCGCCGCCAGCGCCACCCGCGGCAGCGCCGCGCGGCCGTCGACGACGGCGAAGTAGCCGCCGGCCAGCAGCCACAGGTTCACCGTCGCGAGCCCGCCGCCGAGCAGGAACCCCGTGCTGTGCGGAAACCCCACGCCGTTCCACGCCTCGAGCAACCCGATCAACACCGCGACGGCGAGAGTGGCGGCGAGGCACTCGCGCGTCAGGCGGCGCAGCGCGCGCCCCATCTGCGCAAGGCGCCCCTGCGTCGTCTTCGGCGCCGTCTCGTCCTCGTGCCAGGTCTCACGCCAGCGCGCGTCGTCCCTGGCCCAAGGGTCGACGTCGAGGTCGCCCTCGGGCGCATCGCCGCGTGCGCCGTCGTCGTCAGGCGGGGCCATCGGCGCCTCCGTCGGCGGGCGGCGTCGGGCCGGGTGCGTCGGCCTCGTCGAGGGAGCGCTGCCAGCGGATCACGCGCACGATGGCGCGCACGGCGGCGCCCGTGCCGGCGGCGAGGAACAGCGCGAACCCCCACGGCGCGGTGCCGAAGCGGTCGTCGACGAAGGTGCCGAGGACGCAGCCGACGATCACCGAGAAGGGGATCTCGAGGGCGTAGATGTGCCCTCGCGTCGCCGTGCGCTGGTCGCGCCCGTCGGCCGCGATCTGCCGCAGGTCGCGGTACTTGCGGTCCCGCCAGCCAGGCAGCCCGCTCACGGCGCAAGCTCCGCGCGCCGCGCGAGGCGGCGCACGTTGTCGGTGTGCCGCACGACCACCACGAGCAGGCTCGCCACCATCGGCGCCGCCGCCGCCGCCCGCGCGCCGGTCAGGATCAGGGCCAGCACGACGACGACGACGGCGGCCAGCGACGCCACGCTGACGATGCGCGCGGCGGCGAAGGCGACGGCGAAGGCCACCAGCCCGTACCCCGCCACGACGGGAGACAGCGCCAGCAACGTACCGAGCCCGGTCGCCACGCCCTTGCCCCCGCGGAGCCGCAGCCACGGCGTGAAGCAGTGCCCGAGCAGCGCCGACAGCCCCACGAGCCCGGCGAACAGCGCGACGACGTCGTCGTCAGCGTCGGGCACGGGCCACACGTGGCGCGCCGCGTACGCCGGCAGGAACCCCTTGGCCGCGTCGAGCGCCAGCGTCGCGAGCCCGAGCCGGCGCCCCGCCACCCGCGCCACGTTGGTCGCCCCGATGTTGCCGCTGCCCGCCCGCCGCACGTCGGTCTTGCCGAACCACAGCGCCAGGAGCAGCCCGAAGGGCACCGACCCCACCAGGAACGCGCCCAGACAGCCGGCGAGCACGTGGCCCGGCCAGACCGCCGACTGCGTCAGGCCCGTCCAAGCGTCCATCACTCCTCGTCGTAGCAGGCCGGCGCCGGCGCGTCTGCGGGCAGGGGCGCCGGTTTTTTCCCGATTGACAGATCAATAAATATTGACAAGCTGCGTCACATGGTCGACCGGGGATCGCTCGAACAGGCCTCCGCTCTCGTCGCCGCCGCGCAGTCCGCTGATGACGCGTTGGTGGTCGAGATCGTCGGCGCCGAGGGCCACGTCGATCTCGTGCTGGGGGCCGCGCGTGTGCCGGGCGTGCTGCGCGGCCAGCCCTCGAGGCTCGTGCACGGCGTCGAGTATGAGGTGGTCGTGTCCGTCGGCGACGAGCACGTCGGCGTCTGCTGCGTCGCCGTCGGTGGCTGCCGCGTCGCGCCCGGGCAGGTGGCGCGCGTGCGCTTCCTTGGCCTCGACGTCGCCGGGCGCCGGCTCGGTCCGGCGCCCCCGGCGCCGGCGCTGTCGGGCCGGCTCGACGAGGTCGCGGTCGCCGACGTCGTGCAGCTGGCCTGCGTCGGCCGCCGCGACGCCGTCCTCGAGCTGCACACCGGCGCGGGCACCGGCGTCATCCACCTGCACGCTGGCCGCGCCGTCTACGCCCGCTGCGCCGACGGCGTCGGGGGCGAGCGGGCGTTCTTCACGCTGGTCACCGCGCGGGCGGGCACGTTCGAGCTGCGGCACGTGCCGGCGGGCTCGCTCGCGGGCTCGCTCGAGAACCTCGATGCCGACACCACGTGGCTGCTGCTCGAGGCGATGCGCCGGCTCGACGAGGGCGCCGTCGCTGGGGACGGCGACGACGGCGCGGAGCACGGCGTCGTGCCCGACGCCCGACCGGCCACCGGCGACGTCAACGAGGTCACGAACCCGATGCTGCCGTCGCTGGTCGCGCGCGGGCTGTCGTTTTGGTCGCCGTCGACGTCCCGGCTGGAGGCGGCGATGCGGGCGCTGTCGTCGCGCGAGGCTTCGCGCGACGAGGAGCGTGCAGCGGAGCCGCTGTTGACCCCGCGGGGGCTGCGCAAGCACTCGCAGCCGCCCACCGCCGCCGAGGGGCCGACGACCGCTGCGCCGACGTCGGCGCCAACGTCAAGTCCGCAGTCGACGTCGAGCTCGCAGTCGAGGTCGAGCGGTCCGCCGCTGCCCTCCCGCGCGACCGGCCGCTTCGCGCGCTTCTTCCACGAGCTGTCCGAGACGACGGGCGTGCGACCAGCGACGGCGTCGCTGCCGCCTTGCGACGACAGCGCCGACACCGTCGACGCCGCGTTCGACGTCGACCTCGCGACCAGCGAGTGCGTGGCGGCGGCGCTGTTCGACAGCGACGACGGCCCCGTTGTGGACGACGACGCCACGGCGCGCCTGCGGTTTGCATCGTTGCGGGTGCCGGCGGCGGCGGCGGCGATCGTCGCCGGTCCGGCCGAGCGTGACACTGAGGTCGTGCGCGCCTCGCGCCAGCCGTCGACCTGAGGTCGTCGACAGCTCGCCTGACGTGCCGGCGCGCGCAGACGCCCACCGTGACGATGACAGCGGATCATGGGCGGCAGGTCAGCGATGTCAGGTCAGCGACGGCGGGGCAGCGACGGCAGCTCCCGACGCAGCGGCGCGCCGGCTCGCGCAGCGCGGTGAGGCCAGCGGCGTCGTGCAGCGGGATGCGGGGGCGTGCCGGCAGCGCCGTCGTCGCGTAGCCGCCCCGCCCCGTGCACCAGCGAGCGAGCGAGTCGAGTTGCGCGCCCAGATCGGGCAGGAGACCGGCGGGCGGCGGCGGACGGGTCGGGCGTCGTCGCGGGGCAGGGTCGGGCGCGCGCGCTGGGTCGCCGTCGAGGCCGGCGTGGACGGGCGCGACGACGGGCGCGACGACGGGCGCGACGACGGGCGCGCCGCCTTCGACGGCGGCGACGACGAGCGCGCCGCCTTTGACGGCGGCGACGACGAGCGCGAGAACGACGACGGGCGATGAGGGCGACGACGGCGACGACCGCAGCGGCTGCCGGCGTGACGCGCCGGCGGGGAGTCGGCTCGCGCGGGGACGGCAGCGCGGGCGGCGGCGGCGGTTAGGGCGCAGCGCCGAGGATCAAGATCGGCTCGCGCGCGAGCTGCTCGTCGTCGCCCGGCTCGGCGGGGCGCCCTGGTGGCCGGGGTCGCTCGGGGCGCGCGCGTCGCCCGACCCCGACGGCCGCGCGTACGTCGTGATCTTCGTCGCCTCGCGCGGCGCGGCGAAGGGGGTCGCGCGCGCCTGCCCGCCGGCGGTCCCGCAGGCGGACCTCGGCGTCGGCGCACAGCCGCTGCCTTGGCCGGCGCGCAGCGGACGCGAGCGACGCGGCATCAAGATTTCGACAGCGCTGTCGGGAGACGAGGTCAGGGCTTCGCCGGGTTGTGCAGGACCGTGACGCGGGCCGATGCGAAGCCTTCGGCGCCGGCGGAGCCCTCGGCCCAACCGCGGATCACGATGTCGCCCTTGTGCTTGTTCAGGTCGATCTCGATGGTCGGCGAGGCGCTGGCCCACTCGGGCTCCTTGCCGTTCACCTTGAACGTCTTCTGGTCGACGCTGCCGTCGGGATACGTGACGCTGAAGTGGTACGTGTTGGTGAGCGCGAACTTCGTCGCGTTCGCCTTGCAGGACTTCTCGTACTTGTCCCAGGCCTTGTCGTAGGCGTCCCACTCGGCCTGCGGCGCGTCGTCCCTGGGCGCGGTCTTCGGCTCGGGCGCGTCCCAGGCGTTGGCGTGCCACGACGGCGTCAGCACGACCTGCATCTGCAGCTTGCCGTCCCGGGGCGGGTCCATGACCCAGGCCTCGCGTCGACGGGCAGCGTGGTACGAGAACTGGAGCTGGTACAGGCTCGCGTTGGCGGCGACGGGGATGGCGTTGCCGGCGTCCTCCAGGGCGGCGGCGTGCTCGACGACGCTCTTCAGGCTGCCCTTCTCGAGGAAGCTGACGCCCGTGTACCCCATGTCCTGAGGGTCGTTGGGGTGCTTCGCCGCGTGGGCGGCGGCCACGTCCTTGAGCTCCTGCGGGACCGCCGGTCGCCGCCGGGCCTGGCCGGCGTGGTCGGCGCGAAGGGCGGTGACTTGGACGCGGGTCATGGCGGCTCCTGTGTGACGAACGCGGTAGGCGGCCGGGTATATCCCGGATCCGCGGGCTTTGGCTTGCGCGCGGCCGAGGCCCATGGTCGGTTCGTGGGGTGAGCGAGAACCTGTACCCGAAGGACGCCCCCGAGACCCGCCGCAAGGGGCGCCGCAAGCCACGGCCGAAGCACCTGCCTCCCTGGGTGCCGCTCCCCGCAGCGCGGGAGCCCGCGTTCGACGCGGCGGCCACCGCCGCGAAGGCCGTCGCCGCCGCGCCGCCGCCGCCGGCCTTCGGCGCGCGCGAATCGAACCCGGCGCTGCGCTTCCACCAGCTCCAGCAGCGCCAGCAGCGCCCGGCCGCCAGCGAGCCGCCCAGGGCGGCCGACGAGGAAGAAGAATGAACGTTGGAGCGGCGCCGGCTCGTGGGTTCAGAGCGCGCGCCGACGTCTTCATTGGCCGACGCGGGGTCGGCGAGCCGTCGCGCCGTCCGCCCTTCACCAGATGGTGATGCGGTGTGCGTCGTCGCGCACCATCGGGTCGCCGGCCTTGCAGCCGAAGGCGCGGGCGAACGACGACAGGTTCGACGGCGGGCCGATGGCGCGGAAGGTCGCCGGCGCGTGGGGGTCGGTGGTCAGGCGGACCTTCAGCTCGTCGTCGGTGAACTTGCGGCGCCACACGGTGCCCCAGCCGTAGAAGAAGCGCTGGTCCTGGCGCAGGCCGTCGATCATCGGGTCGTGCTGGCCGGCGGTGGCGGCCTGCAGGGCGTCGAAGGCGACGGCGATGCCGCCGAGGTCGGCGATGTTCTCGCCGAGGGTCAGCGCGCCGTTGACCTTGTGGCCCGGCAGGGCCTCGTACGCCGAGAACTGCTCGACGAGCTGCGCGGTCTTGTCGGCGAAGCGCTTGCTGTCGTCGCCGGTCCACCACACCTCGAAGTTGCCGGTGGGGCCGAAGCGGCTGCCCTGGTCGTCGTAGCCGTGGATCATCTCGTGCCCGATCACCGCGCCGATGCCGCCGTAGTTCAAGGCGTCGTCGGCGGCGGGATCGAAGAACGGCGGCTGCAGGATCGCAGCCGGGAACACGATCTCGTTGGCCTGCGGGTTGTAGTAGGCGTTCACCGTCTGCGGGGGCATGCCCCACTCGGAGCGGTCGACCGGCTTGCCGACCTTCGCCAGCTCCCACGCCTGGTTGAACGCGACGGCGGCCAGCACGTTCTCGACGTACGACGACCGTGAGGTCGAAAGGCCCGTCCAGTCGCGCCACTGGTCGGGGTACCCGATCTTCGGCGTGAAGCTCGCCCACTTCGCCAGCGCCTTCGCCTTCGTCTCGGGGCCCATCCACTCGAGCTGCTCGAGCCGACCCTTCAGCGCCGCCGACAGGTTGCCCACCAGCGCCTGCATCCGCGCCTTCGACGACGCCGGGAAGGCCACCTGCACGTACAGCTGCCCGAGGGCCTCGCCCACCTGGCGGTTCACGACGTCGAGAACGCGCTTGAAGCGCGGCTGGAGCTCCTTCTGGCCGCGCATGGTCGCCCGGTAGAAGCGGAAGTTCTCGTCGACGAAGGCGCTGGGCAGAAACGGCGACAGGCCATCGACGGTGTGGAAGCGCAGGTACGCCCGCCACGTCGCCGCCGGCACGTCGCCGAGCATCTTCGCCACCTCGACGTGGAAGTCGGGCATCGCCAGCGAGAACTGCGCCGGCCGCGCCACGCCCACGGCGTCGAAGTACGCCGACCACGCAAACCCCGGCGTCAACGCGTCGGCCGCCGCGACGGTCACCGGGTGGTAGTAAAGCGCCACGTCGCGCGAGAGCTCCTCGCTCGACTTCGACACCCGCGCCAGGCGCGCCTCGAAGGCGACGACGTCGGTCGCCTGCGCCTTCGCCGCCTCGGCGGTGACGCCCGACAGCGCGAGCATGCGCTCGACATGCTGGCCGTAGGCGGCGAGCTTCGTCTTCTTGTCGTCGTCGAAGTAGTAGCCGCGGTCGGGCAGGCCAAGGCCGCCCTGCGTCACGTAGGCGATGTTCCTCGACGAGTCCTTGAAGTCGGGCTCGGCGCTGAAGTCGAAGACGAAGGCCTCGCCGCGGGCGTGGCTCGTGCGCAGAAAGGCGGCGATGGCGGCGCCGTCCTGCAGGGCGTCGATGGCCGCCAGGCGCGACTGCAGCGGCGCGAGGCCCCGGGCCTCGATGGCCGCCTCGTCCATGCCGGTGGCCCACAGGTCGCCGACGAGCTTCACCACGCCATCGGCGTCGGCAACGGCGGCGGCCTGCTCGACCAGCTGCCGCTGTACGGCCTTGCTGCGCTCGTCGAGTACCTCGAACGCGCCCCACGTCGTGCGGTCGCCGGGCAGCGGGTTCTCGTCCAGCCAGCGGCGGTTCACGTGGCCGGCGAGGTCGACGCACGCCGGGGTAGCGTCGTCGAGGGTCGCCCGGGTGAAGCGCACCGGGGCCGGCAGCTTCGTCTCGTCCAGCGCGAAGCGCGCGCCAGCCGGCGGCGCGTCGGGCCTGTGCGGCGCCGAGCAGGCGCCCTGCGACGACAACGCGGCCAGCGCCGCCGCCGCCGCGAGGCTCGCTGCGCACGCGGCGCGGACACGACGGACGACGACGACGACGGCAGGCAGGCGCTTCATCACGGGCTCCGGGACCAGGGCCTTGCAGGGGCTGACACGCGGTCGGGCGTGACGTCGTCGCCGGTCTTCGTCGCTCGCTCCCGTGCGTCCTGTACGTCCCATACGTCCCGTATGTCCCGTATGTCCCGTATGTCCCGTACGTCTTGTCGTCGGTGGACGGCGCTCGCTGCGATCCTCGACCGGTGCCTCGTCTCGCTCGACTCTTTCGTCAGCCCCTCAGGCTGCTCGTGGGGTCCATACGTCCCCTTCTGCTGCTCGTCGACACGGTCGCGCGACTGCCGAGCACGCCAGCGCCGCCCACGGGCAGCGGTCGGGCGCTCGTCGCAGGCGTCCGGCCGCGCGTGGTGGATATCGGCGCAGTGTCGTTATGTTTGACGGGGCATGAGGACGTTGACCTTTGTCATGCTGCTCCCGCTGGCGCCCGGCGCACCGTCGCCGCCGGCGCCGCCGACCGTCGCGCCGCCGACCGTCGCGCCGACGACCATGGCGCCGACGACCGCCGCGTCGACGACCGTGGCGCCGCCGACCGCCGCGTCGACGAGCGTGGCGTCGCCGCCGCCGTTGGTCATGGCGTCGACGTTGCCGCCCGCTCTCGTCGGCACCTGGGACCTCGACGTCGCGCGCTCGGACGACCCCGGGCCGCTGCTGCAGCGGCTTGGCGTGCCGTGGTTGTTCCGCGTCCTCGCGCCGCGGGTGGTGCAGCGGGAGATCATCGTCCAGCCCAGCCGTGTCCGTATTCGGGTGAGCGGCCGACCGCGGGACGAGGTCCTGACCGTCGACGGCAAGACCCCGTCGTACACCGAGCTCGTGGGCAGCCCGCTGGTCCTCGTGTCCCGCGTCGAGGGCGACGCCATCGTCTCCGAGGGCACCGTTACCATCGACGGCCGGCCGCTCGCGGTGAAGAGCGTGCGGCAGGCGACGACGAGCGAGATGCGTGTGACCAATACGTTTGGGTCGGGCCCCGACGCCCTCGTCTTCCGGCGCGTGTTCGTGCGGGCGGCTGGGTCCGACGTCGCTCCCCCGACCAGCCGGCTCTGACGTCAGCGGGCCGTCGCCATCGCCGTGGCCCGCCGCTCGTCGACGCCGCCGACCCCGACGACTCCGTGCTCGTCAAGCTCTGACGCGCTCTTCCTCAGAACTTGAGGAGCTCACGCGGCGGCTCCACCGTCTTCGTGCTCGTGCTCATGCGACGTCGTGGCGAGCCGCACGATGGCACAGCGGGCGTCGTGGACAGAGCGGCCGAGCGGCGCGCCGGGCAGCGGCCGCACGGGCGCTCCGACGTGCACGAACGCCCGGGGGACGAGCCGCCACGCCGAGCCAGTGGGGCGCGAAGGCATCGTCGCTGGTCCAGTGCCGCGCTTCGTCGTCGTGGCGGATCGCGACCGGGACGAGCGGCACGCGCAGCCGGCGGGCCAGACCGAAAAGGCCCCGATGAACGGTCCGAGGCCGGCCCCGAACGTACGGGTCGTGCCTTCGGGGCAGTCAAGGACGCCCACACCTTCGTCGAGCGCGGCGCGGGCCAAGCGGAGCACCCGCGCGCCGCTCGCTGCCGAGCCGCGCTCGACGAACATGTATCCCAGCGCCGCGCACAGCGAGCCGACGAAAGGCCAGCGTCGGACCTCGTGCTTGGCGATGGGACTGACCGGGAGGAGGGAGGCGAGCACGCGCGGATCGAGCCAGCTCAGGTGGGTCGCCACGATGATCGACGGACCGACAGGGAGCACTCCCCGCAGGCGCAGCTCGACGCCATGCGGGGCGAGCATCTCGCTGCAGGTCATCAGCAGCGCCCGCGCCTGCGAGCGGCGACGCTCGCCACGCACGACCTCGAGCGCGCCGAACGCGCGGCCCACAATGTCGACTGCAGCGCCGATGACAGCGAGGTCGCGCCCCATCGCGCGACCATGATTGGGGATGACAGCGCGCGGGGGTGTTCTCGTCGGCTCAGGCGTGAGCGACAGTGCGTTCATGCCGCGCATCCAGGCATCGAGGTCTTCGGAGCGAAGCGGGCGAACTACGGAGCGCGACATCGAGCACCTTGCTGGGCGTGCAGCTGACCCTTCGACGGTCACGGGACGATGAAGCGCGCTCGACGAGGAGGCGACTTGTCGGTCACGTCTCTGTGGATTGCGTTGCGCGCCGCGCACGGCCGTGTGCCGGACCGGTGACGTCGTCTGTCGCGCCTCGTCGAAGTCGGCTCGCCGGGCGCTGCAGAACGCAAAGCGTTCTGCAGCGCCCGGCGAGGTGTTTCTCGCTCTCGCTGAGGACGAGAGCGAGATAGATCGAGCAGTCTGCCCCAAAGCCCGTTGAGGGCCTTGGGACAGCCTGCTACCCTCCGCCGATGACTATCGTGGGGACTTCCGGACGCGGTCCCTCGGGTGTCGCGGGGGGCGCGTCCCCGTCGCCGCCGCCGATCCGGAGTGCGCCATCGTCAGCCGCCGCTGCCGCGTCCTCGACCGTGGCGGAAGCGTCGGCCACGTCGCCCGCCGCCGCGCGCGAAGGTCCCGCCAGGAAGCGGGCCGGTGTCGGTAACTCGTCGTCAACGTTCGAGGCCACCGAGCCGCGCCGGAGCGCGGCGGGCGGGTCCTCGGCCGGGATGCTGCCGGTGTCGTCGACGGGGCCGGCCGGGCGGCTGCTGGACGTGCGGCTCGGGCGGGCAGGGGCGGCGCGCTTCGGCGGGCCGCGCTTCGAGGCCGCGCTCGACGCCGCCACCCGCTCCGTCGTGCGCCCGCACAACGCCGCGCGGCTGTTGTTCGACGGGGTCGAGTCGTTCGCCGAGCGCGACCGCCTGATCGCGGCGGCGAAGTCGTCGATCCACCTGCAGACCTTCATCTTCACCGACGACGACACCGGCTGGAAGCTGGCCCGCCAGCTGATCGAGAAGGCGCGCGCAGGCGTCGCCGTGCGCGTGATCATCGACGGACTTGGCAGCAACCGCAGCGATGCGAAGCTCTTCGACGCGATGCGTGCCGCCGGCGTCGAGGTGCGCGCGCGAGAGACCGGGCTCGACCCCACCGAGCTGAACCACCGCTGGCACGAGAAGCACCTGGTCGTCGACGGCCGCGTCGCCATCACCGGCGGCATGAACATCGCCGACGAGTACGCGCTGGGCGGCTCGGGGCGGCAGGTGCTCGGGCGCGGCGAGGCGGCCGAGCCGTGGCGCGACGTCGACGTCCGGATCGAGGGCGCTGCCGTCCACGACGAGCAACGCGCGTTCCTGCGCAACTGGGCCCTGCTCGGCCCGGCGGCGCCATCGTCGTCGTCGTCGGCGGCGGCGCTGTTTCCGCGCGCGCCGCTGGCCGGCGCCGCCGAGGTGCGCGTGGTGCAGCAGCACCCCGCCGGCGACCCGCCCGAGGACCACCTGCTGCAGCTGTACGTCCGGGCCATCGGCGCGGCGACCAAGAGCATCACCATCGAGCACGCCTACTTCGTGCCGCCGCCCGCGCTGCGCGACGCCCTCGTCGACGCCGCCCGCCGCGGGGTGCGCGTACGCGTGATGACGAACTCGAAGGAGAGCTCGGACATGGGCTTCGTCGTCGACGCCGCCCGCTACCACTACGACGCGCTGCTGGCCGCCGGCGTCGAGATCCACGAGAAGCGCGGCGGCACGCTGCACAGCAAGACGGCGACGTTCGACGGCCAGTACTCCATCGTCGGCAGCTACAACCTGAACGGCCGCAGCAACGGCCTCGACACCGAATGCGCCGTCGCCATCCGCGACGACGCCACCGCCGCCGGACTCGTGCGTCGCTTCGAGGACGGCGTCGCCGAGACCACCGCCGTCGACGCCGCCTTCCTCGCCCGCGACACCTTCGTCGACAACCTGAAGCAGTGGATGCTGCAGTCGGTGTCGTGGACGATCTAGGACAGCGCCGCCGCCGATGACGCCCCCTGCTTCTTCTCCTCCGCCCCCGAATGGCTCCGCTGGCCCGGCCGGACCGCGCGCCGCCGCCGACTCCCTGCACGCGCTGCTGCAGCAGGCCCGCGCGCGCGCGCCCCGCGACCCCCAGGGCGCCCTTGCGCTGCTCGACGGCGCTGGCCGCGATGATGGCCTGCTGCACCACGCTCGCGGCGCGCTGCTCGCGCGCCTCGGCCGCGTCGACGACGCCGTGGCAGCCCTCGAGCGCGCGGTGGCCGCGCTGCCCGACGTCGCCGACGTCGCCGCCAACCTCGGCGCCGCGCTGCTGCAGCAGGCCCGCGCGCAACAGGGGGCAGCGCAGCGCGTGACCCTCGAGCGCGCCCGCGCGCTGCTGCACGACGTCGTCGCCCGCCGCCCGCTGTTCGCCGACGCCGGCGCGGCCCTCGTGCTCGCCCACGAGCTGCTCGGCGACACCGCGCAGGCCGTGGCCGCCGCCGACGCGAACCTGCAGCGCTTCCCCGAGGACGCGGCGACGCTGTTCAACCGCGCCAGCGCCCTGCGCGCCGCCGGCCAGCGCGACGCCGCGCGCGCGACCCTGCAGCGCCTCGTCGCCGCCCACCCCGACTTTGCCCCCGCGCAGGACGCGCTGCGCCGCCTGCAGGCCTGACCCGCTTCAGGGGACGGAGCGCACGCGGTCGCGCCGGCGGTAGCCGTCTTCGTCGGTCTCGAGCGGGTCGGTGCCCAGCGCCTCCTCGAGCAGGCGCCGCAGCTTGCGCACCGACCTTCAGCCGGTCGTCGTGGTGCAACGGGTGGTCGTCGCGCCCCCCCCACGCGTCCTGCAGCACCTGATCCTTCGTCGCCGTGCCGCCCTGCCGGCACAGCGCCGCCAGCAGGTCGAAGAGCGCCTTGCGCCCCGACAGGTCGACGACGCGGCCGTCGGCCAGCAGGATGCGCAGCGCGGCCTGCTCCGCCGTCCACTCCAGTGCGTCGAGCTGGTGATGCGTCACTTCACGCAAGTGGAAACTGCGTTGGTACGGCAACGCCCGCGGCCTGCTGAGCAATGCGTCCCGCTCCACCGTCGATGTCTACGAAAACGGCGAGCGCGACTACCCGCCGGTGCCCGGCGACGTCCTCGTCTGGGAGAACGGCCGCTGGGGCCACGTGGCGCTCGTCACCGCAGTGACCTCGTCCTACGTCGACGTCATCGAGCAGAACGTCAACGGCAACGGCAAGTCGCGCCTGACCCACGCGCGCGGCCGCATCGGCTCCCGCCCAAACGGCTGGGCCCCCACGGGCTGGGTGCACGCCAAAGACAACCGCGGCGCCGCCGCCGTTGATGCCGGCGCCGCCGGCGGTGACGGAGCGGCAACCGGCAGCTGCGGCAGCGTCGACGACAACGGCATCGTCGTCGCCGCCGACCGCGCCTGCTTCGCTCTGGGCGGCACGCCGTCGCATCTGCACGCCGAGCGCGGCCAGGGCTACGCCGGCGACCTCGTCTGGACCCACACCACCGACGACAGCGGCGTCGACCACAGCGCGACGTGGACGCTGAACGTCGCCCGCGTCGGCACCTACCGCGTCGAGGCGTTCGTCGACGCCGACGTCGCCGCCGCGGAGCAGGCGAAGGATCGCGTGCGTCACGGCGGCACGACCTCCGACGTCGTGCGCGACCAGTCGGCGCGCGGCGGCTGGCGCAGCCTGGGCGAGTTCGCCTTCGTCAGCGGCGGCGATCAGCGGGGGGGCCTCGGCGACAACACCGGCGGGTATTCGACGCCGTGCGGGTGACGCCGGTGTGCGCGACGCTGAAGAGCACCACCGAAGACGCGCCGCTGAACGTGCGCTCCGCCGCCTGCCGCGACGCCACGAAGGTCGGCGAGCAGCAGAGCGGCACCACGGTGGAGCGCCTGTCCATCGTCGACGGCACCGCGGTCGACGGCACGACGGTGTGGCAGGAGGTCCGCCAGGGCAGCCTGCGCGGCTTCGCCACCGGCGCCGATCTCGCGTGTCCGTGAAGCACTTCGCGCGCCGCGCGCTTGCCCGGCGGAGCCGCTTCGGCGGCTCCTTCCCCGGCTTCTTCACTGCTTGTTGCCGCGCCTACTTCTGCGCTGACTTCTGGGCGGCGAAGCGCTGCTCGCTCTGCATCTTGACCCACGCGGTGGACTGCCTGAGCCCGTCGTCGACGAGCAGGCCGCGCACGAAGCCGGGCACCCACTTGCTGATGGCGATGTCCACCGAGTACTCGACCTGTGCGCGGTCGGGTGCGCCGTCGACGGGGGTGACGCGCCAGAAGCCGACGCTGTCGTCGAGGTCGCTGCTGCGGTTGTAGTCGAGGGTCCACGTCATCCACCGCCCGGCGACGTCGATCTCGTGGTGGATATAGTACTCGATGCTGACGCCGTAGCTCTTGATGACGAAGTTGACGTCGACGACGCCGCCGTCCTTCTTGTAGGGCTCGCACTTCTTCACTTCGGGGATGAAGCGCGGGTACGACGGGTAGTCGCGGATGATGGCCCAGACGACGTCGGCGGGGGCGTTGACCTGGAAGATCGCCAGCCCGCGGCCGCCGGCCTCGCCCTCGGTCTGCCGCATCACTGGCTTGCCTGACGCGAGCACGGCGCGGTCGGCGTCGGAGAGCACCAGCGGCTTCGGCGGCCGCGGGTACGGCTTCAGCACGCCCTTGTGGTCGTGGGGCTTCGTCGGGTCGGCGGCGGTGGCTGGCGTGGCGACGCAAAGCAGGGCGACAAGGGCGGCGGCAAGAGGTGCAGGGACGGCGCGCATGGGCGTAGTGTTCCCGACGCCGGCCGTGCCGTCGAGCCCGCCGGATGTCCGACGTCACCCGGATCCACGGGCCTCCCCCCGCACGCTACAGTCACGCCATGCATGACAACAGCGACCGGTCGTGGGTCCTCGCCGCGATCGCCTTCGGCGCGCCGGCGTGCACGGTGTTTCTGGCCGGCGACCCGAGCATCGTGCTGTGCGACGGCGACGGCGACTGCCCCACCGGGCAAGGCTGCGAGGCCGGGTTCTGCAAGCCCTTCGACGCCGTCGACCAGCCGTTCGTGCTCGACGCCGGGGGCGGCGAGGGCGAAGGCGAAGGCGAAGGCGAAGGCGAAGGCGAAGGAGAAGGCGAGGGAGAAGGCGAGGGTGAGGGCGAGGGTGAGCCGCCTCCGCCTCCGCCGCCCCCGCGGACCTGCCGCGAGCAGCGGACCCGCGATCCGCAGTCGCCGACGGGGTCCTACGGGCTCGACCTCAACGGCGACGGCGCTGTCGATGGAAGCTTCTTCTGCGAGATGGCGCGGGACGGCGGCGGCTGGACTCGCGTGGTCCTGCTCGACAACCGTGATCTGGCCTTCGTGTGTCCGCCGCAGTGGCGGACGACCCAACTGCCGGGCGGCTCGCTCGGTTGCGCGCGGCCGTCGGGCGGGGCGTCGCAGCCGGGGGTGCGCTTCGGGGTGCCCCACGACTTCCAGGAGGTCGGCGGCCGTGTCACCGGCGTCGTCTTCGGCGACCAGGACAGCTTCGCCGGCGGCAACCAGCAAAACGACCTCGACGGCATCTACGTCGACGGCGTGTCGTTGACGACCGGATTGGTGGCGGCGCGCGAGCACGTCTTCACCTTCGTCGGCGCCCACCCGTTCCAGAACGAGATCGTGAACCGCTGCCCGTGCGAGGCGGGCGCGAGGGCGGCGCGCAGCTTCGTGAGCGACGCGTACTTCTGCGACCGGCCGACGGCGGCGGCCCGACCGGAAGGGCGCCGCGCCTACGACATCGACAACCCGGTGTGGGACGGCCCCGACGTCTGCCGCCCCGCCGACGTCGACGGCTACTTCGCGCGGGCCCTGGGCCGCACCCACCTGGCTGCCGACGGGCTCGAGCTCCGGATCATGTCCGACCAGAACACCGACGCCGTCAGCAACGCCGACGAGAACGTCGCGTTGATCTTCGTCGAGCTCTACGTGCGCTGAGCCGCTCCGTCGCCGGTCGGCGCCGTCGGGGCCACCAGCCGCCCGCCGCGCCGGCGCGCGGTCCCCACCAGCGCCGCGCGGAACGCGAGCAGCGGCGGCTCGTTCCTCGCCAGCAGCGCAGCGTCGGTGTCATCGAACCACAGCGACGTGAAGAACCCCACGTGCACCGCGATGCTCGTCGGCGTCGACGTCGACCACGCCGCCGAGAACGGCCGCGGCGCCGCGAACCGCCGCGCGTAAGCGGGCTCGAGCGGCTCGAGCCCGCGCAGCAGCGCGCCGGCGTCGGGCGCGCTGCGCTCGACGATCGCGCCGTGGCCATCGCGAACGAACACCCGCGCCGCGAATGGCGCCGCTGCCCCCGAAGCCACCGCCGGGCCCCAGGGCAGGGGCTCGCCGTCGCCGGAGACCACCGCGCCGCCCGTGTCGAAAAGGACCCCCGACGTGCGCCCGGCGGCCAGCACCTCGTCGACCAGCGCCCGCCGCTCGGCCGCCGTGGGCGCCGGCGTCGACAGCGTCCACGCCAGCACCGGGTCGGTGCCGTCGAAGCTCTGCCAGCGGTTCTTCGTCGTCATGCCGATCCTCGTCAGCGCCGCCGCGCCTTCGTCGCCTTCGTCGCCTTCGTCGCCTTCGTCGCCTTCGTCGCCCTGGTCGGTCGGGGCCGCGCGGTCCGGTGGTCGTCGGCGCGCTCGCGCTCGAGCAGCTGGCGCACCAGCGCCTGCGTCTGCGACAGCTCGGCCTTCAGCGTGTCCAGCTGCTGCGCTTGCGAAGACGCCGCCGCCGTCCCCGGTTGCTGCGTCTGCGAAGACGGCGCCGCGGGCGTGTTCGCGGGCGCAACATCCCCGGGGCGGGGTGGCGGCGGCGTCAGGCCGGCGAACGGGCTCCACAGCGAGGGCACGTTTCCCGCGGCCCACGGCCCGCCCGGCAGCGGCACCAGCTGCGCCATCTGGGCGACCTGCGCCCAGAACGCGCGCTGGGCGTCGGCGAGGGCGCGCTGGGAGCCGAGGAAGGAGTCGAGGCCCTCTTGCATCACGCGGGCGAGGTTGTCGCGCAGCGGTGTTCCAGCGAGCTTGACCGCCTGCTTCAGGAGGCCGACGGGCAGCGCGGCGCGCGCCTCGTCGCGCTCGAGCAGCAGCTGCACGAGGATCTCCTTGGTGATGTCGTCGCCGGTTTTCGCGTCGCGCACGACGATGTCGGCGCCGCGTTGCACCATCTGCTCGACCTCGACCAGGGTGACGTAGCGCGACGCGCTGGTGTCGTAGAGCCGGCGGTTGCCGTACTTCTTCAGCACGATGGCGCCGTCGGGCGGTCGGGCGGCGGCGCCCCGCGCCGGCGCGGGCTCGGGCGACGGCTGCCCCGGCGGGTGGCCCGGCGGTGGGTCCTGGCGCGGGTCGTTCATGCGGTCCTCCGACGGGCGACAGCGCGACCCGACGTCCGTGGATGCCGCAGTCGCACAATCCGGTCAACGTCCGCACGTGCGACTGCAACATGGACGGCGGGGCCCGCTGCTCAGAGCGCGCCGGCGGCGAGCGCGCCGAGCGCGAACGCCGCGGGGCGCAGCCGCGGCGTCGGATCGACCACGACGCCGAGCGCGGCGAAGGCAGCGGCGACGACGTGGACGACGACGGCGACGTTGGCGGGGGGAGCGGCGCCGAGGGTGGGGCGCAAGAGCCACGCCGCGCCGGCGCCGAGCAGCGCGAGCCCGAGCGTCCCCCTGAGCGCGCGCGGCCGCCAGGCGCCGCCGAGGACGACGAGCCCGGCGACGACGACGGCGAGGGTGTCCACCGCCGGTCGTCCGACGGCGCGGCGCGGGCGCGGCAGCGTGAGGACGTGGTCGGCGGGCGACAGCGCGGTGTCGTGGGTGCCGGTGTGGTCGATGGCGCGTAGCGCGAGGCGGTGGGTGGCGGGCAGCGCGACGAGGCCGGCGACGTCGACGGCAATGTCGCCGTCGTCGGCGCAGGCGGCGACCACCCGCAGGCTGCGGCCGTCTCCTTCGACGGGGGCCTGCTCCACCGGGCCCGTGGGGCAGGGGGCGTCGCCGGCGCGCACGACGATGGGTGTGGCGGGCAGCAGCGCCGCGTCGGCGTGGGCGAACACGAGGTCGACGGTGACGCCGACGTCGCCTTCGCCCTGGTCGACGGCGACGGCGCCCTGCGACAGGCCGGGCAGGTGGCCGAGAAGCAACGCGGTGACGAGGGGGGCGAGGGCGGCGGCCACACGCCGAGGCTGGCACGGCGCGGCCGGGCAGACAGCTGGGGGCGTCGCGGGCGGGGGCGCTTTTTGACTCTCCCGGCGCGACCAACGACGATCCCTGCGACGACGTGGGAGATCGCCCTGGACGGAGCCGAGCTCGACCGCCTTGTGATGAAGCCGACC
>VGSZ01000054.1:0-5000 GCA_016874845.1 Deltaproteobacteria bacterium
CTCGCTGACCAGCCTCGCGGAGCTCGAGAGCATCACCAGCGTCGGGGGCTACCTGGCCGTCGAGGGCAACGCCTCGCTGACCAGCCTCGCGGGGCTCGAGAGCCTCACCAGCGTCGGGGGGATCATCGTCGTGGACAACTTCGCGCTGTCCCAGTGTCAAGCAGACGCCCTCGCTTTGCGCTTGGGGACAGTGTGCAACTGCGAAGACAACGGCGGCACCACCCCGTGCAACTAGCGCGGTGCACAGGTGCGCTGCGGGGGACAGGCGCGACAGCAACCGCTACCGGCGGAAGGTCCGCTGCAACAAGCCTCGCACGCCCCCGTTCAGCTCGCGCTCGAGCGCCGCGACGCGCTGCCGGGAGTCTTCCAGCAGGCGGCGCAGCTCGTCCACGTCCGCCTGCAGGCGGGTGCGCTGGGCCTTGAGCTCGTCGCGTTCGGCGCGGACCTCGGCCAGGTGCGCCCGTACCGCGTCCAGCTCCCCTTGCACTGCCGACGCGACGATGGACGTCGGCAGGGGCGACACGACGGCTACGGCGTTGGCGATGCGTGCGTCGACCTTGACGGCCTGAGCGACGTCCAGGAGGCCGCGCTCGGCACGGACCCGGCGGCCGACGCCGAACCCGACGACGACCTGCTCGGTGACGGAGCCGAGGTCGCGGGTGGCTTCAACCCGTTGTTGCGCGACACCGGCGGGGACGGCGTCAACGACGGAGTGGACCGCTTTCCGCTCGACCGCACGCGATCTGGAGCAGCGCTTTGTCGCCCCCGGCGGCGACACCGAGCTCCCGCACGCGTCCCTGAACCGTGCGGGGCGCTCGTCTCCCCGCGGCGGCGGTCGCTCGTCAGTCTTGCGCGCGATCGACGTCGACGCTGGGGTCGCCGTCGGCGTCGCGGCGCACGCGCACCTGCCATGGCTGGCAGCACACCGGGCAGTCGTAGATGAAGTCGCCCGTCGTCATTGGGTCGAGCTCCATCTCGGTGTCTTCACCACAGTAGGGACAGAGGACGGCGATGAACTCTTCCATGAGGCGACGATAGCGACGACACGAGCGCCGCGCAGAAACGATGACGCTGACGGCATACCCGTCGGCGTCAGCTTCGACCGCGCAGCGCGACGTCGCGTCAGGCCGCGAACAGCTTGATGCCGGTGGCGGCGGCGAACGACAGGCGCCTGGCCTCTTCCCAGTCGGGGTGGCGGCAGACGACGAAGCCGTCGGACACCAGCGTCTGCTTCCAGTTGCGCCGGCGCGAGCCGGGGCGCAGCAGCTGGTCGTCGACGAACCAGCGGCCGGCCTGCTTCTTCCACGCGTTCAGGCCGTCGATGCGGGTGATGCGGCCCTCGCCCAGCGCGCGCTTGAAGACGATGCCGCAGTTGTACTTGCGGGGGGCCTTCGCCTCGAAGCTCTTCCAGCAGGCGACGCGCGCCCACTCGCGGAAGCAGTCGATGTCCGACGTCCAGTTCATCTGGTCGACGAGGTGGCCGCCCGGCGCGCGGCACCCGATCTCGCCAAACACCGCTTCGCCCTTCGGCGTCAGGAACCATTCCATGTGGCCGAAGGTGTCGTCCATGTTCAGGGCCTTCAGCACGTTGCGGCCGAGCTCGACGCCGGGCAGCAGGCGCGGCTGGTACATGTCCTTCACGGTGATGATCACCGGGCTGATCCACTGCTCGCTGCGGGCCTCGATGGGCTTCGGCAGGTACTGCGCGATGTTCTCGTAGGCCGGCACGCCGTCGATGGAGATCGTGTCGAACGTGAACTCCTCGCCCTCGATGAATTCCTCGACGGAGCACTCGGTCACGTGCTTCGTCGCGGCCAGCGCCGCCTCGAGCTCGGCCTGATCGCGGCACTTGTACGTGTCGGCGCTGCCGGCACCGGCGATGGGCTTGACGACGATGGGGAACCCGATCTCCTCGGCGGCGGCGCGGACGTCGGCCTCCGACAGCGCGCGCTTGCTCTTCGGCACGCGCAGGCCGGCGGCCTTCACGCGCTCCTTCATCAGTTGCTTGTCGCGAAAGCCGCGCACGGTGTCGACGCTCATGCCGGGCATGCTCCAGCGCTCGCGCAGGCGTGCGGCGAGGATCGTCAAGGGCTCCCAGTTGGCGAGGACGCGGTCGATGCTCTTGCCCCGCATCCACTGGGTCACGCGCTCGATGACGTCGTCCTCGTCCATGATGCGCGGGACCTGCAGGTAGTCGGTCATCCACCCCTTCAGCTCCTTCGACAGCGACTGCTTCGACGCGTCGCCGACGCCGTAGACCTCGGCGCCGACCTCGGCGAGGCCGCGGGTGAACTGGACCATCTCGGCGGGATACGTGGCGGCAAGGAAAACGACGCGCATGCGTCTGGTTAGCAGACGCGAATGCGGCGACAACCGGCACCGAGCGGGCTGCCTGGGGCGATCGACGTAGGCGCACAGACCTAGGACCCAGCCACCGAGACGCGGTGCCCGACGCGCGCCGCCGGGGCGTGGGGCACGGCGCTCCTCGGGATGGAGGAGAACGAATGAAGCGCAGCGCGTTCCTGTCTCTCGTCGTGATCACCCTTGCCGCCTGCGCCCCTGACGCCCCGGGCGGCCGGCAGGGCGTGCCGTGACACGGCGGCGCCCTCGCCGACGGCGTCACCGGCGGCGATCCGGGCGGCGGCAACGACGGCGACGACGACGCGGCCGCGCCGTCCGACTGCGTCTACGCGTTCTCTGGCGAGGGCGGCTGCGGCGCGCCTCCCCCTGACGGCGTCGACCCGGGCACCGACCCTGACGAGCTCGCCGACCAGCCCACCGACGAGCCCGCCGACCAGCCGCCCCCGTCGCCCTCTCCCGATCCCGACGGCTGGGGCCCGGCGCTGGCGGCCCGTGGGGCCGAGATGCCGGTGCTCGTCAACGATCTGCGCGCGCGGCGCCTCCTGCGGGTCCTCGCCAACGGCGCCGGGGCCGCCGTTGGCGATGAACCAGGCGCTGCGCTCGGCGGCGCGGCACCACAGCGAGGACATGACCGACAACGGCTACTTCGAGCACAATTCCCGCGACGGCTGCTCGCCGTGGGACCGCATGGCCCAGGCCGGCCACGATACCATGCTCGTCGGTGAGAACATCGCCGCCGGCAACGGCACCGCCGTCGCCGCCTTCGACCACTGGCTGAACAGCTCGGGGCACTGCCGCAACATGAGGTCGGCGAATGCCAACGAGCTTGGGATCGGAGTCGCCGCGGGCGGCGCCTACGGCGCCTACTGGACGCAGACCTTCGGCGCCCGCTCACGAGCGACGTCCCGCCGCCGCCCCGAGAACGTCGCGGGGACGTCCCGACGACATCCCGGGCCCGTCCCGGGGCGCGCGGCGGTCTCCGACGATGGGCTGATGCATCGGGCAGGAGCGCCTGCCGATACGCCTCGCAGAGTTTCGGTCGTTACCCTGGAGTCCTGCCATGCTTTCGGGCGCCGCTTCGTCCCTGTACCGCTCCATGTTCGCTCGCGCCGTCACGCCGCCTGCGTCGACCGCGACGGCGGCGCCGACGTCGCCGACGCGCGCGCCGGCGGGCGAGGCCCAGCGCCTCCGCGACGCCGCGTTCGACGCCCACGTTCCGGTCGCTGGCGGCGAGGGCGTCAAGCGCAAGGACGACCTCCGCGCCGACTGTCTGCCGGCGGTGCGGCAGGAGCTCGCGGCCTGGGGTCGCTCCGACGCCTCACGGATGGTGGCGTTGCCAACGGATCCCCGGGTCACGCTGCGCGCGGCCTCGTTCGAGTACCACTCGGGCAGGCCCATGGAGGCGTGGCTCGACGCCGTCCCGGTCGACCGCTGGCTCGACCTGAAGGTGGTGACGTGCGTGAGCGGCCACGACGGGCTGCCCCACGCCCGCTTCGCCACCGAGAACGTCTACGTCGCCCACGTCGCCGGCCCGACGGGCAGCCTGCAGGGCGCGCCGTTTGGACCGGGTGTCAGCCAGCGCGAGGAATACGCGTCGGTGTCGCCGCCGCTGCGCCTCGACCTGACGAAGCCCGGCGACTACGTCGTAACCTGCGCCCCGCGTGGCTCCGCGGGCACCGGCGGCTACGTCGAGGCGCGCAAGCTCGTGCTGCATGTCACCGGCCGCGAGCCGACGCTCTGAGCCGCGCCTGCGCTCTGCGCTGCGCCGGCCTCGCCTCGCCTCGCCTCGCCTCGCCTCGCCTCGCCGCTGTGGACGAGACGCGCGCAGCGCCCCGATCAGCGGCGCTCGTTGTCGTCAGGGCCGCTGTCGTCGAGCTTGTCGTCGTCGTCGTCGCGGGCGACGACCTTCAGCAGCACGCCCTCGGTGTCGGCGGCGGCGCGCAGGCTCTTCATGTTCGCCCGATAGACGGCGACGCCGACGACCATGTCCTTGACCTCTTCGACGAGGTCGGTGCTGTCGCCAGTGGGCGCCAGGGCCTCGGCGGCGTCGGGGCCGCCGGCGCCACGGCTGACGCGCACGCGTACGCCGCCGCTGGCCAGCGATTGCATCGACGCCTCGAGGGGAACGAATCCGTCGGTGACGGCGTTCGCGGTGTTGTGGCTGCTGACCTCGAGCACGCGCGCCGACGCCTGCACGCCGGTGACTGCCGTGGTGAGCGCTGTGCCGAGCCGCATTGAAAAATCATGGCGCGCTCAGGTCCGTCCGACAAGCGTCGTCCACCGATCTGCCGGCCGGTCCATCGCCGCCGACGGTGGCGGCGACGACCGCTATGGGGTTGGCGGCGTCGCGCGCAGCGCGCGGGTCAGCCGCACGAAGCCCTGTACGTCGACCTGCTCGGCGCGCGTCCTTGGAGCGAGTCCGGCGGCGTCAAGCCCGGCGTCGACGTCGACGGGGAAAGAGTCGGTGCGCAGCGAGGACAGCGCGTTGCGCAGGGTCTTGCGACGCTGCTGGAACGCGGCGCGCACGACGCGGCGAAGCTCGTCAAAAGAGACGTCCTCGTCGACGTCGTCGCGTGGGCGCAGCACGATCACGCCGCCGTCGACGTCAGGCACGGGCCAGAACGCGCCGCGCGGAACGC
>VGSZ01000054.1:10000-22303 GCA_016874845.1 Deltaproteobacteria bacterium
CTTTACTGTAACTTGACAGTGATATTCGGACCAGCTTGCGTAGGATAGGTGGGAGGCTTTGAAGCGGTGCTTCTGGGCATCGTGGAGCCGCCGTTGAAATACCACCCTGGTTCGTCTGGGTATCTAACCTAGGCCTCTGAACGAGGTCGGGGACACTGTCTGGTGGGCAGTTTGACTGGGGCGGTCGCCTCCCAAAGAGTAACGGAGGCGCGCGAAGGTTCCCTCAGCCTGATTGGAAACCAGGCGTCGAGTGTAATGGCACAAGGGAGCTTGACTGCGAGACAGACATGTCGAGCAGGTGCGAAAGCAGGTCATAGTGATCCGGTGGTTCTATATGGAAGGGCCATCGCTCAACGGATAAAAGGTACTCCGGGGATAACAGGCTTATCACGCCCAAGAGTTCACATCGACGGCGTGGTTTGGCACCTCGATGTCGGCTCATCGCATCCTGGGGCTGAAGTCGGTCCCAAGGGTTAGGCTGTTCGCCTATTAAAGCGGTACGCGAGCTGGGTTCAAAACGTCGTGAGACAGTTTGGTCCCTATCTGCCGTATGCGGAGGAAATTTGAGGGAAGCTGACTTTAGTACGAGAGGACCGAGTTGGACGGACCTCTGGTGTACCAGTTGTCACGCCAGTGGCACAGCTGGGTAGCCATGTCCGGACGGGATAACCGCTGAAAGCATCTAAGCGGGAAGCCCCTCCCAAGATTAGATTTCCCAGTCGAAAGACGCGCAAGGCCCCTTGAAGACTACAAGGTAATAGGTTGGAGGTGGAAGCGCCGCAAGGTGTGGAGCTGACCAATACTAATCGGCCGGCCGGCTTGGCACTTTCCTGTCTCTCTGCTCGACCTTGTGTCTGAGCAGACTGGAAAGTCACAAAGTGTGTCTCCTGCACACGAGGTTAAGGTTGTTGTGGGAAACCTACGGGTTTCACTAGAAACGATTTCTGCGGTTTCCGGTGTTTATAGCGGCGAAGTCACACCCGATCCCATCCCGAACTCGGAAGTTAAGCTCGCCAGCGCCGATGGTACTGCACGGGAGACCGTGTGGGAGAGTAGGACGACGCCGGATCTTTCTTGGACGGCCCCGACCGACAGTCGGGGCCGTCGTCTTTTGGGGGAATGTCGATTGCGACCGCGACCGCGACCGCGACCGCGACCGCGACGTTGCTCGCGACCCCGACTGCGACACAGATCTGCCCAGGACCTCTAGACAAGACGTGCGAGGTTCGCCGTGACGCCGGCGACGATGTCCTGAGGGCGCCGGTGTGAAACGACGCCCCCCGCCGCCTTGAGACCGGGCCGTATCAAAGCACGCGCTCCCATCGGGAGATGCGCAAGACAGACAAGGCGGCGGCGATCCCGGTTGTCGTCGAAAGACGCTCGCGGCGGTCGGCGGCGGACGCGTTCAGGCTCGGACGGAAGACGAAGACCATCGGCCGCTACGGCCAAGTAGACGCTCCGAGGATCCTTCGAAGCGCCTTCGTGTCTTCAGAGCGGCTCGATAGAGCCCACTCGCGAGTAGACACGAAAGCCGCGCACTTCGCCAAAGTAGGTCGTGGCTGAGAATGTCACGTCAGGGGCGGGGGCGGACGGCGGGAGCGGCGGGGTGCAGCTTCCCCCGCTGCCGCTGGCGCTGCCGCTGTCCCCGGTGGTGCTCGTTATGCTCGAGCCGGCCCCGCCGGGCAGACAGACTCCCCCGTTGGTCGGCGCTCGGTCGAGATCCGGCAGCTGCGTCGTGATCGACCCGTCCTCGGCGAATACGAGCCGGCCCGACGTCGCGTTCTGGTACGTCGATAACTGAATGTCGCCCTCGAGCTCGAACAGATCGACGCGGATGACGCTGTTGCTGAAGCCGCACTTGGCCCACTGGACCACGGCGACCATCGGGTTCTTGCGTTGCACGATGGGGGGCACGCCGGCGGGCAGCGCCAGTGGCCTACCGGCGGGCGGCACGAGGAAGGTCTCGCTGCAGGTGCGCGCGCCCACCGCGCGATCCCGTGCGACCTGGTGCGGCTGCAGCGCATGCGCCGCAGCGTCGGTCGCCCGTCGCCGCCGTACCTGCTCGCTGAGCACGCTGAGCCCGGCCGCCGACACCACGCCCACCATCGCCGTGACGACCAGCACCTCGACCAGAGAAACCGCGCGCATGTGCTTGACGGTAGCACGCCCCCGCAGCCGGCGTCTGGAGATCAGCTCGCGCCGCGCCCGGTGAGGACGACGGGGAACGTCTTCAAGATAAGCTCGACGTCGATCTTGAGGTTCCAGTGGTCGACGTAGCGCAGGTCGAGCTGCATCCACTCGTCGAACCCGATCTCGTTACGGCCGCTGACCTGCCAGTAACACGTCAAACCCGGACGAACGCTCAGGCGACGGCGCTGCCAGACCTTGTACTGCGCCACCTCGCGCGGCACCGCCGGTCGAGGCCCCACGATGGTCATGTCGCCGCGCAGGATGTTGATCAGCTGTGGCAGCTCGTCGACGGAGAACTTGCGGATGAAGCGACCGATGGACGTGATGCGCGGGTCGTTCTTCATCTTGAACACAACTCCGCCCTGCATCTCGTTCTGCGCCATCAACTTGTCCTTCATGGCGTCAGCATTCATCACCATGCTGCGGAACTTCAGCATGTCGAAGTACGCGCCATTCAGACCCACGCGCCGTTGCTTGAAGAACACCGGCCCACCGTCGGTGGCCTTGATGGCTATGGCGACGAACAACAAGAGCGGCGACAGCACGACCAGCCCCAGCGCCGACGCGACGATGTCGAGCATCCGTTTGACTGCATACTGGAACGGACGAGTGTCGGTGGAGAGATAGTGTAGGAACCCGTCTTCGGTCAGGGCGGCGCCTCCGAGCAGCCGCGCGCGCTCGAAGGCGAGGGCGTGCAGGGGCAGGGCGAACGGCTGCCCGACCTCTTCGCAGGCCCGCACGATCTGCTGCATCTCGTGGCCGTGCACCAGCGTGCGCCCGGCGATGAAGACCTCCGCAACCGCCTGCCGCGCCAGGACGGTGAGCAGCTCGCTGGCGTTGCCGAGGATGGGGGCCTTGAGCCCGCGGTGGGCGATCTCGCCCTCGAAGGCCAAGAAGCCCACGACGCATCGACGACGTCCGCGGCCCTCGGTGAGCGCGTGCCAGGCAGCGACGCCGGCGGGGCCGGTGCCGACGACGAGGACGTCTTCGACAGGGTCGCCGATGGCGTGCAGCGGCGAGAAGATCACGTAGCGGCCGGCGAGCATCCACACGAAGCAGATCACGCCGAAGCTCGTCACCGAAAACGCGTGCTTCTCGGGCACGACGCCCATGCGCTCCCAGACGAACAACACCAACGACGTCGCCAGCAGCAGCACGATGGTCAGCGCCGCCTGGTCCTGCGCCGTTCGCGGCGTCGCCGGCGAATACAGCCGCAGGCTGCCCGCGCCCACCAGCCACGTGCCAGCTCCCACCGCCATCAAGGTCAGGTAGCGCGGGTCATCGATCACGACCCGCAACGTCGCCAGAAAGCAGCCCACGAGGACGATGACGACGTCGTAGAGGACGTTCAGCTTGGCCGGCCACCCCGGCGACAGCGAGTCGAGACGGGCGCTCACGCAGACGTCGTTAGCACAGGCGGTGCCACCGCCGCTGGCGCGGCGTCTACGACCCCGGTGGGGCCTTCGCCGCCCGCTCGTGGCCACCGTCCTTGAACCACGCGTGCACCCGCGGCAGGGCCCGTCGCAGGGCGTCGGGATCCATGTGGAACAGCGCGAAGCTCTCGGCGAAGGCCTCGTGCGGCGAGGCGTCGGCGTAGTCGGTGGGGCCGGGTTCGCCAGCCTTCACGGCGAGGAACGCGCGCAGCATCGGGCTGTCGCGGCCGAGCGCGTTGCCGCGCTCGATGAGCTCGTTGCGGCGGGCGCCGCTGGTGCGACCGGCGGCGCAGTAGGCGTCTCTGGCGGCGTCGCGCTCGAAGGCGTGGCCCATCTCGTGGAGGAGGGAGTGCAGCACTGCACTGCGTGGCGTGGTGGGGTCGCCGACGAAGCGATAGCGGTCGCTGCGTACGCCGCTCGAGTACAGCGAGATCGTGCCGCGGCAGCCCTGCAGCGCGTACAGCGCCGCCTTGTCGGGATCGCCGTCGGCAGGCTTCGCGCGTCGCTCGAAGCCGAGGCCGCGCACGACGTCGAGCTCGGCGGGCGACAGCAGCGACAGCGCCTGGGCCAGCGCACGGCGCTCGTTCTCCTTCCACTGGCCGGGCAGGGTTGTCTTCAGGCGGTACTGGTCGCGGATCTCGCCCTCGCTGAGCAGCGGCCCCTCGTCGGGGTCGGCCTCGCGCCCGCCCGAGTGCACGACGACGCTGCCGTCCAGCGCGATGGTCACCGTCACCGGCACGCTGCGCGGGCCGGTGCGCACGCGCAAGTCGCTCTCGCCGCCCTGGTCGCCCGTCGACGTCGCCAGCCACAGCGCGCCGAGTTCGGCGAGCGACAGCCGCCCGAGGCCCGCCCGCGACGTGTCGACGACGCGCTGCCGTCCGGCGTTATCGACGCGCACCACGCGCCGGTCCTTGAGCCGGCCGGCGAGCAGCGCCTGCAGGTCGTCCTTCTGGTGGTCCTTCAGCGGCTCGTGGCGCAGCTCGCGCGCGTCGTAGAACAGGTGCGTGCGCGCGCAGCCCGTCGAGCAAAGGAGCGCCAGCCCGCACGCCGTCGCCCACGTCGTCGCCCACGTCCACGCCCGGGGACGCCGTCGACGTGAGGACGAAGACGAAGCAGCACGAGCGTCAGGGCGAAGCATGACCTTACTCATGGCCGACAGCGTAGCGGGAGCGCGGGCGACGCAGCTCAGCGCGAGGACGACAGGTCGGAGCGGGCGGTGCCAGGCGCCTGCAGCACGAGGTCGGGGCCGTACGCCGACGACGGCGTCTGGTACCCCGGCGGGTGCTCGCCGGCGGCGACGCGGCTCATGCACAACAGCGCGGTTTCGACGGTGTGCGTGTAGCCGTCGGGGGTCTGCAAGCAGCTGCGCACGACCTCGCCGGCGTCGCTCTCAGCCTCGGCGAGCAGCACGCAGCGGCCGGCGGCGCGCTCGGCCTTCGAGGGTCCGCCGGTGGGCACAAGCGACTGCAGCAGTCGCCGCACGAAGGACGTCCGCAAGAGTGGCGCGGCGACGACGGCGGCGCGCAGCGCGCGGATGTTCGACGGCGGGAATGTGAACCACACCTCGATGTCGCTGACGCCCGTCGAGTGCTGCGCCGTCGACAGGTCGCCCCACGGGAACAGCACGGCGGAGCGCCGTCGGCCGTCGATGTCGAAGGTGCGCACGTCGCCGGCGAGCGGCACCGCGACGAGCTGCCCTTGGCGGCGCACGAAGCTCGTGCCGCAGAAGTGCTCAAGCATCGTCGCGGCGGTGCCGTGGGACAGCTGGCCCGAGGATGAGATCACGAGCCGCAGCCGCGTCGCCGACGGCAGCCGGTGGTGCACATGCGCGAGCAGACAGTCGCTCGGCACGACGTCGAAGCCGACGCCGGGCAGGAGCATGATGCCCTGCTGGTGCGCCACGGCCGAGCGGCCGCGCAGCGCCTCGAAGACGGCGAGCTCGCCAGTGACGTCGAGGTAGTGGCGGCGCGCCCGCAGGCAGGCCTCGACCATGGGCGCCGCGGTGGCGGAGAACGGCCCCGCGCAGTGCAGCACGCCAATGGTGTCTTCGAGGGCGTCGGCCAGCCCTTGCTGGTCGTCGAGGGCGACGGCGCGCCACGGCAGGTCGAGGCGCGCTGCGAGGGCCTTCAGCGCGCCGGCGTTGCGGCCGGCGAGCACCGGGCGCAGGCCCCGTGCGACGGCCGCCTCGGCGATGAGCGTCCCGGTGTAGCCGGTGGCGCCGTAGAGCAGAAAGGGCGGGGCGGTCATGGGTGCTCGTCGTGCTCGTCGTGCTTGTCGTGCTTGTCGGCTTCGTCGGGCGGCTGCGCGTCTGGCTGGGCGCGCCGCTTCACGCGGTGCCTTCTTGTTCGCCTTCTTCGGCGTCGGCGTCGCCGCCGTCGTTTGCCGCTGGCTCGAACAGCTCGCGCAGCAGCCGGAACAGCCTCTTCTGCGCCGTCGACGACTTCTGCGCGTTGGTCTGCTGCAGGGCGCGCTCCTTCTGCGCGGCGCGCACGACCTGCCGCAAGGCGGTGCGGTCGAGACGGGCGCCGCCGCCTTCGCCCTGCGCGTCGAGGTCGGCGACGAGCGCGTCGACCTCGTTGTCGGCGGCGCGCCCCGTAGCGGCGAGCAGGCGCGTACGCCAGCGCTCGGCCTGCTGGAACGCCGCCGAGGCCAGCGTGCCCTCGAGGTCGAGGGCCTCAAGCGCCTTGGCGATGGGCTCAGCGTCGACCGTCCGCATGATCTTGCCCACCAGCTGCACCTGCCGCCGGTAGCCGCCGAAGGCCTTCTTGGCGAGGATGCGCTGCGCCTCGACGACGGCGGCCCGCAGGTCGTCGGGCATCGCGACCCGCTCGAGCTGCCCGGGCTTCAGGCGAATCAAGCTCTCGCCGAGACGCTCGAGCTGGAGCGCCCGCCGCTTCTTCTCGCCCTTGGCCTCGCGCGCGGGGCCCTCGTCGGCGAAGCGCCCGTTCTCGTCGACGTTGATCTCGTCGAGGGCTTGTTCGTGCTCGGCTTCGTCGTGGAAGGGGCGCGCCATGCCCGCGCTTGTCGACGACGGCGCCGCAAAAGACAACCGACCCGCGGCCGGCGGTGTGCGCACGGCGATCGCCGGGGCAACCTCGCGTGCGCCCATGGCACACCCGACGCGCGCCTCGGCTTCGTGCCGCGCCCGCGACGCCGCGCGGGGTCTGGCACGAATCTCGCGCTCGGCTGACGCCAGCAGTCTACCTCCTCGTGGAGCCTCGCATGCTTCGCCTCGCCGTCCTTGTTGCCCTCGCCGTCGCCCTGCCGGCGGCGTCGTCGACCCCTGCGTCGTCTCCTGCGTCGTCCCCTGCGTCGTCTCCTGCGTCGTCTCCTGCGTCGGCGACGACGGCAGCGGCCCGCTTCGGCGTGCGCCGCTTCCACGCCGAGCAGCGCGCGGTCTTTGTCGATGCCAGCCGCGACCTGCTCGCCGTGCGCCTGCCGGCGCCGGCGCCGTTCGCCGGCGCGCTGGAGCCCGCCGCCGTCCACGACGTCGTCGAGGGCCTGCTGGCGAAGCTCGGCGTAGACGCCACCGTGACGAAGACGTGGGCGGCGACGACGCACGGCACGGTGGCGGTGGCGCTGTCGACGCCGCTGTCGCTGGCGACGCTGGCGGCGTTGGCGGCGCTGGTCGCCGACGAGGGCGGCCACGCGTGGCCGGTGCTGGTGCGCGGCCCCGGCCTGAGCGCTGACCTGGCGGACGAGCCCTTGGCGGCGCTGGATCGCGGGCCGCGCACGGGCCGCGCGTTCGCCGACGACCGGCTCGTCGTCACCGCCGAGCGCGGCCGCCTCGACGACGTGCTGCCGCAGGTGCTGGCGAAGAGCGACGGCGTCGTCGTTGAGCGCTCGCGCTTCCTGCGCGACACCGCGCTCGTGCAGGTGGGCGCCGCCGTGGGCCACGACGCTGTCGATGCCGCGGCGCTGCTGGCGGGCCTCGCGGGGGTGCGCGCCGTCGAGCCGAACCTGTACCGCGAGCTGCGCGCGCGGCAGGCGGACCCGCTGTTTCCGTCGCAGTGGCACCTGTCGCGCGACCAGGAGCCGGCGGCGTCGGTGCCGGGCACCGGCGAGATCTTCGCTCCCGAGGCGTGGGCGGTCACCCGCGGCGACCCCGACGTCGTCGCCGCGGTGTTCGACTCGGGCACCGACTGGGAGCACCCCGACCTGCTGCCCAACGTCCGGCAGGACCTGATGTTCGACGCCGCCACCGGCGACGCCGATCCGTCGCCGCAGTGCCAGCAGAGCCAGGACGGCGTCGCTGAGGTGCCCGACTGCCCGCGCAACGCGCCCTATGTCGAGAGCCACGGCACCGCTGTCAGCGGCACCATCGCGGCGAAGGGCGAAAACGGCCTGGGCGTCAGCGGCGTGTGCCCCGACTGCTCGCTGCTGCCGGTGCGGCTGCTCGGCGAGACGGCGACGCCGGCCTACAGCAACGCCGCCGCCTTCAGCCGCGCCTGCGACCCCGCCGCCGACGGCAGCGGGCAGGGCGCGTGGCTCATCAACAACTCGTGGGGCCCGGGGTTCTCGTTGTACTTCCCGCTGTCGACGGCGGAGCGCGACGCCTTTGAGCTGTGTCGCACCGTCGGGCGGGGCGGCAAGGGCACCGTGCTCCTGTTCGCCGCCGGCAACGACACCAGCAACGTGCGCAAGGACGCCTACGCCAAGCACCCGAGCGTGATCGCGGTGGCGGCGAGCACGAACCTCGACGACTGGGCGGCGTACTCGAACTACGGCGACGAGATCGACCTCGCGGCGCCAAGCCTCGGCGGCACAGTGCAGGAGGACAACTACGGCATCGTCACCACCGACGTGCGTGGCGGGACGCGCGGCTACTCGGTGGACGGCACGCAGGCCGACAACAGCGACCTCGACGTCGACTACTCGCCGTCGTTCTCGGGCACGTCGGCAGCCAGCCCGGTGGCCGCCGGCGTCGTCGGCCTCGTGCTGAGCGTGAACCCCGACCTGACTGCCGAGCAGGTGCGGCTGGTGCTGACGCGCACCGCCGACAAGATCACGGCGGACAAGGTCGACTGGCTGTCGCTGTTCGGACAGGACCTCGCCGAGGTCTTCCAGTACGATGACGTCGGCCACTCCATCGCCTTCGGGCAGGGCCGCGTGAACGCCGGCAACGCCGTGGCGCTCGCCGCCAGCGACGCCGTGGGCCTGCAGGGCGCGGCGTGCACCCCCGGCGACGGCGTCTGCGACCACTGCGATCCGATCCTGAGCCGCTGCCTCTTGCCCTGCACGACGCAGGACGACTGTGACTTCGGCGCCGTCTGCGGCGACGGCCACTGCCAGCTGCCCGTCGAGCGCCCTGGCGACTTCCTGTCGTCGTGCGACGATGAGGCTTGCGAGGCGTGCGTGTCGACGCTGGACAGCGAGTTCAACCCGACGTCGGTGTGCAGCAAGGCCTGCACCGTCGACACCGACTGCGACCCCGCCTGCGCCGACGACCCGCAGAACTGCCAGGTCGTCGGCTTTGACTGCCGCCCGGCAACCGACGACGCCAACGGCCCGAAGGTGTGCGCCATCGGCGACCCCAACGCCGGCGGCCCCGCCGACTTCGGCGCCTGCTTCAACGGCCAGATCGGGACGAGCGTGATCGTGCAGACGGGCGAGGGCCGCGAGCTGTGCGGCGACCTGTGCTTCGACGAGAGCCCCGCCGCCTGCGCCTACGGCTTCCACTGCGCCGAGGTCCGCTGCGCGTGCACGCGCGAGACGCAGTGGGGCTGCTTCGAGTTCACCTGCGCCGAGGTCGCCCCCGGCACCGGCGACTTCTTCTTCCCCATCTGCGTGCCCGACCCCGGCCACGCTGACGTCTGCGCCACCGACGCCGACTGCCAGCTCGGCGACTACTGCGCTGACTTCGTCGACGGTCAGGGCCGCTGCCGCATCGACGACCGCGCCGGCTGCGACATCTGCCAGCCCTGCACCGACTCGTCGGAGTGCGCCGGCCGCGGCGTCTGCATCGGCACCAACAACGGCCAGAACCCCGGCGTGTGCGCCGTCGCCTGCGACGACTTCGAGGCCTGCCCCGGCAACGCCGAGTGCCGCGAGTTCACCACCCGCCGCGGCACGGCGCTGGCCTGCCTCGGCGACGCCTCCGCCTTCGACGACACCGCCACCGCCGTCGACCTGTGCGCCGACTTCGTCTGCGCCGTCGCCTGCCGCGGCGACGTCCCCTGCGACGACGGCCTGGTGTGCAAGGACGGCGCTTGCGTCGCCCCGCCGCCGCCGCCCGACGACCAGGACGACGCTGGCGGCGTGACCTTCGGCGGCGGCTCGAATTGCAGCGCCACGCCCGGCGCCCCGGCGGCGCTGGCCCTGCTGTTGCTCGGGCTGCGTCGTCTTCGTCGCCGGGCCTGATGGCTCGCCCTGCCGCTGCCGCGCGGCGCCCCGGCGTTGGCAGCAGGGCCGCGTCGGGGCATCGTGTGGGCATGGATCGCTCTTCGCTCCTCAAGCTCGGTCTGGTCCTCTTCGCAGTGGTGCCGGCCCGCGCCGACGCGGGCGCGACCACCGCGACCGCGACCGCCGCGACCGCGACCGCCGCGACCGCGACCGCCGCAGTGGAACCCGTCGCCGACGTCGACGCGCTGCCGCGGTTCGTGGATGAGGGTGTGCTGCTTGACGCGCTGACGCCGATGCTGGCGGCAGCGAGGGAGCCGGCGCGGCTCGCCGTGATCGTCGTCGACGAAACTGACCCCGTCCGCCGCACGGCGCTCGAGCGGGCGCTGGTGCGCGTGCTGCGAGACCGCCGCCGCGAGGACGTCGTGACGCCGTCGCTGGTGCGCGCACGCCTGGGGGCGCAGGCGGCGGCGCAGGCCGAGGGGGCGGCGTCGACAGCCGCCGCGGGGCTGGCCGCCGACCACGTCGTCGTTGGTGATGTCGTGCCGTCGGCCGACGGCGCGGTGCTCGCGCTCAAGCTCCTGTCCACCGAGCACGGCGACGTGGTGGCGTCGGAGAGGGTGGCGCTCGACGGTGGCGGCGCTCGCTCGACGGCGGCGGCGCGCTCGGTGGGCGTGGCGTGCGCCGACTTAGCCGATGTGATCGCCGAGGCGGTCGAAGCCAGCGGGGTTGCCGTGCGTGCCCACCGCGTCGGCATCCCGCCGCTGCAGGCCACGGGCGCGGCGAAGGCGGCGCGGCTCGACCGCTTCCTGCAGGCCGAGCTGTCCGACGCGCTGCGCGCGCGCGGTTTCCTGGTCGTCGAGCGCAGCGAGCTGTCGAAGGCGATGGACCAGCTGTCGCTGCAGGAGCTGACGGGCACCGAGAAGGTCGCCGAGCTCGGCGCGCTGCTCGGCGCGCAGTCGCTGGTGCTCGGCACCGTCGCCGAGGCCGGCGACCGTTTCGTCGTCAGCGCCCGCGTCATCGGCGTCGAGGGCGCGGCGGTGCTCGGCGCGGCGAAGGCGACCATCGAGCGCGAGGGCGTGGTGTCGATGGCGGCGGTGGAGACGCGCACGCCCGCCGAGGCGGCGCTGCGCTCGGCGGTGGCCCCGGGGTGGGGTCAGGCCTACAACGGCGAGGGCGTGAAGGCGGCGCTGTTTGGCGTGTCGACGTACGCGGCGCTGGCGGGCACGGTGGCCTTCGCTGGCACGGCGGCGTGGTCGTCGCAGCGGTACACGACGCTGCGCCCAGGGCAGGACGGCCTGACCGCGGTGGAGGCGTCGAAGACGGCCGCCGGCCTGCGCGAGCAGGCCAACGTGCTGTGGACGGCGACGGCGGTGGTGGGCGGTCTGACGGCGTCGTTGTGGACGGCGGGGATCGCCGACGCGCTCATCGCGGCTCCCGACGTCGACTGATCCGTCCCGGCACCGGCCACGCGGTGGCGCCGGCGCGGCTCGTCGTCAGGGCAGCGCCCGCGCCAGCTGGAAGCGCACGAGGTCGGCGACGACGCCGGCGACGCTCTGGCCGGGGCCGGTGGGCAGGGGGCTGTGGCCGGCGCCGGCGACGACGGTGAGCGCGGCGTCGCTGCCGGCGGCGACGAGGTTGTTGGTCGTCGCCTGGGCGACGGGCAGCAGCGGGTCGTTCTGGCCGCAGCGCAGGCGGAACGGCACGTCGCGCACGGCGCCGAGGATGCGGGCGCCGTCGTTCAGCGGGTCGCCGGCGCTGATCACGACCGCCGACGCCACGCGGTCGGCGCGATCAATGGCGTAGCGGAACGCGAGGAACCCGCCCTGCGAGTAACCGAGCACGTGCACGCGCTGTGGGTCGACGTCGCCGGTGTTCAGAAGCTGCAGCACGAGCACGTCGAGGAGCTGCAGGTCGGGGTTGTCGGCGACGTCGTGGTAGGCGTCCCAGCTGACGCCGGGGATCGTCTGGCCGCCGAACTGCACGTCGCGCACGACGCCGGCGGGGGCGGCGACGATCACGTCTTCGCCGAGGCCGCCGAGCCCGGTGACCTGCAGGAAATTCGTCGGCGTGTCGCCGTTGCCGTGCAGCGCGATCAACAGCGGCAGCGGCGGGCCGCGCACGGCGTCGGGCACGACGACGTCGACGCTGCGCTCCTCGAGCCCCACCGGCACCGAGAACCGCGTCGTGCCCGGCTGAAGGACGCTCGCCTCACCCTCGCCCTCGCCCTCGCCCTCGCCCTCGCCCTCGCCCTCGCCTTCGCCCTCGCCGGGGCCGGCGTCGTCGAAGGGGTCGTCGAAGGGGCCGCCGTCGAGCGTCGGGCCGGCGTCGGGGCGCTGCG
>VGSZ01000055.1 GCA_016874845.1 Deltaproteobacteria bacterium
CGCCGTTCCTGAAGGCCGGCGCAAAAAGCTGCTCATCCGCAAGGGGCGGGGCACCGCCCCTTGCCATTTGGGCCGCCGGCCTCGTGGGGAGCGAGCGCGCGCACCGGACGTTGCGGGTGACGGGCCCGCGGGATGTGGGCCTGCGGGGCAGCGGGTCTCCGGACGAACAGGATTGATGGGGAGAGCTCGTCGGGGCATGCGCCAAACCCCGGCCCAGCACGCTAGACCTCGACACCAATCCTGCCCCCGGGTGCCGCGATGGACGTGAAGCTCCCCAGAGTCTCGACGACGGCCGCGACGACGAAGATGACGCCGGCGTCGACGCCGTCGTCATCTTCGACGCCGGCGACGCCGTCGACGCCGGCGACGGCCGCGACGACGAAGATGACGACGGCGACGACCGGGCTCCTCGATGGCATCGATCAGGTCGTCCGAGCGCCGTCGGCGCAGCGCCTCGAGCAGCTTTGGGCCGAGGGCCGCTTCGGAAGGGTCGTCGACGCGCTGGCGGACGAGCTGCGGCCGCTCCAGGGCATGGACTTCAAGGGACTCGGGGGCGAGGAGCTCGTCGGGCTGACCGCGAAGGTTTACTTCATCGAAGAGCGCCTGAAGGCCACGTTGAACAAGCTGTCCCTGACCGATGGTGATGGCGGGGCGGCCAAGAAGAAGGCGCTCGGACTTGCCCAGCAGGCTGCGACAGTGTCGACGGCGATCTTTCGTCGCGCTGTCGAGCTGCAGGACGCCGCGGACCCGCAGCCCGTGCAGGCCTGGAGCGTGGCCAAGGACACCCACAAGAAGGCCCGCAAGTGGAGCCCCGAGGAGCACCTGGCCTACGTCGCGCAGAAGACCGTCGAGTTCTACCTGAAGGGAGGCAGCGACGCGCAGGTCGCCCACGTCGACGCCGACCTGCTGCGCTCGCTGAAGTCAGGCGCGCTGTGCGAGTACGTCGTCGACGCGTACGACGTCGCCCGCGCCGCCGTCGTCGAGAGCGGCAAGCCTTCTCCGGGTCACACCGTCCTCGCGAAGGGCAACGACGCGCTGACGGCGGGCACCTTCGAGGTCCAGAAGAACGCCCGCGGTGAGCTCACGCAGGTGCTGGTCGGCACATTCTCGGGGCATTTCCGCACCGGCCTCGACGCCCAGCAGCACCTCGTGCGTCACCTGCTGGCGGCGCTCGGGCAGCTGTACCCGACCACGTCGCCCGCGGACCTCGCGTCGTTGATCGTCCGGCGCGAAGGGCAGGCGACCAGTCCGCGCACCATCGAGGTGATCGGCCGCGGCATCGGGCTCGACGGCGCCGAGGCTCAGCGGCTCGAGACGCAGCTGAAGGCCGAGGCGATGCGCTGGCAGCCCTTGCAGCTGCAGGACACCGGGAAGACGAAGGCCACCGGCGTCGCCGCCGACGTCCTCGCGCTGAAGGACAAGGTCAGCGGCGCGATCAAGGATGGGCTGTTTCTCGCCGCCGACGCGCGCAAGCCGAAGCCGAAGGCGCCCGCCGACGCCTACCGCGACGTCGGCGCCGTGCTGAAAGACCTCGACGCGCTGATGAAGAAGGCCGTCGACGCCGACAACCCCGTCGTCGTCGATCAGCTGATCGGCACGGTGCACGCGCTGTTCGCCTATGTCGACCAGCTGCCGGCCGCCGTCGTCGACGGCGCCGCGCGCGCGCAGCTGAAGAACCTCGTCGCCCGCTGGGACAACGGCGTCGCCGGCGTCACCGGCGCTGATCTGGGCCTGCTTTTCGCGCCGAAGCCGGTCGCCGACCGAGCCGCGCGCATCGTCGCCACCGTGAACCCGAAGGCCACCGACGCGCAGCTGAAGGACATGCTCGCCGCCGGCATGGACGTGGCGCGCTTCAACACCGCCCATGGCTCGGTGCAGGACAAGATCGCGGTGATGCAGAAGCTCCGACGCTTCGCCGCCGAGCTGGGCCGCGACATCACGATCCAGGTCGACCTTGAGGGCCCCAAGATCCGGCTCGGCAAGTTCGAGAATCCCAAGGGCCTCGAGAAGAACGACATCTTCCTGAAGGCCGGCGACAAGGCGACGCTGACGACAGCGAGCGTGCCGGGCAGTCAGGCGAAGATGCTGTTCCCGGTCGACTACCCGACCATGTGCGCCGACGTGAAGCCCGGCGATCCCATCTCGATGAACGACGGCACGGTGCAGATGCGTGTCATCGCCGTCGACGCGAAGAAGGGAACCGTCGAGGTCGAGGTGCTGAAGGGCGGCAAGGTCTGGGACAACAAGGGCGTCGCCTTTCCCCAGTCGAAGCTGACCGGCGCCACCGTCACCGACGAGGACCTGCAGAACCTGACGGCGCTGTTGCCCCACGTCGACATCTTTGCCCAGTCGTTCGTGCAGTCCGCCGCCGATGTCGTCTTCCTGCGCGAGCGGATGCGCGACCTCGGCGAGGTGAAGCCGATCATCGCCAAGATCGAGCGCGGCAGCGTCGCCTTCGACGAGGCCGAGCTGACCGAGATCGCGCTCGTCAGCGAGGGCCTGATGGTCGCGCGCGGCGATCTCGGCGTTGAGACCGGCGAGGCGCAGCTGCCCGTCGCCGAGCGCCTCATTCGCGACGTCGGTGAGAAGACCGGCCGCCCGGTGATGCTCGCCACCGAGGTGATGATGTCGGTGCTGAGCGAGTCGCGCGCCAGCCGCGGTGACGTCGATGCGCTGTATGGTGCTATCGCTGACCGCGACTTCCATGCCGTGATGCTCGGCAAGGAGACGTCGGCCCACGAGCGCCCCGGCGATGTGATTCGCGAGGCGTCGGGCTACATCGCCTTCGCCGAGGCGCAGCGCGACCGCCCTGTCGTCAAGCAGCCCGAGCCAGTGAAGCTGTCTACGCGGGAGGCGCTCCTTGCGCGCAGCCGCGCGGCGGCCCCGAAGACGACGGCGGCGAGCAAGAACGCCTCGTCCACGGCGCAGGAGTCTTGATGCCCGTGGATCGCGTCCGCCGCGGCGGTGGCCCAGGGCCCGCCCGCGATGTCGCCGGCCCGGCGACGACCGCCGTAACGAACCCAGCGCCGCCAACGCCGACGCCGACGATGGACGACGTCTTCGATGGCGCGCGCGACATGCGGGTGCGCGTCGGCGCTACCGGGGTGGGCGGCCCGACGACGACGGCGGTGCCGGCGCTGCTCGACGACTGGCGCGCTGCCTTGCTCGCCGCCGCGGCCGAGGCGCGGGCCGACGACGAGGTGGTCGCCCCTGTCCTGGGGCCGGCTCTGGCGCGGGCGGAGGCCGACCGCGGCGAGCCGCTGTCGCGTCGCCAGGCCCGCGTCGTCGAGCAGGCCGTGCGGACGCAGCTGCAGCAGCCGTGGGACGACGCCTACCGCGCGCATCTGGCCGATGTGACAAAGACGCCGCCGACGAAGCAGCGGGTCGAGCGCGACGTGCTGCTCGAGCAGCGGCCGCGCGTCGCCGCACTGAAGGACCCGTTCACGCCGGTGGTAGGCAACGCCCCCGGCGCGCGCGACGGCGAGATCGTGCTGTGGGAGAGCAGGAGCGCGCTCGTCGTCGTCGACACGTTTTCGCCGTCGCCCAAGGCGCTGGTGGTGCCCAAGACGCCGGCGAGCCTGCCCGTCGACCTGCCAAGGGCGGCGCTCGACGAGCTGGCCCGGGTGGCAGCCCATGTGTCCGATGCGTTTATGCGCGCGACGGGCTGCCCCGCCGCTGGCATCTGGGTGAACCCGCCGCAGCACCTCACGGTGAAGCAGTTGCACGTCCACGTGTTGCCCGACCTCGGGCCCTACACGGCCGACGGCGCGCCGGCGAAGGCGCTGCTCGACGACGCGACGCTGCGTCCGCAGTTGGTCGGCTGGTTCGACGCGATCCGCGTCGATCTGGCGAAACACCTCGGTCCCTCGGCCTGACCAACCCCATCCCGCCCCCACACGCGATCGCGAAGTAGGACCCGATGACGACCACGACCTCTGGCTTGCGCACCGGCGGCACCGCCGCGACCACCGCCGCGACCCTCGTGCCCTCGGGCGCCGTGCGCGAGAACGACGCGCTCAAGCCCTCGCTGAAGGGGCTGAAGGAGGCCGCCCAGAACGGCGGCGCGTCGTCGACGATGTTCCTGCCCGCGGCGGGGACGCGCTACGACGCCTTCGCGTTCTCGTACCACACGGGTCTGGCCAAGGAGATGAACCTGAAGGGCATCAAAGAAGGCCAGACCGTGAAGGGCCATATTGCCATCAACATCTCGGGGCACGCGACGGGCGGTCGCGCCGACCAGCTTGCGGCGCTCGCGATTACGAAGCTCGCCGGGCAGGGGATCGACCTCGAGAAGGCGACGGCGAAGAACGACAAGCTGTTCGCCGGCCTCTACAAGGCGGCGCAGTCGGCCGGCTGGAGCGGCGACGCGACGCTGCGAGCCGAGGGCCTGCCCGAGGTGAAGATCACCGCCGACGAGCTGTCGAAGTTCGCCGCCAGCGACGACGGCAAGTGGGCAGCCAACGACGCTCTGCGGCGTCAGTTCGCGATGACGAACACGTACAACGTGCGCGTGACGCTGCCCAACGGCGAGAGGCTCGAGCTGCGCAACGTCGCGCGCAACAAGCCCGACCAGGCCGAGTACGCGACGTCGATCCCGGTCGAGTTCCCGGCGATGAAGGGCAACACCGTCGTCGAGGCCTGGCCCACCGGTTCGGCCGAGGTCGCCGGCTACGTCGAGGCGCGCCGCTACCACGTGCACATCGGCGAGGAGCACTTCTACAGCGAGAAGAAGGGCGCCGAGGCCGCCGAGAAGTACATGGACGCCCACCCCGAGATCCGCTGGGCGGCCCGCGCCGCGCGCCCCAACAGCAACGCCGCCTACGAGGCCGAAGAGGCCGACCTTGCCAAGCACCACGTGTCGCCGCCGCCGTTCCCCTACGCCGACGTCGCGTGATGTCATGGCGGCGCCAGTAGGGGCGCTGCCACGGCCGCGACGGCACTGACCGAGGAGCGCGCACGGGCGCCCGCGCTGTCGCGGGCGCCTTTGCTTTCGTGGCTCCTGCCCCGCCTCGACGCGGGGGGGGCGTCGCTGTCCGGCTGCGGAAGAGCGCCCCAGCCCTCGGCGAAGACGGCCTTCGGCCATCTTCACCGCAGGCTGCTAGCAGGCTGTGGTGAAACCGCCGGCGGCGTTTCCACACAGCCTGCTATCCCTCTGGCAGGTCTGTTCCAGACCCGCCCCCCGTCGAGCGAAGCTCGACGGGGCCCACCACCCAAGACGCAGCCCTCGGCGAAGACGGCCTTCGGCCATTTTCACCGCAGGCTGCTAGGCTCGTCGCGGTGCCGAACCTGTTGAGCCTGCGGACCGGTGCCGGCGCCACGCTGGTCCGCTTCGACGCCGCCTTCTTCGACGCCACGGTCGCGCCGCTGCTCGCCCGCCGCGGGTTCGCGTCGACGGCGTCGGCCCGTTTTTCCGCCGACCTGCGCCTCAGCCTCGACGACGTCGCCCTCGACCGCTTCCTCGCCGGCCGCGACGTCGTCCCCGCCGGTCGCATCGAGGCCTGCGCGCACGTCTGGCGGGCGTTGATCCTTGTCGACGACGGCCGCGCGCGGCTCCCGACCCGCAGCCGCGACGTCGGCGGTGATCTGCCGCTCGCAGCGCCGACGCCGGCCACCGACGCCGTGCGCGCGCCGGATGGCCGGCGCGTCAAGGCCCGACCGCGGCGACGCACACCGCGCGTACCGTCGGCGCCGTCGCCGGCAGCGCCGTCGCCGGCAGCGCCGTCGCCGCCCTCGTCGGCGAGCGACCCGGCGGCGTTTGCCCTTGGCCAGCTGCAGCGCCTCGCCGAGCGCGTCGTCGAGCTCGTCCGCGCCGACGCCGACGCCGCGGTGGTCGCCGTCGTGGACGGCGCGGTCATGGTCGACGGCGTCGGGCGCGCGACGTTGCGCGCGCACCCGCCGGGAGCTGATCGTCGGGACGGGCCTTGACGGCGGGAGGTGCCGTCGCCATGAAGACCCGGTTCGAAGGTCCTTAGCTCAGTTGGTAGAGCATCGGTCTCCAAAACCGAGGGTCGAAGGTTCGAGTCCTTCAGGGCCTGCCAGACCAGAGACGCCGCCGGCCTCGCCGGCGGCGTTTCTCCCGGGAATGACGTCGACGGCGAGGCCGACGCGACGAAGAGCCCGACGGTCCCGCGCGACGATCTCGCCGGGACCGCGTGGATGAACGCCGCCGCGGTGGCCGCGGTGACGACGACGAGAAGGAGCGCGCGCATGCGCCAGAAGACGACGTTCGTGGCCCTGTTCTTCCTGTTCGCCGGCCTGGTGGTCGCGTTCGTGCTTCACCGCTCGGCCGAGTCGATCTTCAGCCTCGCGAGGATCAACAACGCCCCGGTTCTCGGCGACAACTTCCCGCTTTCGGCGCTGATCGGCGCGGTGATCGGACTGGGTGTGGCGGTCACGTTGTTCAACGTACCGCGCACGCACAACCTCGCTGGCGAGGTCGTCGACGAGCTGAACAAGGTCGCGTGGCCGACCGCCGCCGAGACGCGGGTGAACACGATGGTCGTGATCGTGACCTCGGTGGTCGCCTCGTTGATCCTCGGCGTCTTCGACATCACGTTCAGCCAGCTGTCGGTCCTGCTCGCCAACTCGGGCATCCACCTGTAGCCGCTGCGCGTCGACGACGACGTACGTTCCCCTGCCATCCCCTTTCGCCAGGACGAGACCGACCATGACCGAGACGCAGACGACGACGGAGTCGACCACGCCCAAGAGCGACAAGCTCAAGTGGTACGTCGTACACACCTATTCGGGCTTCGAGAACAAGGCGAAGACTGCGCTGCAAGACCGGATCAAGCAGCTCGGGCTCGACGCCCAGTTCGGCGAGATCCTGATCCCCGTCGAGACCGTGGAAGAGACGAAGACCGAGGAGAAGGGTGGCAAGACGGTCACCAAGAAGCGCCAGGTGAAACGCAAGTTCGCGCCCGGCTACATCTTCGTGCAGATGGAGATGAAGGCCGAGACCTGGCAGTGCGTGAAGAACACGCCCAAGGTGATGGACTTTATCGGCGCGCCGAACATGAAGAGCGCCAACACCGAGACCGACCTGAAGAAGATCCCGGCGGTACCCGAGAAGCAAGTGCTGGCGATGACCGAGCAGCTGTCGGACAAGGCGGTGCGCCCGGCGCCGAAGATCGAGTTCGACATCGGCGACAAGGTCCGCGTCGTCGATGGCAACTTCGTGAACTTCAATGGCGACGTCACCGAGGTGAACACGGCGAAGCAGAAGGTGAAGGTGTCGATCACCATCTTCGGCCGCAGCCAGCCCGTCGAGTTCGACTACCACCAGCTGGCCAAGGTCGGCTGAACGATGAATCCCGTTGGCGGCTGGTCATCCAGCGCCTGACAAACAACCTCGACGTTCGCTGGAAGAACGTCGACTTACAATGTGGGAGACCACCCGGTCGCTTGCACCACAGGAGTGAAGGCAATGGCAAAGAAGATTACAGCCTACGTGAAGCTGCAGTGCCCGGCGGGCAAGGCCAACCCGGCGCCGCCGGTCGGCCCCGCGCTCGGTCAGCACGGCGTCAACATCATGGGCTTTTGCAAGGAGTTCAACGCGCGGACGCAGGACCAGGCGGGCATGACGATCCCGGTCCTGATCACCGTGTACTCCGACAAGTCGTTCACCTTCATCACCAAGACGCCGCCGGCTTCGGTGCTCTTGAAGAAGGCCGCGGGCCTGAAGCTCGAGAAGAAGCCGGGTGCCGGCAGCAAGACCCCGGGCAAGACGAAGGTTGGCAAGGTCACGTGGCAGCAGTGCCAAGAGATCGCCAAGGTCAAGCTCAAGGACATGAACGCCTACGACATCGACCAGGGCGCCAAGTCGATCGCCGGCACCGCGCGGTCGATGGGCCTCGATGTGGTCGGCAAGCCGGCCTGAGCCTGACAGCCACCGCATGACCCACCGCAAGGTGGACGTCGTCGTCTTTCCAATTTCCACTTTCTTCTTCTGACTGCCGCTGCAGTCAACATCAGGATCTCACATGGCCAGCAAGCTGGGTAAGAAGCGCACCGCCGCCTTCAAGCGCGTGGACCGCACTGTTCGCTACAAGGTCTCCGAGGCGATGAAGCTCGTGAAGGGCTGCAAGACCTCCAAGTTCGACGAGTCCGTCGACGTCTGCTTCAATCTGGGCGTCGACCCGCGCCACGCCGACCAGATGGTGCGCGGCGCCGTCGTGATGCCCAACGGCACGGGCAAGACCATCCGCGTCGCCGTGTTCGCCAAGGGAGCCAAGGCCGAGGACGCCAAGAACGCCGGCGCGGACATCGTCGGCGCCGACGACCTCCACGACCGCATCGCGGGCGGCTGGATGGAGTTCGACCAGGTCATCGCGACCCCCGACATGATGGGTGTCGTCGGCAAGCTCGGTCGCGTGCTCGGTCCGCGCGGCCTGATGCCGAACCCGAAGGTCGGCACGGTGACGATGGATGTCGCCAAGGCCGTCCGTGAGTCGAAGGCCGGCAAGGTCGAATACAAGGTCGAGAAGGCTGGCATCGTGCACGCCGGCATCGGCAAGGTCTCGATGGAGAGCGACAAGCTCGTCGAGAACTTCAAGGCGCTCTTCGAGAACATCCTGCGCCAGAAGCCGTCGTCGGCGAAGGGCATCTACGTCAAGAACATCACGTTCTCCTCGACGATGGGCCCCGGCGTGAAGGTCGACATCGCCGACGCGACGGCGCTGTCTTCGGCGGCGGAGCAGGCCTGAGCGGCCCGCCCATCGTGCGCGTCACGGGTGTACGACGGTGACGCGTACGCAGGCGAACACCGGTGTACGAAGGCGAAGCGGGCCCCACGGGCCCGCTTCGTTCTTGGGCCCGCGCGCGACACACCGGCGGGCGCGCCGTCGGGGTCGACAAGCGACGTCGCCGTTCGCTACACCCGGCAAGTGAGCCTCGTCCTTCCGTGCCCGACGCTCGTCTACGAGGTGATCCCGGAGCACTTCGTGCCCGGCTCCGCAGCCGCCTCGCCGCTGCGAAGCATGGTCGACCGTCTGCCGCATCTCGTCTCGCTCGGCGTCGACGGACTGGCGCTCACCCCCGTGTTCCCTGCCCACGACGCGCTGCGCCTGCACACGACGAGCTTCGACGACATCGACCCGGCCCTCGGCACCAGCCACGACCTGCAGGCGTTGTGCAGCGCGGCGTCGGCCCACGGCATCGGCGTCGTTGCGATGGGCGTGTTCGACCACGTCAGCGACCGGCACCCCTGGTTCGTCGCCGCCCGCGAGCAGGTCGTCGACGATCGCCGCTTTCCGCCCGAACAGCGCACGCGGGCGTTCTTCGCATTCACCGAAGGGCTGCGCCACGGCTACGCCTGCCGCGACGGCTCCCCCGACGAGCCCGAACTCGACGTCGCCCACGTCGAGGTGCGGCGGCGCTTGTTCACCGGCGAGGAGAGCGTCATCCACCGCTTCCTCGAGCTCGGCGTCGTCGGCTGGCGCATCCTGCGCGCCGAGCAGGTGGGCTACTCGATCCTCCGCGAGCTGCAGCGCGCCGTGCGCACCGCCGAGGGCGCTCACTACCTGATCGGCGACATCAAGGGCTTCGCCGACCGCTACCAGCGCGACGGCCTGCTCGACGCCGTCGTCAACCACTATGCCCGCGAGGCGGTGCTCGCCTACCTGAAGGGCGAGGTGCCTGCACGCCAGCTGGCGCGCGTCGAGCGCGATCTGCAGGCCGCGTACGGCAAGGCCCTCGCACGCGCCTGGATGACCCTCAGCGGTCACGACACGCCGCGCCTTGGCGCGATCCTGCCCGACGCCGCCCGGGTCCGTCTGGCCAAGCTGCTGGCCTATACGCTGCCCGGTTGCGCGCACGTGCTCTTCGGCGAGGAGGTCGGCTTGCCGCGCGGCACATCGGCCGCGACGCCGATGCAATGGGATCCCGCTGCCTGGGACGCCACCACGCTTTCTCTGCACCGCCGGCTCGGCGCCCTGCGCCAGACGCGGGCGGCCCTTCGGGGCGGCGACTTCGTCGACCTGACGCCCGAGGGCGAGGTCGAGGTATTCGCCTTCGCTCGCGTGACGTTGGATCCGCGCGAGACCGTCGTCGTCGTCGTCAATCGATCGGAGCAGCCGCAGGTCCGAAAGCTGTTCGCGCCGATGAGCGATCTGCCCGACGGGCTGACGCTGCGCGACGTCCTCGACGCCGAGAGCGGCGGCCGGCGCGTGCGCGTCCGCTCGGGCTCGCTGCACCTCGAGATCGAGGCCGCGGGCGCCGTCTGCCTCGTCGCTGACGACGAAGACGAGACGATGAGGCGGTTCTTTCGCGGTTACTGAATGCCGGCCTGACGCTCGGCGCGTCGATCTTCCGGCGGCCTTTCGTGACGTCGCCTACCAGGCTGCGGTGAAAGCGCAGGCGGCGTTTCACCAGCGCCTGCGGTCCCTCGGCGGGTCTGTTCCAGCTCCGCCCCCCGTCGAGCGAAGCTCGACGGGGCCCCCCACCCGTGAGCAGCCCGCGGCGAAAACCGCCGTCGGCCATTTTCACCGCAGGCTGCTCACGGGGAAGTGTCTCGCGCGACCGACGCGCCCCCGCCGTACGCCCTGAGCGACTGTGGGCACAAAAGAGGCGCGGGCCTCGTGGCCCGCGCATGCTGCAGCCCGTGACGGAGCCCGTCAGGGCGCCGCGTTGCAGGTTGTCGGATCGATGACGATCGGGAACCCGACCTCCGCCGACAGCTCGTCGTCAGTCAGCGAGAACGTGATCTTCGTGTCGGGCGTGACCACCGCGACGCAGTCGACGTTCACGGTGACCTGCAGCGCCGGCGAGCCCAGGAACGGGCGCGTCGTACACCACGGACGATCCGGGTCGATTTTGGACGCGAAGCCGCAGTTCAGCTCGTCGAGCGTGATCTCATCGGCCGTGACCGTGGCGTCGGCACCACCCTCGACGGTGGTCAGCGCGCCGAAGTTCGTCGTCGGGCAGTTCCCGTTCTCGTCGACCCACGCGTACAGGTAGCGACCCAGGTCGCCGCTGCGGTGCAACGCCTTGCGGCCGGGGTTGCAGAGCGTGGCGATGCCCTGGCCGTTCGGAAGCTCGGTGCACGGCGAGGTGACCGGCGGCGACGTCGGCTCCTGACAAGCGTGGTTGCCCGTCGCCGGCTCGCAGGACTCGCCGAACAGCAGACGTGGCGCGGTGACGTTCAGCACGTGGGTCTGCAGGAAGACCTCGGTGTCGCGATCCCAGGTGCCGTTGGTCTGCGCCACGGTGCCGTCCCGATCGGGGTCGAAGCCGAACGTCGCGCTGCCGTCGACGTCGTTGAACAGGTCGCTGGCCACCTGCCGCTCGGTCTGCGTCATGCCGTTGACCGATGCGTTCAGATAGTTGTCGCGGCTGCAGGAGTCGTTCTTGTCGAGGAACGGCTCGGGCACGTCGATGAAGTCGTCGACCTTGCGCACGCCGTCGACGCAGGGCGAGTCGAGGTTCGCGTCGAAGCTGGCGTCGTCGCGGCCCGGGCACGGGCCTTGGTCCCGCACGAGCTCGGAGAGCACACAGTTGGGGTCACCCGGACTGCCGTCGGCGCGCTCGAAGCGGCAGGCGATGCCGATGGGCTCGTTGGTCTCGTGGCGGCCGTTACTGTTGAGATCGATGAAGTCGAGCACGCCGTTGCCGTTGCCGTCGAGGAAGCTCTCTTCGCCGCGGGCGCTGGCGTACAGCGACAACAGGCCGTTTTGCGGGCAGAACGTCCCGTCCGAAAAGTCGAAGCAGCCCATGTTCAGTTCGCAGTCGCGGCTCGTGCCGTCGAGGCAGCCCACCGGGAAGCCGCAGGCCCGCGGGTCATCGGCCAGATCGGCGTCGCAGCGGCGGGTCTCGTCGACCTCGTAGGTGACCCCGGTGAACGTCACCGGCATGCGGTCGGGCTCGGACTGCCGCCCGGGCAGCGGGCAGTATGCCTGCGTCTCGCTATCGGCGCACAGCGCCAGCAGGTCGCATGGCGTCGCCGTCGTGTTGTCCAAGCAAGCGTCGGCGGCGCCGAAGCCATCGATGTCCCCACGATTGCGTACCTCGAGGCCATACGACCAGCCCCGAACGTCGGCGCGGGCGCGCCCGGGGTTGCCGGTCCGGAACTGGGCCACCGCGCTGCCCTCGGCGTTCGTCGTCGCCGACGGCGTGATGTTGCCGCCCTCGGCCCGGAACTGGACCTGAGTGTTCGCACCGACCCGGTTGGTGAAGCGATCGACCAGCTGGGCGGCGCATACGGCGTCGATGGCCTGACCCGACTGCGGCTCGCAGGCGAAGTCGCTGTTCAGGAACGTGGGCAGCCCCCCGATGATGGCGATCGACGCCGACTCTACGGTGATCGGGAAGCCGTTGCTCGGCACGGCGGTGACCACCACCGTCACGGGACCGGCGATGGAGCCAGCGGCCAGCGTCGTCTGGACGACACCGTCGGTGTTCGAGATGTCGGACTGCTCGACGGTGACACCGCGGTCGGCGGTCGCGTTCGTCACGAAGCGCACCGGCACGCCCGCCAGCGGGTTGCCGGCGTCGTCGAGCAGCTCGAAGGTCACGCTCGAGGTCGACGGCAGCGTGCCGCCGCGGACGCCGATGGTCGGCGGAGTTGCGGCCTGGAAGATCATGCTCTGCAGAATCGGGTCACGCTCGACGACGATCGTTCGCGATACCTGGAAGATCGTATCGTTGGCCTGGATCATCTGGACGTTGAGTCTCGCCGTGCCTCGCGCGATGGGGCTGACCGGGGCGATCTGGAACTCGGCCCGTCCGTCGGCGCCGGCCACCGCCGCCGTCAGCGAGGTTAGCGAGCGTCGCACGGCGTCGGTGCCGCCGCGGTTGCCGGCGAACCGGATGAGCGCCTGGCTGTCGGGCGCGATGGTGAGCACCACCGCGACGTTGGTGAACGGCTGCTCGGCCTGCTCGGCGGTGACGATGAACTTTACCGGCACGGCGGTGCTGTCGTCGGAGCGCAGACTGGTGGCCGAGAAGTCGGCGTTTCCAATCACCGAGCCGCGCTCGCTGACCGACAGCCCGATCGTGGCCACCACGGGCGGCACCGCCGTCGCGTCGACGCCGGTGTCGAAGGTCCCCTGGATCGTCACCGGGACGCCACGCCCGCTCACGTCGGGGGCCGTGGCGGCGACAGAGCCGAGGCCGTTCTCGTCCAGGGTCAGCGTCGCGACGCCGCCGGCGACCACCACCGACGCGCTCGGGCTGAACACCACCGCCGTCGTTGTCGTGCAGGCGAGGACCACGGTCTGTCCGGTAGCCGGCGAGCCGTCGGTGCGGCGCGCGTTCAGCGACAACACAGTCGTCTTGCCGCTCTCGAGCTCGAACTTCGAGGCCACCATCGACAGCGACGATTGGTTTTGGAACGGCGCGAAGACCAGCGTGATCGTCTTTTCGACGCCGCGGACCGTCGCCCGCACGGTGACGACCTGAGCCACGCCGAAGCGCGGCGACGTCACGAGGAAGTTGGCGTTGCCCTCGGCGTCGGTCTGGATGCCGACGAGGCGCTTTTGCAGGGGCGTGTCCGCTGCGGTCGCCAGCACCTCGGGGATGCCGTCGGGGTCAACGCCGCGGATGCCGTCGAGGATCTCGACCTCGGCGACCTCGATGGTCTCGACGTCGACAGCCTCGTCAGCGGCCGGCGCGGGGTCTTCGCCGCTGCCGATCCGCGATCGGGCGATCTGGAGCGTGACGTTGCAGGACGACACGCCGTCGGCCTGCAGGCGGGAGCAGTTTGCGTCGAGATCGTCGTCGATCTCGTAGAAGAAATTCGTCGCTTCGACGCAGCTGACTACCGTCAACTCGGTCAGGTTCGTGTCGGTGGTCGTCACGCCGAGCTGGACGCGACCGGCGGCGTCGCCGCAGCGGAACACGAACCCGCCCTCGCCGGCGTCGGGCGTCACGGTCACGCTGGTGCTGTTCGCCGTCGCCGCGTCGGCGCCGACGAAGGCGTCGCCGGCGACGGCGTCGCCCTCGACCGGTCCGACCGTGACAATGACGTCACCGGTGGCCGCCTCGCCGCCCGATGCGGTGGTCTTGAATGTGACGTCGATCGCCTCGCCGAGCGTGACGCGCAGTCGCGGCACATCGAGCTTCAGGGACGCCTTGGTGACGATCGGTGGCGGCTTGTCTTCGGGGCAACCGGTCGTCGTCGCCGCCAAAACGACGAGGGGCACGACGAGCAGCGGCGGGGTGAGCCGGTCGAGCAAGTGGGAAAACAGCGGCGCACGCATCGGCATCCTCCACGAACAATCAAGCGGGCAGGCGACCAGCGCCTGCAGTGACCGGGCTCAATGAAAACCCGGGTCCGGGGGATCGTCAAGTTTCCCGGGGGGGACGCCTCGTCGCACCGTGGCAGGCCTGCGGGCGACGCGTCTTCAGCGGCGTACCGGCGCGGACTTGCGCCCGGCGTCGCGACCTTGCAGGCCTTGCAGTCGCCGCTGTGCCCGCGCCACGTCGCGCGCGGCGGGGAGCCCGAGCAGCGCCAGCCGCGCCTGCGGCAGCGCCGCCCGGACGGCGTCGCGCACCGCGCTGCCCCCGACGCCAGCGACGTTGGCGATCTGCTGCGTCGGCTGGAACGGCCGGCCGAACAGGACCCCCTTGCCGATCGCCTCGGCCAAAGACGCCGGATCGTCGAGGGTGTCGCGCACGTCGCGGGTGTAGCGGGCGACCACCCGCTCAAGCTCGTCTGCCGACGGCGCGCGCCGGGCCAGGCGCTCCAGCTGGCTCGCAAGGGCATCCACGAGGATGACGAAACGGTCGTGCCGGACCTGGCCGCCGAGCTCGAGGACGCCCCGCTCTTCGTAGAAGTCGACCATCGCCCAGACCGCATAGGCGAGCCCACCGCGGTCGATGACCTCGTGCTGCAGCCGCGAGGCCGGCCCGTCGTCGAGCAGCCGACCAACCACCGACCAGACCGTCGCGGCGTCGTCGCGGAAGCCGGGGATGGGCAGGCACAGGCGCAGCGATGTCTGCGCGTCGTCGGTGCGCGTCACCCAGACGGGCTGCGCCTCGGTCGCCGTGGCGCGCGGGGCGACGCCCGTCGGCAGCGCTGGGCCCGCGGGCAGGCGCCCGAAGGTGCGCCGGGCGGCGGCGGCGACGGCGTCGTGGTCGACGTCGCCGGCGACGCTGACGACAAAGTGGCGGGCGCCGTAGTGCGCCGCATGGAACATACGCAGCGCCGCCCGCGTCACCCGCCGAACGTGGCGGGGCGTCGCCTCGATGGTGCGTGCCAACCGGTGGCCCGTGAACAGCTGCCGGAACACCACGTTGTCCAGGTCGATCTCGACACCGTTGTCGTCGTAGAGCTCGGCCAGCTCCTCTTCGATGACGCCGAGCTCGGTGGCGAGCCCCTGCAAGCGGGGATGTCCGAGCATCCGGGCCAGCAGGGCGAGGGCGTCGTCGACGCGGTCGGCGTCGCAGCGGGTGTCGAACGTGACGCGGTCGCGGTAGGTCGCCGCGCCCAGATCGCCGCCGAAGTCGTCGGCGGCGAGGCTGACCGCGCGGGCATCGGCGAGCTCGGCGGTGCCGCGAAAGACCATGTGCTCGACGACGTGGGACAGGCCCCACGTGTGATCGTCTTCGTGCACCGGGCCGCCGCGCAGCTGCACGTAAAGGTGACAGCGGGCGTGGCCGGGCATGGCCGCGGTCACCACGGCGGTGCCGTTGGCAAGGCGCGTCTCGCGGATGCGGGCGCGGGGCAGACGCGTCATCGCGACTCCAGGGGCAACGCCATCCCGAACGCCGCCGCCGTCGCCACGAACGCCGGCGGCGTCGGCGCGACGACGTCGAGGGGCGGGGTGCCGACGGCGGCGCCGGCGACAGCGGGCAGGGCGATCCGACGCGCGTGCAGCCCAAGGTGCGTGGCTCCCGGTTGGCGCACGGCGTAGCGGTGGTCGCCGAGGAGCGGGTAGCCGGCGTGGGCCAGATGCACGCGAATCTGGTGGGTACGTCCGGTGCGCGGCACGACGGCGAGCAGCGTCGCGCCGGCGCCGCGCGCCAGCACCTGCCAGGCTGTCGTCGACGGCTTGCCCGCCAGCGAAACCCGCGCTCGGCCGGTCTTGTCGGGGGGCAGCAGCGGCGCATCGATGACGCCGGCATCGTCGGCGACCACGCCGGCGACGACAGCGAGGTAGGCGCGTTCGACGAGGCCTTCGCGGAAGGCCTGCGACCACGCCGCCAGCGCGCCCGCCCGGGCGAGCAGCAGGGCGCCGCTGGTGTCGACGTCAAGGCGGTGCGCGGCATACAGCGGACGGCCTGCCCGGGCGAACGAGTCGGTGATGCTCGCGGCGGCCTGCCGGGTGGGCTCGCAGGCGACGCCAGCGGGCTTGTCGACGATGATCAGGTCGCCGTGGTCGACGAGCAGCGGCGGCAGCGCCACGACGCCACGGTCGGCGTCCCGACCCGCGGCGCGCGCCGCGTCGCGCTCCTGGCTGAGGTCGTCGTCGATGATCTCGACGGTCAGGCCCGCACGGATGAGCTTGCCCTGCTGTCGGACGCGGGTGCCTTCGATCCACACGCTGCCCCGGGCGATCAGTTCGCGGGCGCGGCGACGGGAGATCTGCGGCAGGGCCGCGGCTACGGCCTGATCGAGGCGTCGCAGCGCGCCGCCGTCGTCGAGAGTGGAGCGGAATGAGTAATGGGACATCGAGAAGTTGCGCGCCAAAAGACTGGATCTTTAGGATGCCGCTCCTGTCATGGCTATTCCCCTCGGCGCATTGTGGGTTGCGGGAGAGCGGCGTCGGAGTCTGTTCGGGAAGTTTTTTTGAGGAGCAAGAATGGGAGACAACAGCGCGGCCAGGGCGAAGGCGCACAAGACGAAGGCAGCCGAAGACGCGGCCGACAAGAAGCCCGAGCCGACACCGACGACACCGCCGTCGCCGCCGCCGCGCGGCCCGCGCCACCTGCGGGCGCCCATCGAGATCCGCGTCGAAATCACGGCCCGCAGCCAGTCGTTCACGACGACGTCGCGCAACATCGCGCTCGGCGGCATCTCCTTCGAGTCGCAGCAGCAGTTCCGCGTCGGCGACCTGGTCAATGTCCTGCTCTACATCCCGGTGAAGAAAGAGCTCGAGCTGCTGAAGGTCGCCAGCGAGGTCGTGTGGGTCGAGGACCTCGGCGGCTCGTGGATGTGTGGCACGGCGTTCCGCAAGTTCGCGCCCGGTGACGAGCGGCGGCTGCGCGAGTGGCTGCTCGAATGCGTGCGCGCCCAGCGCGCCGGCGTCGCGGCGGCCGGCACGCCCGCCCCCGGTGACGACGACGACGAGTAGTCGACCGTCAGCCGCCGGTGACGGGCCGCCCCGGGCCGGGTGCGGCGGGCGCCTCGCCCGCACTCCGCTCGGCGGCGCAGCCTGGGTCATGTTCGTCCGGCGCCACGACCAGGCTCCCACCGGAGACCCGCCCCAGGCGCACGGCGACGACCAGGCGGCCAAGATCGCGGACAACCCGGGGAACGCGCCGCAGGAGCTGGATTGGTGGCGACCGCTGCTCTTCAAGCTCGATGGGGATCTCCTGGATGCGCAGGCCGGCGCGGCCCGCCCGGATCACGAGCTCGCTGGCGAAGAGGTCCTTGTCGATGATGCAGGCCTGCACGATGGGCAGCAGCCGCGCGCGCGAGAGCGCCTTGAGCCCGTGGGTGTCGGTGCCCTGAAAGTCGAGGGCGACCCACAGGAGCCCATTGATGACCCGGGTGGCGGCGCGGCGCATCCACGGGCGGCGATCGCGGGCGCCGGGCATCGCCTTGCTGCCGACGACGAGGTCGCACTCGTCGTGGTCAAGGCGTCGAAGCGCACGCTTGACGAAGCCGAGGTCGCAAAGATCGATCTCATCGCAGACGACGACGTCGCCGCGGGCGGCCTCGATGCCACGGCGCAGGGCGCGGCCGTAGTCGGGGCTGTCGGACTGCAGGAGCACCAGACCGGCAAGCTCGCTGACGAGCTCGTTGACGAGCGGCACCGTGCTGTCGCGGCAGCCGTTGGCCGACACGATGATCTCGAACGGGCGCCCGAGCGACGTCAGCCCGGCGTGGTAGCGGCGCAGCGCGCCCTCGACGATCGCCTCTTCGTTGTAGACGGGGATGACCACCGAGAGCTGCGGCGCGCTGGACGCCCCCGAGGACACACCTTGCGAGCTCGTGCGTAGCGAGCTGGCGGGGTGGCCCGCTTCGAAGGACGATGACGACGACGACACGCGGTTTCGCTAACAGAATCTTGAGGCCGGCGACAGGGGCATCTATCTGCTGCGCATGGCAACCAGCGCGCGCACCTTCGACGTCATCGTGATCGGCTCCGGCCCCGGCGGCGAGGGAGCGGCGATGCGCTGCGCGAAGGCGGGCCGGCGCGTTTGCGTCGTCGAGCGCTACTCGATGGTCGGCGGCGGCTGCACCCACTGGGGCACTATCCCGTCGAAGGCGCTGCGCCACGCGGTGCAGGAGATCGTGCGCCACCACCAGTCGCCGTTCTTTACGTCGTCGACGGTGCGCGAGCAGCCGCGGTTCAAGGACCTGACGAAGACGGCGTCGTCGGTGATCATGCGGCAGGTGCGGATGCGCAGCTCGTTCTACGAGCGCAATGAGGTCGATGTCATCGAGGGCGAGGCCCGCTTCGTCGATCCCCACACCATCGAGGTCATCCAGGCCCGCGGGGCGCGCGAGCTGCTCACGGCACAGCACTTCGTGATCGCCACCGGCTCGCGCCCGTACCACCCCACGGGCGTCGACTTCGCGCACCCGCGCGTCTTCGACAGCGACACGATCCTGCGGCTTCAGGAGACGCCGCACTCGCTGACCATCTACGGCGCCGGCGTGATCGGCTGCGAGTACGCCTCGATGTTCCGCGGGCTCGGCACCAAGGTGAACCTCGTGAACACGCGCGGCAAGCTCCTGAGCTTCCTCGACGAGGAGATCATCGACGCGCTGTCGTACCACCTGCGCGATCAAGGTGTGCTCATCCGCCACGATGAGGAGGCCGAGCGCCTCGAGACCGTCGACGACGGCGTCGTGCTGCACTTGAAGAGCGGCAAGAAGCTGAAGTCCGACGCGTTGCTGTGGGCCAACGGGCGCACCGGAAACTCGCAGGGGCTCGGGCTCGAACTGATGGGGATCGTGCCCAATGATCGAGGCTCGATCCCCGTCGACCGCGCCTACCGGACGCAGGCTGCACACGTCTTCGCGGTGGGTGACGTCGTCGGTTGGCCGGCGCTGGCTTCGGCGGCCTACGATCAAGGCCGCTTCGCCGCCGGCCACATCGTCGAGGGCCACTCCGAAGAGGAACTGGTCACCGATGTGCCGACGGGCATCTACACAACGCCGGAGGTGTCGTCCGTGGGGCGCAACGAGCGCGAGCTGACGGCGGCGGGTGTGCCCTACGAGGTCGGCCACGCGCAGTTCAAGAGCCTCGCGCGGGCGCAGATCACCGGGCAAACGGTGGGCATGCTCAAGCTGCTGTTCCATCGCCAGACGCTGGAGCTGCTGGGCATCCACTGCTTCGGCGATCAGGCCGCCGAGATCATCCACATCGGGCAGGCGATCATGGCGCAGAAGGGGGGCGCCAACTCGTTGAAGTACTTCGTGAACACCACGTTCAACTATCCGACGATGGCCGAGGCCTATCGCGTGGCGGCGCTGAACGGGCTGAACCGCGTGTTCTGACGCTCCGCCCTCGGTCCCTCACTCGTCCTCGAGGAACAGCACCTCGTCATCGACCGCCGGCAGGTCGCCGATGCCCTCAAACACCGCACTCGGCTTCTTCGGGGAAGCAGCACGGGCCTGCTCTCTCTGCAACGCGGCCTTCTGCTCGCCAGCGGCGAGCTCGGGCTGGTTCGAGATCGCGTGCCCCCCCGGGGCCGTCGACTCGTCGTTGGCCTTGAAGCTCGCCGCGGAGGGCGGCGCATCCGTCGCGCCGGCGTCGTCGTCGAAGAGCTCGGCAGGTGCGACCAGCGACGGTCGGATCGCGGCGATCTGCGCCAGCGACGGTGCGTTGCGCGCGTACATGGTCGTGCCACCCGGGGTGATGGCGTGTGGTGCCGTGCGGTCCTCTAAAGTCGCTCCGCTCTTCGACAGCGAGCGGGTCGCCTGCTGGGTGCGTGGCTCGAACCCGTCGTCGTCCGCCGCAGCGTCGCTGCCCGCTGCGACGACAAGCGCGGGGGGCGTGCGGGGTGGCGTCGACGTCGAAGAAGTTCGCGCGCGCAGATCGGTGCGTGCGGCCGCGGCCTTTCCGGCGCGCAGGTCGGGAGCGCGAGTCGGGCCTGGTGACACAAACGCTGCGGCTGCTGCCGAGGCTGACGGCGGTGCTGCACCGGGCCGGAGCGCCGTTGACCCCTGGACGGGCAGCTCGAACTTCGCGGTGGGCGCATCCTCGTTCTCGAGCTCGTCGGCGGGCAGCACGCCGTCGTCGCTGGCGAAAGCCGGCGCGCCCTCCTCGGAGACGCCGCTCTTGGCCCCGGTGACGAGGTGCATCGACGTCAACTGATCGCGCAGGACGGCGGCCTCGCGGCGCAGCTGCTCGACCTTGCGGCGCTCGTCGGCCAGCTCGGCGACGAGAGCGGCGCTGCCGTGGGCGACGGCGTGGTCGACGGCGCGCTTCGCGTCGTCGAGCTGCTTCTTGACGTCGCGGTGCTGGGCCTCGAGCCGCGCCACGCCCTCGTCGGCGAGCTTCTTCGCGGCGGCGAGGCGTTCGTCCGCGTCGTTCCGCGCCAGGGCGAGCTGCTCCTCGGCAGTGCTCGCGGCCTGCTTCGCGGCGGCGAGCTCCTCGGCCTGCTGGGCCTGCTGCTGCGTGACGACGAGCCCCCACTGCGCCAGCAGCAGCAGCTCGATGCGCTCGAGGAACGCCGCCTCGTCGGGGGGGATGGGCACGAAGGTCTCGAGCCCGCGCGACAGCGCCGCGACGATCATCCCGGACTTCGCCGGGTCGTCCATCAGCATCACCGCGCCGGCCTGCCGGTCCTGGCGCGCGGCGCGGCCGAGCTCGATCCCGAGCATGTCGCCGAGCTCGAGCTCGACGATCAGCAGGTGGCAGGGCGCGCCGCGGAGCCGGGCCTGCGCCTCGCCGCCGCGGGCGAAGGCCTCGGCGGGGAAGCCCCGGGACTGCAGGAAAGGCAGCAGCCGAGAGACCTTGGGTCCGACGAGCACGAGCCGGAAGCCGCCGGGGTGGATACGCACGGCAACACCTTCGCACGCTCCGGCGTCTCGCTCCAATTGGCGCTATCGTTCGACAATGGATCACGATCAGGCGCTCGCCACTCTGCCGTCTTCGTTCGCGGCCCAGTCCGAGAGCCAGTTCCGCGAGCCCTGGCTGCGCCGGGTCCGCGACGTCGACGACGACACCGTCGCCGGCCTGCTGCAACAGCTGGTGTCGCTGCGGCGGCTGCGCAACGCCGTGGCGGCGACCGCCTGCGGCGCCGGCGTCGGCATCTTCGGCCTGCTCGACGTCCACGGCGTCTATGCGCTGCTCATCTACGGCACCCTCGCTGCGGCGGTGGGCATGCCGGTGTTCGCCATCGGCAGCCTGTCGGTGCGTCGTCTGTTCCTGCGCGAATCGCTGGCCCAGGGTCTGTCGCCGACGGCTTCCATGCTCGTGCTCACGCGCGCCGAGCGCCGCGCGCGCCTCGTCGCCCCGTGGCGCTCCGAAGACGACAAGATCGCCGCGCTGCTCGCGGCGGTGCGTGAGCCCGACACCGCGTGACGGTGGGGTTCCGCGTTGCTAGCCGACGCCATGACCCCGTACGTCCCCTGCCGCGCCTGCGGCGCACCATTCGACGCGCTTGCCGCCCCGACCCGGTGCCCGGCCTGCGGCGTCGTGGTCGAGCCTCACCCTCAGGCGACGCCGTTTGCGCGCCTCGGAGTGATCCCCCCTCGCTTCGGCGTCGACGACGCGGCGCTGGAGCAGGCGTGGCTGCAGCGGTCGCGGCAGGTGCACCCCGACCGCTTCGCGCGTCGGCCCGACGCCGAGCGGCGCGCGGCGGCGCAGCAGACCGCGGCGCTGAACGACGCGTGGCGCGCGCTGCGCACCCCGTTCGATCGCGCCGTCTGGCTCGTCGGCAGCGTCGGCGTCGCCGAGCCGCGCCTGCCGCAGGCGGCGCTGGTCGAGCTCATGGAGCTGCGCGACGAGGCCGCGGTCGACGCCGCCGCCCGCGCCGCCGTCGTCGACCGCTGCGCCGTCCGCTTCGCCGAGGTCATGGCCCGCGCTGCTGGCGAGCTGCAGGTCGTCGACGCCGCAGCG
>VGSZ01000056.1 GCA_016874845.1 Deltaproteobacteria bacterium
CGCCGACGACTGCTCGTGGGTGGCGGCCGCAGCCGGGGGGGGGGATGGCACAAGCCCCGGGCTGGCACAAGCCACGGGCTCGTCGTGCGCCGCGGTCTGCGCGGCGGTGTGGCCGGCGGCGAGGCGCGCCCCCTCGCGTCCGCCCCCTCGCCTGCGCTACGAGAGAGCCATGTCCGTCGAGGCGAAGACGAAGCTGGCAGCACGCGCGCGCCGCTCGGTGACGGGGGCGGGGACCCACGCGCTGTTGACCGGCTGGCCCGGCTTCGTCGCCAAGCCACTGCTGCGGCGCTTTCTCGCCGAGCGACCGCGCGCGCGGGTGACCTGTCTCGTCGAGGAAGCCCGACGCGGCGACGCCGAGGCCGAGCTGGCGCGACTCCCCGCCGGAGACCGCAAGCGGGTGCGGCTGGCGTTCGGCGACGTTCGCAAGATGGATCTCGGGCTCGCCGGGCTCGAGATTGATGCCCTGCGCGACGTCACCCACGTGTTTCATCTGGCCGCGACCCAATCGGCCCACGCCGACGCGCGCCTGCTCGACAGCGTCAACGTCGATGGCGTGCGGAACACGCTGGCGCTGGCGCGCGAGCTGCCGGCGCTGCGACGCTTCGTGCACTTCTCGTCGTGCTTCGTCGCCGGCGACCGCGAGGGCGTGGTCCTCGAGGAGGAACTCGACGACGTCCCCGCCGTCCGCACGGCGTACGAGGACAGCAAGATGCGCGGCGAGAAGCTCGCGCGCGCGGCGATGGCCGACCTGCCAGTGATGATCGTGCGACCGTCGGTGATCGTCGGCGACTCCACCACCGGCGAGATCGACCGCTTCGACGGCGTGTACGCGATGGGCATCCTCGTCGTCACCAGCCCGCTGGGCGTGCCGCTGCCCCTGCCCGGGCCGGGCACGGGCCCGCTGCACGTCGTCCCCGTCGACTACCTGACCCGCGCCGTGCTGCACCTCGCCGATGACCCGCGCGCCATCGGGCGGACGTTCCACGTCGTCGATCCGAACCCGCTGTCGGCGCGCATGGTGTACGCACTCATCGCCCAGAAGGCCGGCAAGAAGGTGCCGACGCTGCCGCGTTCGCTGACGTCTTCGGCCGCGCTCTCGACGGCAGCGCGGCGCGCCGGCTCGCTGGCGTCACAGCTCGCGTCGCAGATGGCGGCACAGCTGGTCTCGGCGGTGGGTGGCTCGCCGTCTTCGACGTTCCCCGGCGGCGGGCTCGAGCGCGTGCGCCGCAGCGCCGCCGCAGTCGAGCTGTTCGACCGCTTCGTCGTCTACAACGCCGCCCACACCACCGCGCTGCTCGCCGGCACCGATATCGTCTGCCCGCGCTTCGACACCTACGCCGACACCCTCGTGCGCTTCGTCCGCGACAGCCTGCGCGAGGAACGCAGCCGCGCCGCCCCGCCGGTAGCCGACCCGCTGGCCTGACGCCCCATGAGCACCCGCGCCGTCGTCATCCCTTGTCTGCCCGTCGCGCGACCGCACCTGCGGGAGGCGTTCCGCGCGCTGCTTGGTCAGGGACACCCGCGCGACCGGCTGACCGACGACGTGCTGGCTCGCCTGCTGTGGCTGGCGCGCGCGCTGCCTGTCGCCGTCGACGTCGTCGCTGACCCTCTGCTCGAAGACACCCGCTTCCCGGACGCGACGGTCGAGGTGTTGCGGCGCCCGCCGGAGAACGGGCCGCTGTGCCTGGTCGGCTGGCGACGGGACGACGAGCCGTTCGTCGAGCTTCTCGTGCTCAACCCCGAGGCCGCGGCGGCCGGCAGCTTCGGCGACGCCTTCGTCCGCATTGTCGTAGAGGTCGAGACCACCGCGTCACCGCCGCTGGACGGCGACGACGAGACCAGCACCCTCCCAGTGGTGCGGCTGCAGCGCTTCAGCTTCGGCTGACGGCGGCGACGCGGGACGGGCACAGGCGTCACGACGCTGGTCGCAGTGCCCGCGCCGGCCGGAAGTGCGCTATGCCGGTCAGGCATGCACCACACCCTCCCGCCCTCGGCGCTGCGCTGGCGCCTCCCCGTCGACGAGTTCTCGGCCGCCGACCTGCGCCCGAAGGAAGAAGACCGCCACGGCCGCCCGGGCGCGCTCGGGCAGGAGCGCGCGCTGGCCGCGCTGGAGCTCGGGCTCGGCATCCGCGAGCGCGGCTTCAACATCTTCGTCGTTGGCGCGTCGGGCACTGGGCGCACGTCGACGGTGCGCGAGCTGCTCGAAGAGAAGGCGAAGACCGAGCGGACGCCGTCGGACGTCGTGCTCCTCTACAACTTCGCCGACCGCGACCGCCCCTGGGCGGTGCCCGTGCCCGCCGGCGCCGCGCCGGGAATCAAGAAGCGCTACGACGCCTTCGTCGACAAGATGCTGCAGGCGCTCGAGAAGGCCTTCGAGTCCGACGGCTACATCGACCGTCGCAGCCAGCTCGACGCCCACCATCAAGAGAAGACCGACGCGCTGCTCGTCGACATCGACAAGGAGGCCGGCGAGTGCGGCTTCATCCTGTCGCGCACCGGCTCGGCGCTGACGCTGGCGGTGGCCGACGACAACGGCAACCCGCTGTCGGAGGAGGCCTACGAGGCCCTCGACGACGAGAAGAAGGCCGAGCTCGAGGGCAGCGCCGAGGAGCTGCAATCGGGGCTCGAGGAGGCGCTGCGCAAGATCCGCACGCTCGAGAAAGAGACCGACGAGGCCATCGAGAAGCTCGCGCGCGAGACGGCGGTGCAGGTCTTGCATCCCCTCGTCGAAGAGGCCAAGAGCGATCTGGCCGGCACCTCGCCGCGCGTCGTCGCCCACCTCGACGACGTCGAGAAGGACATCCTCGATCGCCTGCGCCGCCTGGTGCCCGAGAGCCACGCCATCGAGGAGGGCGGCGAGGAGACGCAGGCCGAGCCGCGCTCGGCCAAGCGCCTGAGCGAGGAAGAAGAAGAGGGCGACCGCGACGAGCCGGCGCTGCTGCGCTACCGCGTCAACGTACTCGTCACGCAGAACCCGAAGGCCGGCGCGCCGGTGGTGCTCGAGACGCTGCCGACGCTGTCTAACCTCGTGGGCCGCATCGAGCACCGCGTGCGCCAGGGCGAGAGTTCCACTGACTTCACGCGCATCAAAGCCGGTGCGTTGTATCGCGCCAACGGCGGCTATTTGTTGCTGCACGCGGCCGACCTGCTGCGCGACCCGGCGGCGTGGGAGGGCCTGAAGCGCGCGCTCAAGAACCGGCAGATCGAGCTGGACGACCCCGGCGAGCCGGGCCGCATGGTGACGATGGCGTCGCTGCGGCCCGAGCCGGTCAAGCTGAGCATCAAGATCTGCCTGATCGGAGTCCCCGAGATCTACTACACACTTTCTCGCACCGATCTCGACTTCTCCAAGCTCTTCAAGGTCAAGGTCGACTTCGAGATCGAGATGGCGCGGTCGAAGGACCGGCTGCTGCACTACATGCGGTTCCTTGCCGGGCTGTCGCACGAGGAGAGCCTGCTGCCGCTGTCGATCGAGGGGGCGGGTCGGGTGCTCGAGCACGCGGCCCGGGTGTGCGACGACCAGCACAAGCTGACGACTCGCTTCGGCGAGATCGCCGATCTGGTGCGCGAGGCGTCGTTCTTCGCCCAGAAGCAAAGCTCTACCGAGGTCACGGCGGCGCACGTCAGGCAGGCGCTGCAGGCCCGCGCCGACCGCGAGGGCTTCATCGAGCTGCGCATGCGCGAGGACATCGCCCAGCGCCGGGTCAGCATCCTCACCGACGGCAGCGTCGTCGGCCAGGTGAATGGCCTGACGGTCATCGACCTGGGCAGCTACGCGTTCGGCAGCCCGGTGCGGATCACGTGCCGCGTGGGCGCCGGCCGCGGCGAGATCGTCGACATCGAGCGCGAGACCGAGCTCGGCGGCCCCATCCACACCAAGGGCACGTTGATCCTGAAGGGGCTGCTGCTCGACCGCTTCGGTCGCCACGTCCCGCTCTGCCTGCAGGGCACGGTGTGCATGGAGCAGAGCTACTCGGACATCGACGGCGACAGCGCCTCCCTCGCCGAGGTGTGCGCGTTGATCTCGGCGCTGACCGGTGCGCCGCTGCGGCAGAGCGTCGCCATGACCGGCTCCATCGACCAGCTCGGCAACGCGCAGGCCGTCGGCGGCGTCAACGAGAAGATCGAGGGCTTCTTCCACATCTGCCGCCAGCGCGCCCCCGACCGCGTCCACGAGGTGATCATCCCGGCGAGCAACGCCCGCGACCTGATGCTCGGCGAAGAGATCGTGCAGGCCTGCGAGCAGGGCCTGTTCAAGGTCACCACCGTGCAGACCATCGAGGACGCGCTGTTCGTGCTCACCGGCGAGCGCTGGAACGGTCCCACCAGCACGTCGCCAGCGAAGCCCGGTCTGTTCGCCCGCGCGCTGGCAGCACTGGAGCACCTGGCCGCCGTGCAGAGCCTGGTGAACATGCAGCCCCGCGCCCCGCGCCGTATAACGCCGGTGCCGCGTGTGTCGTCCTCGAAGGCAGCGAAGCCGCCAGCGAAGGCGGCAGCAAAGAAGAAGCCCACGTTGCCGGGCAGGAGCCGTTGACCATGCTGCGCGCCACCGCCGTCGCCGCCCTTCTCGTCTGCGCGCCGTCCGAGCCCGCAAGGCCGCCGCCGGTCAAGCTCGCCCCGGGCCAGCTCGCCCTCGTCGGCGCCGGCGACATCGCCGACTGCAAGGTGGACGACGACCAGAAGACCGCGCGGCTGGTCGAGCAGGTGCTCGGCCAGAGCGCCGCCGCCCGGGCGTTCACGCTGGGCGACAACGTCTACCCCGACGGCAGCCTTGAGCAGTACGCACGCTGCTACGAGCCGACGTGGGGTCGCTTCAAGGCGCGCACCCTGCCTGTCGTCGGCAACCACGAGTACGGCACCAAGGGCGCCGCCGGGTTCCGCGGCACCTTCGCCGGCCGCTTCACCGCCGACGGGCCGCTGTGGTGGTCCACCGACGTCGAAGGCAACGGCAGCGACGGCAAGCCGGTGCGCTGGCACGTCATCGCCCTGGACAGCGACTGCGACGAGGTCGGGTGCGAGCCGGGGTCGCCGCAGCACGCGTTCGTCACCGCCGACTTGAGGTCGAAGGCGGCGACGGCCGCGGACTGCACGCTGGCGCTGTTCCATCACCCGCGTTTCTCCTCGGGACCCCACGGCGACGCCACGACGATGACTGCGCTGTGGCAGGCGCTCGCCGACGGCGGCGTCGATCTGGCCTTGTCAGGGCACGACCACATCTACGAGCGGTTCCCGCCGCTGTCGGCCGACGGCAAGCCCGACCCCGCGCGGGGCATCCCGAGCCTCGTCGTCGGGACGGGCGGACGGTCGCACTATCCGTCGTTGGTGGCGCGCGCCCATTCGGTGGTGCGCTTCGCCGACACGTTCGGCGTGCTCGCGATCCTGCCGCAGAAGGGCGGCGCCACGCTGCGCTTCGTCGGCACAGACGGCGTCGTCCGCGACGAGCACGAGCTGCGCTGTCGATAGCGAGCGGCCCAGGGCGAGCGGCCCAGGGCGAGCGACAAGTGTCGACCTCCACACTCCCGGCGTGCCGCGCTTGCAGACCCGTGCGGGCCGTTGCGTAGACGCGACGAGTCGGTCACGCAAGCGACCCGCTGATGCATCATGTCGTCGCAACAAAGGAGCGTCGTTGTGGCCGACGACACACAGCTGTCGAAGTCACAGAAGATCATGACGATGGTGGGCACGCTGCTCGGCATGCTGCTGGCCGCGCTCGACCAGACCATCGTGTCGACGGCAGGGCCGGCCATCCAGCGCGACCTGCACATCGAGCCAGCGCTGTATTCGTGGCTGACGACGTCGTACCTGGTGGCGTCGGCGGTGATGACGCCGGTGTGGGGCAAGCTGAGTGATCTGTTTGGTCGGCGGCGGATCCTGGTGCAGGGCATCGGGGTGTTCCTGCTCGGCTCGCTGGCTTGCGGCCTGTCGCAGTCGACGACGCAGCTGATCGCCGCCCGCGTCGTGCAAGGCCTCGGCGGCGCGGCGCTGTTCACGACGGCGTTCGCGGTGATCGCCGACCTTTTCAGCCCGCGGGAGCGCGGCCGCTACACCGGCCTGTTCGGCGCGGTCTTCGGATTGTCGTCGGTGGTGGGGCCGCTGGTCGGGGGGCTGATCACCGACACCCTCGGCTGGCACTGGTGCTTCTTCGTCAACCTGCCCGTCGGCGCAGTCGCCCTCGGCGTAATCCTGACGCGGATGCCGCCGCTGAAGAGCGAGGTCACCGATCGCTCCCTCGACATCGTCGGCGCCCTGGTGTTCGCGCTGGCCATCGTGCCGCTGCTGATCGCGCTGTCGCTGGCGAAGGTTGAGCTGCGCCCGGGCGACGTCGGCTACCTGTGGAGCACGCCGCCGATCCTCGGCCTGTTCGCCGCCGCCGCCGTCTTCGGCGCGCTGTTCATCGTCGCTGAGCGGCGCGCGCGCGTCCCGCTCATGGATCTCGGGATGTTCGCCAACCGCGCGTTCGCGGTGGGCAACCTCGCGAGCCTCGTGGTGGGCATGGCGTTCCTCGGGGCCATCGTGTTCCTGCCGCTGTTCATGGTGGTGGTCGTCGGTGCGTCGGCGACGAGGGCCGGGCTGACGACGGTGCCGCTGACCTTCGGCATCGTCTTCGGCAACATCTTCGCCGGGCAGGTCAGCTCGCGGGTCGGGCGCTACAAGTTCCTGATCGTCGGCTCGCTGGTCGTGCAGATCGCGGCGTTCGCGATCATGGCCTTCACGCTGTCCCCCGACGTCACGACGGTGGGCATGGCCGCGCGCATGGTGCTCGTCGGGCTCGGGCTCGGGCCGTCGATCCCGCTCTTCAACCTGCACATCTCGAGCGCGGTGGAGCCCCGACAGATCGGGGCGGCGACGTCGACGGCGACGCTGGCCCGGTCGCTCGGCAGCACGATGGGGATCGCCATCTTCGGCAACCTGTTCGGCTACACCCTCGTGCACAACCTCGAGGAGCGCATGGCCACCGCCACCGCCGGGCTGCCCCCGGCCCTCGTCGCCGAATGGAAGGGAGGCCCGCCCGGCTCCCCCTCTTCGGGCGACGAGGGGGCGATGCCGCAGGCGGGCTTCGACGTCGCCGCCGCGCAGGCAAAGATCCGCGCTGGCTTCGCCGCCCGCCGTGCCGCGGCCACCGCTGCGCCCGCTGCCGCCGCTGCGCCCGCCGCCGCGCCCGCTGGTGACATCACCAGCGGGCGCCCTGGCGGCGCCGGCGCCGACGCGGCCCGCGCCGAAGCCCTGCGTGCGCTCGACAGCGCCGAGCAGCAGGCCCTCGCCGCCGTCAGCGCCGTCGACCACGCGCTGAAGGACTCGTTCACCTCCGCCACCGCCCGCGTCTACTTCGTCGGTCTGTTCTTCGCCCTCGCCGGGCTGCTCGTCTCGCTGCGCCTGCCCGAGCTGGCGCTGCGCGGCACGTCAGACCCGGGCGCGCGCGGCGCGCCCGCCCTCGACTGACGCGCCACGCCGACCGCGTCGCCGAGGGCGACGCCGACCGCGACGACGACAGCCTTTTGCGACGGCGCCTGCTGTGGCAGGCAGCGGCCATGTCGACGTCCCGCTCGCACTCCGTGATCGTCACCGGCGCCACCGGCTTCCTCGGCCGTCACTGCGTCGACGCGCTCCTCGGCGCCGGCCACAAGGTCAAGGCGCTGTGCCGCTCCGACGAGCCAGCGCTGGCCGCGCTCGGCGTCACCGTCGTGCGCGGCGACGTGCTCGACCGCGCCAGCGTCGACCGCGCCATCGACGGCGTCGACGTCGTCGTGCACGGCGCCGGCCTCGTCAGCCGGTCGCCCGACGACACCAGCACGATGATGCGCGTGCACGTGCTCGGCACGCGCCACGTCGTGGGCGCCGCCGTCGCCGCCGGCGTGCGTCGCGTGGTGCACCTGTCGACGTCAGGCACCGTCGCCGTCGGCGCCGACCCCGAGATGGTCTTTCGCGAAGACGACCCGGTGCCCTTCGAGCACCTCGTGAAGTTCCCCTACTACCTGTCGAAGTGGCTGGCCGAGCGCGCCGCCGCCGACCTCGTCGACGGCACCCGCACCGAGCTGGTGACGCTGAACCCGTCTTTGGCGCTCGGCCCGGGCGACACCCGCGGCAGCAGCACCGAGGAGGTGCGGCGGTACCTGAAGCGCGAGCTGCCCATCGTGCCGCCGGGCGGCTGCTCGTTCGTCGACGTCCGCGACGTCGCCGCCGTCGTCGTCGCCGTCCTCGACCAGGGCCGCGCCGGCGAGCGCTACCTGCTCGGCGCGCAGAACCTGACGTTCGCGCAGTTCTTCGAGCGGCTCGGTCAGGTCAGCGGCGTCAAGGGGCCGCCGCTGCCGGTGGTGCTGCCGAAGGTGGCGGCGACGTGGGGCATCGGACTGCTCGAGCGCGCCGCCGATCTCGTCGGTGCGAAGCTGCCGGTGACGACGCTCGAGGCCGAGATGGCGTCGGCCTTCTGGTACTGCGACAGCCGCAAGGCCAGCCGCGAGTTGGGCTTCTCGCCGCGCGAGCCGATGACGACGCTGCTCGACACCGTGAAGGACATCCGCGGCGAGGGCCGGCGCGAGAAGCTCGTCGGCGCGCGCCGCGCGGGTGCCGGCGGAGCGACGGCGTGACCGCGGGCGCCGCCCCGCGGGTCGACGTCGACATCGACGTCACCAGCGGCGTCGCCACGCTGACCCTGGACGACGCCCCCCGCAAGAACGCGATGACCGAGGCGCTCGGCGACGCCTTCGCCACCGCGGTGGCGCGGGTGCGGGCCGAGGGTGCCGTGCGCGCCGTCGTCGTCACCGGCGCCGGCGGCGCGTTCTCGGCGGGCGGCGACCTGGCGATGCTCGAGCACCTGCGCACCGTGTCGTTCGACGCCGCGCGCGCGCACATGCTGGCGTTCTACGCGCGCTACCTGTCGCTCCTCGACCTCACGGTCCCGGTCGTCGCCGCCGTGGAGGGCGCGGCGATGGGCGCCGGGCTGTGCGTCGCCTGCGCCTGCGACGTCGTTGTCGTCGGCCGCGGCTGCAGGCTGGCGTTCAACTTCACGACCCTTGGCCTGCACCCGGGCATGGGCGCGACGTACTTCGTGCCTCGGCGCGTGGGCGCCGAGCGCGCCGCCGAGCTGTTGTACTCGGGCCGCCGCTTCGACGGTGCCGAGGCGGCGCGGACCGGGCTGACGCTCGAGGCTGTCGACGACGGCGCGGCGCTGACCCGCGCGCGCGCGCTGGCGGCGACGTTCGCGGCGCAGGGGCCGCTTGCGGTGCGGCTGCTCAAGCAGCGCCTCGGCGTCGACCGCAGCGCGCTGCAGGCGGCGCTCGACGCCGAGGCGACGGCGCAGGCCCACAGCTACGGGAACGCCGAGCTGGGCGAGGGTCTCTTGGCCGCGCGCGAGCGACGCAGCCCGCACTTCGCGCCCGAACCCGCCTGAAGCGCCGAGCGGGCGCGGAACGCTCCGTCGACGGGCGCTACGGCGCTCTCTCGACGACGCGGACGCCGCCGGCGCCGGCGGTGCCGTTCTTGCCGACCCCAGCGACGCTGTCATCGCCGGTGAGCTGACCGCCGTCGCCACCATCCTTGTCGTCGCGGTCGTTGCCGTCCGCGGGCGGGTCGAGGCGGCCGTCTCGCCCGCGCTCACCGTCATCGTCCTTCGGCCCGGCGGCGCCGCCGTCCACGTGCACGAGCACGTCGACGATCGCGCCCTTCGCCGCCAACTCGAGGCGGCCGCCGCCGCCCGCGCCGCCGCCGCGGCTGGTCGCATCGCTGTCGTGGTCCGTGGACCAATCGTGGCCGCCGCTGCCCCCGGCCCGTCGGCGAAGACGTCGCCCGATCCACCGATGCTGCCTCCGGCCAAGATTTGCAGCGCGGCCCCCCCAGCGCCCGCGCCTCGCCAAAGCTCGAGCCGCCGTCGCCGCCGGTACAGCCGCCGACCAACACATCGGCGGCCAAGGTGATCGGGCTGCTCCCCGGCGGTCCGTTCGCGCCGGCCACGCCGTCGCCGCCGGCGCCGCCGGCCTCGACGAACATGCACGCCGAGGACGGCGCAGCGCCGGCGCGGACCTCGACCGTCGCGCCGAGCTCGACGTCGCCGAAGACCAGGAACGCAGCCACGGCGGCGCCCCGCTAGTCGAGCGTGGCGTTGTCGGTGACCCGCAGCCCGCGGGTCACGACCACGATGCGTGGCGGCGGCCCGTTCCCCTGCCCGACGACGAAGGTCGCCACCGCCGCCCCACAAAGCTCGTTCGGTGCGTCGTCGGCGAGCGGCGCGAGGAGCGTCACGCAATCGCGGGTCACCAGGACCTCGTCGACGGTGAACGGGTCGAGGCCGGCAGGGAGCGACGCAAGCCCCTCGGCGGGCGGCTCGGGCGCGCACGAACCGCGGGCGCAGACGAACCCGGCGAGCGCGACGCACGTCGCCTCGTGACGGCCGACGGGGAGATCGCCATCGCCGTCGCTTTCGCAGGTCTCGCCCCGAGACAGAGTTCCGTCGCCGCAAACGGGGAATGGCTCGTCCTCGCCCTCGCCCTCGCCCTCGCCCTCGCCCTCGCCCTCGCCCTCACCTTCACCTTCACCTTCACCTTCACCTTCACCTTCACCTTCACCTTCACCTTTACCTTCGCCTTCACCTTCGCCTTCGCCCTCGCCCTCACCGACGCAGGCGCCCGCATCGCAGGAGCCCGTCGCGCAGTCGGCGCTGGTGCTGCACGCCCGAGCAGCCGAAGGCGGCCGGCACGCGGCGGTCGCCAGAAGCGGCGGCCAGCAGCGCGACCAGCAGCAGAGCCGTTCGTGTCGACGAGACCATGGATCGGCGCCAGCAACAAAGGCGCCCGCCGCGCGCGCCGGCGCCGATCCGGCTTCGGCCATCCGACGCCGGCGCCGCGCGCGGTCAGCGACGGACGACGACGGCGACGGCCTCGCCGCCGCCGATGCACAAGCTGGCGACGCCGACGTGCTGGTCGAGGCGACGCAGCTGGTGGATGAGCGTCGTGAGGATGCGCGCCCCGGAGCAGCCGATGGGGTGCCCGATCGACACCGCGCCGCCGACGACGTTGGTCTTGTCGTGCGGGATGCCGAGTTCCTTCATCGTCACCATCGACACGACGGCGAAGGCCTCGTTGATCTCGAACAGGTCGACGTCGCCGACGCCGAGGCCGGCCTTCTTCAGCGCCTTGTCGATGGAGCCCGCCGGCGCCGTCGTGAACTGCGACGGCGTCTTGGCGTGGGTGCCGTCGGCCACCAGCGTGCACAGCGGCACCAGCCCGCGCTTCTTTGCCTCGTCGGCGCTCATCAGGACCAGCGCCGCGGCGCCATCGTTGATGGTCGCGGCGTTGGCCGCCGTCACCGTGCCGTCTTTGTCGAACGCCGGCTTCAGCTGGACCATCTTCTCGGGGTTGAACTTGGCCGGGCCCTCGTCGCTGTCGACGAGCTTCGTCGCCTTGCCGTCCTTCACCTCGACGGCGACCAGCTCGTCCTTGAACCAGCCGTTCTTCTGGGCCGCCAGCGCGCGCTCGAAGCTGGCCTTGGCGAAGTTGTCCTGCGCCTCGCGCGAGAAGTCGTGCTCCTTCGCGCAGGCGTCGCCGAAGTTGCCCATGTGGGCGTTGCCGTACGGGTCCCACAGGCCGTCGTAGATCATGCTGTCGATGGCGGCGGCGTTGCCCATGCGGAAGCCACCGCGGGCGCCGGGCAGCAGGTAGGGCGCGTTGCTCATCGACTCCATGCCGCCGGCGACGACGACGTCGGCGTCGCCGGAGGCGATGGTCTGCCGCGCGAGCATCACCGCCTTCAGCCCCGAGCCGCACACCTTGTTCACCGTCGTGCAGGGCACGCTGTCGGGCAGCCCGGCGCCGAGCGCCGCCTGTCTCGCCGGCGCCTGGCCGACGCCCGCCGACAGCACCTCGCCGAAGATGACCTCGTCGACGTCGGCGCCGCTGACGCCAGCGCGCTTGCACGCCTCGGCGATCACCACCGCGCCGAGCTTCGGCGCCGGCAGCGACGACAGCGCGCCCTGGAACGCGCCGAGGGGGGTACGAACGGCCGAGACGATCACGACCTCACGCATGGAGAGCTCCTTGGTGGCGCCGACGTAGCCGCCCGCCGCGCGCGGCACAACCGGATCACCGCGGCGTCGACGTCGTGGTCGTCGTACGCGGCGGGCTCACCACACGCGCAGGTTCACGCTGACGTGGCGGCCGGGCTTGGGCCCGAACACCGGGTCGGTGTGATCGAGCAGGTTCTCGACGCCAACCATCAGCTCGGCGCCGTCGTCGTCGCCGATAGGGAACGGCTGGCGGACGCCGAGCGCCAGCACCGCCGAGGGCGGCGCGACGTCGCCGACAAGCGGTCGCTCGCCGAGCAGGTCGGCGCGAAAGAAGAACGTCGTCGCTGTCGTGGGCAGCGTCGCCTTCGCCGTCAGGTCGACGGCGTGCGTCGGGCGCAGCGGCAGCGAGCGAGCGCCGGCGTCCGCCGAGCACAGCCACGGGTCGTCGGCGGGGCAGGCGGAGGCGTCGACGGCGTTCAGCAGGTATTGCCACGTCGCCTCGAGGCGCAGCGCGACGGCGTTGAGGTCGACGGGGCCCACCGCCGCTCGCGTCGTCAACGTCGCCGTCCACGCCCGCGCGGCGTTTGCGTAGGTGAAGCGCGGGATGCCGGCGTCGGTGGTGCCCGCCGGCGCCTCGGTGATCAGGTCGTTCAGCGCGTTGCCCGCCAGCTCGACGCCGGCGTCGACGGGCACCGGCAGCGCCACGCCGTTGTCGGCGGCAACGGCGGCGTCGGGGGCAAACACGACCTCGAGCCGCGCGCCAGTGGAGCGCTCGGGTCGCAGCGCCGCGTTGCCGTCGACGACGTAGCCGAGCTCACTGTGGTCGAAGCGCAGGAAGCGCTCCTCGAAGCTCGGAAGGCGGAACCCCTGCCCCGCCGACGCGCGCAGCGCGAGCCCTGCGGGCAGGTCGAGCCGCGCGGCCAGCTTGGGCCCGAGCGCGAGCGCGCCCTCGTCGCTGGCGCCGTCGACGACGAAGGCGTCGACGCGGGCGCCGGGCGACAGCGACAGCGCGGGCAGCGGGCGCCACAGCGCCTCGGCGTACACCGACGCCGTCGTGCGCTCGCCGCCGCCGGGCAGCGTGTCGGTGCCTTCGCCGTCACGGCGCTGCGCGCGCTCGCGGGCGAGCACCGCGCCGGTGGACAGCGACAGCTCGCGGCCCCACGCCGTCCGCGACGACGGGTCGTCGACGAAGACGAACACCGAGCGCAGCTCGAGCCGGGCCTGGTCCAGGGCGGCGTTGGTCTTCGTCTGTGGCGGCGCCGGGCACGCCGGCGCAAAGGCCGTGTCGCAAAACGGTGGCGGGGCCGCGGCGTCGCCGGCGGGCAGCTTGAAGAAGCGGTGGGTGTAGCGGTCGACGCGCAGGTCGGCGGTGAGGCCGACGGGGCGGGGCAGACCGGCGGCGGCAACGACGCCGGTGAGCGCCACGGCCGCCGCGGTCTCGCCGGTGTCGGTGGCGTCACGAAATGGCGCGGCGGCGGCGATCGACGCTGAGCTCTGCGCCACCGTCGACGTCAGCGTCGTGCGCAGCGACCAGTCGTCCTGGACGACGGCGACGACGTCGAGGTTGGCGGCGGCGTTCCGGCGGTCGGGCAGGTCCGACCGGCCGTCGGCGACGTCCTTGCCCGTCGCCCGCCCGCCGCGGTCGAAGCCGGGCATCGCCGTACCGGTGACGTCGAGGCGCAGCGCCAGCGGCCCGGCGCCGCCGCCGGTGTGCAGGCCGGCGGTAGTCCACGACACGACGTCGCCGACGTGCGGGATGGCCTGGCCGCCGAGCTCGAGCTCGACGCGGCCCCGCGCCGTGGGCCTCTTCGTGATGATGTTGACGACGCCGGCGATGCCGTCGGAGCCGTACAGCGCGCTCATCGGGCCGCGCACGATCTCTATGCGCTCGATGCTCGACGCGCTGACCGGCAGGCGCGAGACGTCGACGCGGCTGTCGACCTTGCCAACGACGGGGCGGCCGTCGACGAGGATCAACACGTGCCGGCCGTCGAGGCCGTCCATCGTCACCTCGGCGCCGAGGCCGCGGCTCGAATTGACCTGCAGGCCGCCCTGCTCGGCGAGGACGTCGGCCAGCGTGCGGGCGCCGGTCTCGGAGAGCGCGGCGCCGTCGACGGCCTCGGCGCGCAGGACCTTGTCGCGGCGGCGGGCGTCCAGCGGCGAGCCGGTCACCGTGATGGCGCCGCGCGCGGTCTCGTCCGGTGCGACGGGGTCGTCGAACACCGGGTCGTCGAGGGTGTACAGGCGATCGCCCTTGCGCTGGTAGACGACGCCGTCGAGCTCGACGAGGTCGCCATCTTGTACGCCGGCGGGCACCGGCGGCCCTTGCGTCGCGCCGAGCGGGGTCGCGGCGAGCAGCGCCGCGCCGAGCAGCGCCGTCGCGACGCCGACGACGCGCGACGACGTCCGCCTCATCCGTCGTCGTCGGCGCTGCGGGTGCCGTCGTCGCCGTCCGCGGCCGGCTCGACGGCCGCGGCGCGGTCTCCGGCGCGGGAGCCCTCGCGCCAGGAGACGAAGGTGGGCCGGGCGGTCAGCGGATCGTCGCCGGTCTCGGGGATGGCCGCGCCCTCGACGGCGAGGTGGGACGCGAGCGTCCGGGCGCGCTGCGTGGACTCGCGGACCGGCGCCGACGCGATGACCCGCATCGGCTCGGCGTCGGACGACGCCGGCGCGCGCGGTCGGGCGAACGGTGGCAGGGTCAGTGAAGTATCCGCCGACGTCGGCGCAAGGGGCACCGACGGAGCAGGCGCGGCGACGGGCATGGCGACGCCGGCGTGGGTGGGCTCGGCTTCCTCGGAGGACGGCGGCGGTAGCGTCGCCGGGCAGACGGCAGATAGGAAGGCGGATGGAGCGGGGGGCACCGACGGAGCAGGCTCGGCGACGGGCATGGCGACGCCGGCGTGGGTGGGCTCGGCGTCCTCGGAGGACGGCGGCGGTGGCGTCGCCGGGCGGACGGCAGGTAGGACGGCGGGTGAAGCGGGGGGCACCGACGGAGCAGGCGCGGCGACGGGCATGGCGACGCCGGCGTGGGTGGGCTCGGCGTCCTCGGAGGACGGCGGCGGTGGCGTCGCCGGGCGGACGGCAGGTAGGACGGCGGGTGAAGCGGGGGGCACCGCCAGCGCACGCCGAGCGCCGGCGCTCGAGGATGACGATGGAACAGGCGGGTGGCGCACTGTCGGCGGCGGCACCGGCGTTTCGGTGGTGCGCCCCGCGGAGCCCGAGAGCGTGTGGCCTTCGAGGAGCACCCGGTCGAGGGTCGGCAGGACGGCGGTCGCGGGCGCGGGCGCGACGCCGGCGCGGAGCGAGGCGGCCTGCACGGTCGGCACGGCGCTGCGGGATGCCCCGGCGGGCGGCGCGGGAGGCGGCGCGGCGGGGGCCGCGGTGCGGTCGGGCACGCGGGCCATCAGCGCGCGAGCCTCGGACTCGCCGTCGCCAAGGCGAGCGCGCAGCACCCGGAAGGCATGCAGGACTTCTTCGGGATCCTTGAAGCGACGTTTGGTGGAGTCGGGGTTGAGCAGGCCATCGAACAGGAACCGCAGCATCGGATGCAGCTCCTCGCCGGGGCGCAGCGCGGTGAGCTGACCGTCGGCGACGGCCTTAAAGACCTTGGCGTTCTCCCCCTCGATGGCGCGCCGTCCGAGCGCGGCCTCGAACAACGTGACGCCCAGCGCCCACAGGTCGGTCATCCACGAGTACGGCGCGCCAGCGAACAGGTCGGGCGACAGATAGCGGAAGGTCCCGCGCAGCATGCCGGCGGAGGTCTTCTGCGACTGGCTCTCGACGGAGCGGGCAATGCCCAGATCGATGAGTTTGGCGTCGCCGTCGCGGCTGAGGACGATGTTGCCCGGCGTGACGTCGCGATGGAGCATGCGCAGGTCGGCGCCGGTGTTGTCGTCCCGCAGGTGGTGGATCGTCGACAGCGCGTCGCTCACCTGCTCGCCGATGCGGGCGACCATCGCCGGCGGCAGCCGCCCCTGCTCGTCGCGCAGCTCCTTCAGGCTGGCGCCGTCGATCCATTCGATGACGAGCACCGGTCGCTCCTCGAATGTGAAGTAGTCGAGAGTGCGGACGATGTGGCGGTGTCGAAGCCGGAAGCCGGTGCGGGCCTCGTCGTCCATGTGCGCGACGAGCTCGGCGGTCGGCCGGTGCGGGGTCTTCAGGACGACAGGCTGGCCGCCGCGGTCGCGCGCGAGGAACACCGAGCCCATGCCGCCCTCGCCGAGCTTGCGCACGATCTTGTAGTCGCCGACGCGCTTCACCGCCTTGGTTTCGCCCGCCAACCCCCGCGCGTCAAAGTGCATCACGTCGGCGTCGCGCCCAGCGCGAGCCACCCAGCGGCTGCACCGGACGGCGCGCCGCAGGGCGGGAGACGCGGACGGTTTGGCGAATCGTGACGCCTTGGTAGGTTGCCGCGAATGGCAGACGCGCGTCCTCCCGGCTACGACGACGAACCGTCCCTCGGGTCTCGCCCCGGTGACAGCCGCTGGGGCACCGTGGGCCTCCTGTTCGCGAACCTCGCGCTCGGGCTGTTGATGGCCTGGGTGGGAGCACCGCTGCTCGTCCCCGACGATCCGGCGGCGCTCATCGCGTTCGGCGCCGTCGATCCGCCCCGCATCTGGGCCGGTGAGATCTGGCGCCTGTGGTCGGCGTGCTTCGTCCACGTCGGCGTCGTGCACCTGGGCCTGAACCTGTGGGTGCTCTGGCAGGTCGGACGCGCGTACGAGCGGCTCGTCGGCGCCGCCCGCGTGGTGCTCGTCTACCTCGTCTCGGGCGTGTTCGGCTTCGCGCTCTCTATCGCGCTGCTGCCCGGCCTCACCGCCGGAGCGTCGGGCTCGATCTTCGGCCTCACCGGCGCGCTGCTCGCCGTCGCCGTGCTGACCCGCCAGCAGCGGCTCGGCCGCTTTCTCGTCAGCGCGCTGCTGCCCTTCGTGCTGGCCACCTTCGCTCTTGGCGTGCTCGCCCCCGGCCTCGTCAACAACGTCGCCCACTTCGGCGGGCTCTTGATGGGCTTCGTGCTCGGCTACGGCCTGTGCGCCGGCGAGCGCTCGTTCCTTGGCCTCGACGACGCCGCCGAGCGCGCCGCCGCCGAGGCGACGGTGACGCGCGCCGAGCGCGTGCTCGGCACCGCGGCCCTGGCCGGCGCCGTCGTCGTCTTCGCCGGCGTGACCCTGTACGCGCTGCAGCCGCGCCTGTCGCCGCGCTTCCACGCCGTGATGGGCCTGCGCGCGGCCCACGACGCCAGCGTCGCCCGCACCGAAGTCGAGCGCGCCGAGGCGCGGCGCCTCGCGCGGGTCCACCTCGACGACGCCGAGCGGCTGGGCGGCGCCGACGCGGCGACGCTGGCCCTGGCCTCCCGCGTCGCCGCGCTCGACGGCGACGAAGAGCGCGCGCGGACACGGATGGGCAAGGCGGTGCGCAGTTGGATCGCGTCGGCTGGCGACCGCAAGCGCGCCCTCGACGCCGCCACCACCGAGCTCGCGCTGCTGCAGCCCGACGTCGAGATGCCCTACGCCGACGGGTTCACGGTGCGCGCGCTGTGCGACGCCGCGCTCGACGACGAAGGGCGCAAGGCCGCCGGCCCCGAGGTCAAGAACTCCTGCGCGTGGCTGCTGTTGCGGGCCCGTGAGCCGGTGGTGCGCGACGCCGCGCGCGCGTTGCCGCTGGCGCGCGAGGCGTGGGACGAGTCGGGACGCGAGCGCCCCGAGATCGTGCACACCTACGCCGTCGCCCTCGCCGACAACGGCGCCGCTGCCGAGGGGCTCGCGCTGCTCGAGCTGTTGAGCGTCTCGGGCCGCGGCGCGATGCTCGGCCCGGGGCTCCTCGAGCGCGAGCGCGCCCGTCTCGGACGGCTCGCCGACGAGCAGGCCCGCGCCACCGTCGGCCGGGCCGCCACTGCCGACGGTCGCCCGCTGGCGACGACCGACACCCAGGACGACGCCGATGCCGGAGCCGCGAGAGCCGGCGAGGCTGGAGCAATCGACGCCGACGCCGGCGACGCCGGCACGACCGTGCCCAGCAACGCCGGCGTCCCCGTCGGCGCCGGCGGAGCGGCCGACGTGCACGTCGACGAGCAGACACGGTAGGATGGCGCGCAATGGCGGCGATCTCGGCCCACAAGAAGGAGCTCGATGACCTCGAGAAGTCGGCGGAGACGATCCGTCGTGACTTCGACCAGTTCTTCGCGGGCAGCCAGAAGCGCCCGCCAACGGCGGCCCAGGCCCAGCTCGCCGGTGTCATGCGCAAGATCAAGGAAGAGGAGCTGAAGGAGTGGAACACCCAGGACCGGTTCCGCTTCAACCAGATCCACGCCCGCTTCGTCTCGATGGAGCGGATGTGGGCCCGCACGCTCAAGCAGATCGAGGACGGCACGTACAAGCGCGACAAGTTCAAGGTCGCGCAGATGAAGAAGCGCGAGGCCCTGTCCCAGCGCGACGCTCCCGTGCAGTCCGACGCCTCGTCGCAGCCGACGGTGGACATCCGCCCATCCCCCGCCGACCTCGACGGCTTCGACGTCGACGTCGGCGGCTTCGAAGACGAGCTCGACGGGCCGCCGCCGCCGCCGAAGCCGGCTCCCCGCCCCGCGGCGCCGGCGCCTCGCCCTGCCCCGGCGGCGGCGACGCCCCGCCCGGCCGCAGCAGCGGCGGGCGACCTCGGCGGCCTCAGCGAGTCGCGCCTGCAGCAGCTGCACAAGGTCTACGTCGACGCCAAGCGCCGCACCGGCGAGCAGTCGTCGTTGACCCTCGAGGCGCTGCGCGCGCAGGTCGCCAAGCAGGTGCCCGTGATCCGGCAGAAGCACGGCTGCGCCCAGGTGGACTTCAAGGTCGTCCTGAAGGACGGCAAGGCCATGCTCAAGGCGATCCCGAAGTAGCCGGCGTCGTCGACGCCGTCGCTGTCGTCGTCGGTGCCGTCGCCCGCGGCGATTCGCGTCGAAATGGGGGCCGCACCTCACCCCCCGGGGCCACCTACCGCAGCGTGTCGCAGACCGCGCCACCCAGCCCGCGCACCTTGATCGTGTGGCGCGAGGCGTCGGCGACGCCGCGCCAGCGGTCCTCGGCGTAGGCGCACTCGTGGGTCTTGCCGCTTCGGGCATCGCGCAACACCAGCACGTAGCTCTCGCGCCGCGCGCCGGCCCGCTCGGCCCCGCGCCCCGCCGTCGACGCGAGCCGCAGCACGGGCCACGCCGGCAGCGGCACGAGTGCCCCCGACGCCTGCGCGGTGCGCACGACGCGCCAGCGGTCGACGTCGAAGGCGCACCGGTCGTCGTAGACCGGCTCCTCGCGGTACTTCGTCGTGCACTCCTTCTTGACGACGAAGGTGCCGTCGCCTTTGTCGACGTTGCGGTCGTGGCAGTCCTGCCCATCGGGGATCCTGCGCGTCGTCCGCACCGCCCGGTGGCGGCTGACGTTGTAGGCGCCCGCCGGCAGCGCGTCGCACCAGGCGTCGTCGCGCACGGCGTCGAAGCGCTCGACGTCGATCTCGCGCGTCCAGCGATGCGCGGTGACGTCGACGGTGGCGTCCTTCTTCCACAGGAACAGCGCCAGCACGACGACGACGACGGCGACGAACGCCGCGAGCGCCGCCTTCAGCCACGCCGGCGTCGATCGCGGCGCGGCGCTCGACGGCGACGGCGATGGCGCGACGACGGCGCCGTCCTTCACGATGCGGTCGGCCTTCGTCGCGACGGCGACGTTGCCGTCCTTCGGGTTGCCGCAGTTGACGCAGAACGACGCCGCCGCGCCGCACGGCGTGCTGCACGCCGCGCACGACCAGTCGGCGCCGACGAAGGAGTGGCCCTTGACCTCGACGGCCTCGCCAGGCTTCGGGAAGTACCGCCTCGTCGGATCCTGCGGCGCGCCGCAATTGGGGCAGCGGCGCTGGCTCTTGCCGAGCAGGCCCGTGGTGCCGCACGACGAGCAGTCCCAGAGCATCTCGAAGGCGGGTTCGGTCATGGGGCGACCTTCGCACAGGGAGCCCGCGCGCCGCAGCCGTGACGGCGCCGACCGTGGGTCGCCCTGGGTGACGCGCGTCGACGACGCGGCGCTGCTCGCCGGTTCAAGGCGCGAGGCTGCGGGCGCAGCGAAAGCCGAAGTGGTGGAACACCGGCGCGTTCGTCGGCACGTGGGGGCGCCGAAACCACGTCGCCATGTGGTCGGCGGGCCAGTACCACGAGCCGCCGCGCACCACGCGCTCGGTGTGCCCGGGGCAGGCCGCGGCGCCACCGCACGGCCCGCGCGGGTCGATCCCCGCGCACGCGGCGCCACAGGCGCTCCACGTCGGCGAGAACCAGTCGTTCACCCACTCCCACGAGTTGCCCGCGAGGTCGAAGGTGCCCGCAGGGTCGGCGGGGCGCGAGCCCACCGGCTCGGGGCGGCCGACGTCGGCGTTCTTCGGCGAGCGCTGCTTGACCCCGCACGAGCGCCCGGCCTCGTTGCGGTACACGGCGCGCGCGCACGTCGCCGGCTCGTCGCCCCACGGGAACATCCGCCCGTCGGTGCCGCGCGCGGCCTTCTCCCACTCGGCCTCGGTGGGCAGGCGCTTGCCGCGCGCCGTGCAGAAGGCGACAGCGTCGAACCAGCTGACGCCGTGGATCGGCTGCCGCGGCGCATCGAAGTCGGCGTACAGCGGGCCTGCCTCTTTGCGGCAGGCGCCCTCCGCCACGCAGGCGCGCCAGTCGGCCACCGTCACCTCGGTGCGGTCGAGCAGGAAGGTGCTCACCACGACCGTCGACGACGGCGTCGACCGCAGGTGCTTGTCGCCAAGCCTGCGCGCCCGCGCGACGTCGATGCCACGCACGAATTCGCCGCCCGGCACGCACACCATGTCGGAAGGCGTCGTCGCCGGACACGGCTGCGCGGCGGCCGACGACGGCGGGGCCGACGACGGCGGGGCCGACGACGGCGGGGCCGACGACGACGGGGCCGACGACGGCGGGGCCGACGACGGCGGGGCCGACGACGACGGGGCCGACGACGACGGGGCCGACGACGACGGCGACGGGACCGACGCCACCGCGGGCGCGTCAGCGGCTTCGTCGCCGCTCCAGCCGTTGACCGCGCCGACGACCGTCGCGGTCAACGCGCCGGCGCCAAAGAACGCAACGCTCCGCAGCAACCGGGCGATCACCGCGTCGCACTCGGTGCGAGAGCCGCGCGCCGCTCACCTGGCCGGGCCGACACCACGACCGCCGGCGCGTCGTCGCTCAGCAGGCTTGTGCCCGTCACCGCGCCGGGCGGCGCGCGACGCAGCAGGTCGAGGGCCGAGCGGACGCGGGGATTGGACAAGAACGCACGCAGGCTGTCGCCAGTCTGGATACCATAGTGGAAGTTGTCGACCGGCTTGTCGGCAGGCAGATACAACAGGTCGGCCTCCACCGCTGCGAGCGGCGGCGTCGTGTCGACCCAGCGCAGCGATGCGTCGCCGTGGGTGCGCAGGACCAGCGAGCTGCGACCCCACGGCAAGCCAGCCAGGTTGGCGCGCGCGCGCGCCGAATACTCGAAATACTGCTCGGCGTTCGAAGGATAAAATATATTTATTTCCAGGCCAGCGGCGCGGCTGGCCGCGGACAGGGCCGCCATCGTCCGTGGTCCGGTCAGGTCGCCGCGCACGACGAAGACGCGCCCGGCGAGCGCCAGCCCGCGCACCCACGCGTAGTCGTCGTCGTCGGTCAGAAACGACGTGACGCCGCGCGCCGGCAGATGGGCCACGAGCCGGCCGATGCGCCGCGCGACGCGCGGCCGCGCCTCGCGCAGCGCGTTCAGGGCGCCTTCGCGCACCGGGCCCGCCGGGTACGCCCGCACGAGCTCGGCCGCCAGCGCCCCGCCGCCGCCGTCGTCGACAAACAACGCGCGGAACGCCCGCCGCGTCGGCGCCAGCGCGAAGGCCGCGACGTAGACATGGTGCA
>VGSZ01000057.1 GCA_016874845.1 Deltaproteobacteria bacterium
GCGCGTCGGTGGGCGCGATGGTCTTCGATCCGACGAAGCAGGTGGCCGGCGTCGCGATGAAGGCGTCGCTGGCCGGCGCCACCGCCGCCGACAAGGTGCAGACGACGCTGAACACGATCCTCGGCGGCCAGGGCACGGTGGGCGCGCTGTCGGTACAGTCGTTCACGTCGTGGGACGGCGACGAGGCCGCCATCGGCCGCATCACGTGGAGCGACGCGCAGCCCGCCGACACGACGGCGAAGTCGCTGAACGACATCGTCACCGCGACCCTCGGCGGCGCGGTGGGTGGCGCGGTGGGCGGCTTGCTGTCGACCACGGGCTCCACCGACACCGGCGAGTACTCGCTGCAGGTGCAGGTGGTGGTGCGCTCGCCGACGTCGACGCTGCTGGTGATGGCGCTGGCGCGCAAGGCGCGCGTGGGCAGCGACGAGCTCGCGCTGTTCCGGCTCGACGACCTCGCCAACGGCTCGGCGCTGGCGCAGTTCGGCGACGACACCGGCACGCAGTGCGACCGGTTCACGGTGAAGCCGGCGCAGAAGGTCGACTTCATCCTCGTCATCGACAACTCGGGCTCGATGAACAACGAGCAGGTGGCGGTGGCCTCGGCGGCGACGGCGCTGGCCGCGCAGCTCGACGCCTCGACGGTGGACTGGCGCGTCGCGGTGATCACCTCCGACGAAGACGCCATCGCCAGCGCGGCCACCAACTGGGACAGCTGCGACTTCCCGCCCGGGGCCGCGGGGACCTGCGCCGCGGGCACGGGCCTCGGAAGCGCCAACACGCGCTATTGCGCATTCTCGAGCCTCGCGTCCGACCTGCAGACCTGCGTCGGCCAGATCAAGACCGGCGGCAGCGGCATCGAGAATTTCTTCCGGCCGGTGGCGTGCGCCATGGGGCGCAAGGTGACCGGCGACGGCATCACGACCAACCTGCTGTCGCAGCCGTTGGTCACCATCACCAGAATCGACGACAACGGCGCTGGCGGCACGGTGATCGTGAGGACGGCGACAGCCCACGGCCTGCTCGTCAACGACCGCGTCACCATCACCGGCGTCGACGGCGGCACCGCCCCCAACAACGGCACGTACAACAACGCCACGGGCTCGCCCTACGTGATCGCCGAGGTGCTCTCGCCAACGCAGGTGCGCACGACCGTTGCCGACCCCGGCAACGACAACGACAACGTCGTCACCAACCGCGGCGCGATCCGTCGTGTCCGCGCCAGCGCCGGCGGCGCCGTCGACGGCGAGGCCTGCGGTCGCAACGCCGCGGCGCCGCCTTACAACGCGACCGCCAGCTACCAGACGCCGCCCGCCGCCTTCGCGTGGCTGCCGCGCGCGGCCGCCGACCCGCGCAAGCTGCGCACGGGGGCCAAGAGCGTCATCCTGTTCATCACCGACGCGCCCGAGCAGTCCGACGGCCAGTACGGCAACGGGCAGTCCGGCGACCCGGTCATCGAGCAGTCGATCCCGACGTGGGAGTCCTACTTCGACAACTTCGACGGCCTCGGCACCGCCGACTCGCGGCCGTTCGTCGCCGGCATCGTCTGCCCCGCGGGCCAGAACTGCACCGACGACAACCAGAACGGCCGCTTCCGCAAGTTCCTCACCGAGATGAACGGCATCGAGGCCGCGCTGCCACCCGACACCGACGCGCAGCAGGCGGCGAAGATCGCCGAGGCCATCCGCCAGATCCTGCAGGCATCGATCGCGCAGGCGTCGCCGTACGTGCTGCAGAAGGCCCCGATCTCGGCGTCGTTCAAGGTCGCCTTCGACAACACGGTGACCACCGTCGGCGCCTGCAACCTCGCCGACGTGCCGCGCAGCCGCGTGCACGGCTTCGACTACGACGGCGCGACGAACTCCATCCAGTTCTTCGGCAACTGCCGTCCGCGCGCCGCCGCCGGCACCAAGCCCTTCGCCGTCAGCTACCGCTACTGGATCGAAGACAGCCCGAACCCCGACGGCAACATCGACCTGTGCGCGTCGTGCCGGGACCCCTACGTCTGCGTCGACCAGCAGTGCGTGTGTCCGTCGGACTGCGGCACCGGCGGCCTCGCGGCCACGCAGACGTGCAACGTCACCACCTGCGCCACCGAGTGCCTGCCCAATTGCGGCGGCTGCGGCTCGGGCTTCACGTGCAATGCCAACGCCTGCGCCTGCGAGTGCAACGGCTGCACCGGCCCGTCGCCCGGGCCGGGCTTCACCTGCAACCTGTCGACGTGCCAGTACGAGTGCGCGGCCTGCCCGGGTAGCCCGCCGGGCACGTTCTCGGAGTGCAACCGCGCCACCTGCCAGTGGGATTGCCCCGACTGCAACGTCGCCGCCGACCAGCTCCCGCCGAACCAGTTCTGCAACACCAACGGCGCCGTCTGCGACGTCGAGTGCAAGCCCGACTGCGGCGGCTGCGCGGCGCCCTTCAGCTGCAACCTCGCCGACTGCGCCTGCGAGTGCCCGGCGTGCCCGGGCGTGTCGCCCGGTGCCGGCTACGAATGCAACCGCAACACCTGCCAATTCCAATGCACCGGCTGCCCGGGCAATCCGCCGGGGCCCTACTCCGAATGCAACCTCGCCACCTGTGCGTGGGAGTGCTCCGGCTGCGGCACCGGCGCGCTGCCGGCGGGCTTCGCCTGCAACACGAACCCCGGCCTCTGCGACGTCGAGTGCCTGCCCGACTGCGGCGGCTGCTCCGGGTCCCAGACCTGCAACACGGCGACGTGCAAGTGCGAGTGCTCGGCGGACTGCGGCGGCGTGGCGCCCAGGGCGGGCATGACCTGCAACCGTGCGACCTGCCAGTACGAGTGCCCCGTTCCGACGACGGGCGCGGTCAAGCCCGGCCTGAACTTCGTCTGGGATCCGGGCACGTGCGCCTATGTCTGCCCCGACGACTGCGGCGGCCCCGCCCCCGGGCCCAATGCCGTGTGTGACCGCTCGACGTGCACATACACGTGCCCCAGCGACTGCGGCGGGTGCGCGGGCAACTCGGTTTGCAACAGTGACCCGCAGGTGTGCGCGTGCGAGTGCCCCGCCGACTGCGGCGCGCCCGCGCCGTCGCCGAACTTCGCGTGCGACCAGGCGTCGTGCCGGTACCAGTGCAAGGCCCAGCCGACGACGCCGCCGCCCGGAAACAACCCGGCCTTCGTCTGGAGCCGCGCCACCTGCCAGTACGAGTGCCCCGCCGACTGCGGCACCGGGCAGCCTGTGGCGTTCCCCGAGCGCTGCGACCCGACGACGTGCACTGTGCAGTGCCTGCCGGGCTGCGGCGGCTGCGGCGTCGATCAGGTCTGCGACCCGGCGGGCTGCGTCTGCGCTTGCATTGAAGAGACCACGTGCGACGCCGGCTTCGTCTTCGATCCGGCGACGTGCAGCTGCGCCTGCGACCTGACCCAGGACTGCGGGCCTACCCGCGTCGTCGACCCCGACACGTGCGCCTGCGCCTGCGGCACCGACGCGCGCGGGCAGCCCAACTGCAACGACGCCTGCGGCTTCGGCGAGGTCTGCCAGACGTCGTTGTGCGAGTGCCAGACCGTCGAACTCTAGCAGGGTGCTGAAGAACGCTCTGCGTCCTTCAGCACCCTGCTCGGTGTTCTCGCTCTCTTCGCGGACGAGCGCGAATTGGCTCGAGCAGGCTGCGGTAAAAAGCCCGTTGGGGGCTTTTACCGCAGCCTGCGAGGTGCCCATCGCTCTCGTCGTGGACGAGCGTGAAGTGGAGCGAGCAGGCTGCGGAAGAGCGCCTGCCAGCCGGTCGCTGAAGCACGCAGCGCGTCCGCCGCCACCCTCGTCGTGGTCGCGCTTGTTTGACGTCGACAACGGTTGCCGTCGATGATCCCCGCGGCGGTTCGTGGGCTCCTGTCTCCGGGGGAAGCGTGGCGAAGGAATCGCGAGACTCCTCGGTGCTCGGCCCGCTGATGGGGGGCTTCGGCTCGCAGGCGTTCCTCGGCGTGGTGCACGCGCGCGGGCCCCACGGCCCGATCATGAAGCCGGCGGTGTTCGTCTTCCTGCCCGATGAGGTCGTCGAGAGCCCCGAGCAGTTCGCCAAGGTCTGGGCCGAGACCGAGTTCGCCGGCGGCATCGACCACGTCAACGTCATCGGCGTCATGGGTATCGCCCGCCTCGACGAGGGCTACGCCCGCGTTGTCGAGTACGCCGACGCCGAGAGCCTGCGCTCGGTGTACCGCCGCGCGCAGACGCTGAAGAAGCCGCTGCCGCCGTCGATCGCCGTGGCGCTGGTGGCCGACGCCTGCATGGGCGTGCACTACGCCCACGAGCTTGGCGAGTCCGAGACCGGCGCGCCCTTGGTGCACGGCGGCGTGCGGCCCGAGACGTTGCAGATCTCGTTCGCCGGCATGGCCAAGGTGACCGGCTACGGCGCCCGGGTCCTCGCCGACACGCTGCGCAAGAAGGGCGCGACGGGGCTCATCACCCGCGACGCCTACACGTCGCCGGAGCAGGCCCTGGGCGGCCGCGCGTCGGCGACGTTGCAGAGCGACGTCTATGCGCTGGGCTGCGTGCTGTACGAGTCGCTGACCGGCAAGGCGCCGTTCGTCGGCGACAAGGACCTGGCCGAGGCCATGATCCGCGACGACCTGTCGCGCTTCGGACAGGGCGCCGGCCACGAGGCGGTGTCGGCGGCGGCGGCCGAGATCGTCCTGAAGGCGACCCAGCGCAAGTCCGTCGACCGCTACGCCAGCGCGCTGCAGATGCGCATGGAGCTCTTCGACCGCTGCGACCCCGCCGACGAGGCCACCGTCAAGCACTACCTCGACGAGCTTTTCCCCCCCGACGCCGTGCCCCGCGCGACGCGCATCCAGATGCTGCGCGCCGCCCAGAAGGATCCGCCCGCGCCCACCGGGCGGCTGCTCGACCAGATCCCGGCTGAGCTGCAGCGCGGTCATAAGGAGCGCGCCGTCATCCCCGACGACGCCGAGATCGAGGCGCGCGTCGGCCAGAAGGTCGACGACCTGCCCGAGGCCGACGACGACGTTGCTCTCGTCGACGATCACGCCGCGGCCGCTGCGGCCGCCGCCCTCGTCGACCGCGCCCTCGGACGCGCGCCGGCATCCCCGCCGTCGTCGTCGTCGTCCCCGCCAGCCTCGCCGCCCGCGCCACGGTCGCCGGCGGCGCGACACGTCGAGCACACCGAGCCGGTGGGTCCGCGGCCGCGGCAAAAGCTCGCGCCGTTGCCCCCCTCGCCGCCGCCGCCGCAGGTGGTCTACCGCGCGCCGGCGGGCCTGCTCGTCGCCGTGGGCCTGCTCGGCGGGCTCGCGCTGGCGCTGGGCGCGTTCGTGTTCCTGAAGAACGACCCGCCACCGGTGGTGGTCGTGCAGGCGGCGCCGCCCGGGTCGCCGCCGGGGCCGACGCCGTTGCCGCCGCCGGTCGGGTCACCGCCGGTCGAGACGCCGCCGGCCGCGCTGCCGTCTGCTCCGCCGGCTGGCGTCCCCGCGCCGTCGAAGACGGCGGCGCCGCCGGCGAAGGTCGCGGGCGCGTCGCTGCCGGCGAAGCCCGCGGCGCCGTCGGGGCCGGGGCGGGTCGAGCTCACGTCGACGCCGCCGCTGGCCCTCGCCGTCGACGGCAAGCCCGTCGGCGACGGCGTCGCCAGCCTCGAGCTGCCGGCCGGGCTGCACACGGTCACCGGCACGGCGCCGGGCCTGTCGCTGAAGAAGACCGTCACCGCGCGGCCCGGCGTCACCGAGCGCGTCGCGCTGGTCGTGCAGACGGGCTCGCTGGCCATCGACGCGCCGCCGGGCTGCGACGTCTTCGTCGACGGCAAGCCGCGCGGCAAGACGCCGATGGAGCCCCTCGAGCTGCCCCAGGGCACGCACAAGGTCATCGTCAAGCAAGGCACGATTCCCTACACGCAGAATGTCCCCATCCAGCCGAACCTCGAGAGCGTTCTGCAGGTCCGATTCCATGCGAACTGAAGCCGCCGGGATTGACCGGTGGCGTGGGCTGCTCGCCCTGCTGGTCGCCTCGGTGCTGTCCTCCTGCGTCGGCAGCCGCGAGCCGTCGGCGCGCGTCTGCCACCTGTAGACCCGCCTGAACCCGGCGCCGGTGGACCGGCGCGCGCAGCCCGAGGGCTGCGGCGTGCCTGTGCCGCGTGACGTCTTCCACGAGGTCGCGCTCGCCGGAGGTTGCGGCGTCCACATGCTGACTTCATCCTCGCCGCGTCGTGTGCTCCCGCTTCGTCGAAGCAAGCATCTCCCTTCAGCTCTCCGACGAGGACGCGGCTGCTCTGCGGGCGCGTGCAGCGCTGCTGCGTCTCGAACCGGAGCAACTCGCTGCTGCGGTGCTTCACGGTCAGCGTTATCAGCACGACCCGGCCTTTGAGGCGCCTGCACGGCGCATCGTCGAGAAGAACCGCGAGCTCTATTCGCGTCTGGCATGACACGCGCGCTGTCGGTCCCGGAGGTTCTGCGCGTCCACGCGCTGTTGATGGAACAGGCGGGTTCGAGCGCGGCTGTGCGCGACCTGGCAGGCCGTGGGTCGGCAGGAGCGCAGCCGAACGTGCCGTTCGGCGGAGTAGACCTCTATCCGGAGCCGATGGACGAGGCCGTTGCGCGTGGCTTCGCGCTCATTCGCAATCACCCATTTGTCGATGGAAACAAGCGAATCGGGCACGCGTCGATGGAGATCATGCTCGCCCTCAACGGTGTTTCTCTGGAGGCACCGATGGACGACGCCGAGCATGGCATCCTGGGCGTTGCCTCAGGGGTGCTTGGCCGCGAGCAGCTCTCAGCGTTCGTTCGGACGTGGGCGAAGCCGAGCGGATCCCGCAGAGGCGGCGAGAACAAGCTTTGTGCACGCAAAAGGTCAAGGACGTCGCTGCGTCACGACCCTGACCCGCGGCCTCCGGCGCGGCCCCACAGCGGTGAAGGCCGCCACACAAGTTGCTGCTGGTGACCCTCAGCGACCAGCAAGGCGCAGCCCTGCGGTGCCTCAGCCTTCGTCGACCAGCGCCGCGAGCACCATCGTCGACAGCGGCGGGCTGGTTCGCGCCCGGTCGTCGTGGTCCCCGCCATCGACCAGCCGCGGCGCCGGCGTCCGCCACGCCGACGCGACAATGCCGCCGCGCGCGTCCTTGTCGACGGTCCACGCCACCTGCTCGGGAGCGGCGTCGGCGACGCGGTACAGGGTCGCGCGCCACCGCTCGCGCACGTGGCCGCTGCCGAGGTCGTCGCCGACGCCGTCGTCGTCGTCGCGGCCGAGCTCGGCCTTCCATAGGCCGTAGTCCCATGCGACGCTGGCTCCATCGTCGAGCGCGCTGCCGCCGGGGGCTCGGCCTTCCGGCAGCCCCAGCCAGCGGGCCAGCGTGCGGTGGAAGAAGCCGGCGCTGACGTCGACGCGCACCGGCTCGACGCCCAGCGCCCGCAGCGCCCCGGCGAGGGCGTCGTCGGGGGGCGGGTCACGAGACGGCGGCGCGCGCGTCACAAGCAGAAGCATGCCGACGTCGCCGTCGTCGCGGCAAGCGGTCGGACTGCGCGGACCCCGTCGGCGCGGACCCGTCTACCGCGCCGGCGCGGACCCGTCGGCGCGGGTCAGTCGGCGCGGGGCAGGCGCAGGTGGATGGCCTTGCTCAGCTGCTCGGCAAGGACGAGCAGGTCGTCGCCGGCGGCCTCGCCGCCGCTGTCCCACTCGCGCAGGGCGTCGATGACCGCCGCGCAGGCCTTGGACGCGCGGCGCAGGTGGCGGACCTTGTCGTCGGCGGCCTTCGGCTTCGCTTCGGCCGGGATCGACTCGTTCAGCGCGCGCTTCAGGGCGCTGGCGCTCTCGCCGTCGAGCGCCGCGCGCTTGAGCGCGAGGTAGGCGTCCTCGGAGACGCGCGCCTCCTTCAGCGCCTTCTTGGCGTCGGCGAGCACGGTGATGGACTTCAGGTCGGGCAGGTCGCCCGTTGGCAGCGCCGCCTGCTGCTTGCGCGCGACGAGGTCGACTGTCGACTTCGGCGGCAGGTACTCGGGGGCCTCGTCGCCGATCCACTGCCAGCTGCGCACCAGCTTCTTCGCCGTCGCCGTCGAGACGAACAGCTCGTCGCTGCAGTAGCGCTCGAACGACGCGTAGCCCCACGCCTTGAACGCGCTGGTCTTCACGACGTCGGCCAGGTGCTCGCCGAGCACCACCCACGAGCTCTTGAACGCCAGCGCGCTCTCGAGCACGCGGTAGCGCGCCGTCTCGGGCTCGAGGTCGGCCATGCGACCAAGGATCGAGACCTCGGCGTGGGTCAGCTCCACCGGCTTCGACATCGCCGCCTTGCCCGGCGTCGCCGTCTTCAGCGTCTTCGTCTTCGTCGCGGGCTTCGCCCGCTTCTTCGGCTGCTGCTTCGCCATCGCGGAGCTCTCCGATCTGCACGGGATGCGTCGACGCCGAGCGCGTCGACGCCGGTGGGGGGCGCGGACCCCGCAGCAGCGCCGCGCTGCGACGTCGCTGCGGTCCTTGTTCAAGGGACGACGACGGGCCTCAGCGACGACCGCGCGGGCCGCCGCGGCCGCCGCGGCCGCGACGGTCGCCGCCGCGATCACCGCCGCGGCCGAAGCCGCCCCTACGACGGTCGCCGGGCTGGCTCTTGGCGCGCTCGCAGACGATGGGCCGCGGCTCGGGCGCCGACACCGCAGCCTCGCCTCCCGCCGCCGGCGTCGCCGGCACCGTGGCGGTGTCGGCGGCTCGGGGCGCGCGGGCGCGGCCGTGCACGGCAGCGATGATCTTGTCGGCGACCTCGGTGTCGACCTCGAGGTGGGCGCTGTGGTCACGCACCTCGCCGGCGCCGGTGAAGTGCGCGCTGTCGACGCCGCTCCACTCGGACAGCTGCTTCGTCAGCGCGCCGAGGTCGGCGACGCCGTCGGCGCGACCGAGCGTGACGTAAAGGTTCGTGGCCGCCGCCGGCGCCAGCTCGGCCTCGGCCTCGTCGTGGCCGTGCTCGGCGGCGTGCTCGCCGCCCTCGACGTGGGGCGGGGTGGCGGCGTCGCCCTCGGCGCGGGGGGCGCGCTCGGGCCGCGGGCCGCGCTCATGGCGGTCGTCGCGGTCACGACGCGGCCGCTCGATGCGGTCACCACGGTCGCCGCGGTCGAAGCGCGCCTCGCGCGGCGGGCCCTCGTCGTCGCGGCTGCGCTGCTGCGTGCCCTGCGAGTAGTGGGTGCGCAGCAGGAACGCCACGATCTCCTTGACGTCGCCGCGGGCGAGCATCGCCTCGGCCACGGGGCGGTACTGCTCCATCTCGACGCCGCTGGCGTCCTCGAGGATCTGCACGGCGAGTCGTTCGGCTTGCATCCAGAGAATCTCCTTCTCGCCGGGGAGGGGCACCTCCTCGAACGGGACCTTGAACTGCTTCTTCAGCGTCGACAGGTGCGAAAGGTATTTGCCACGCACGAGGCTCGCGGCGGTGCCGCGCTTGCCGATGCGCCCGGTGCGGCCGACGCGGTGCACGTACACCTCGTTGTGCTCCGGCAGGTCGTAGTTGAACACGTGGCCGAGGTCGCTGATGTCAATGCCGCGCGCGGCGACGTCGGTGGCCACCATCAAGTCGAGCTCGCCGGCCTTCACCTTCGCCAGCGTGCGCTCGCGGCGGCTCTGCGGCATGTCGCCATTCAGCGCCTCGGCGCGGTAGCCGAACCGACGGAGATAATTACAGATCATCTCCGTCTCGTCCTTGCGGTTGCAAAAGACGATCCCAGACGTCGGCTTGTGGAATTCGAGCACGTACAAGAAGTTGCGTGGCTTCGGCCATTTCTCGTTTTCAAGATGTAATACATGGCGAATGGTGGCCACGTTCAGTGTATCGACGCTGAGGTTGCAGCGGACGGGGTCGCGCAGGTACTTGTGCGCCGCGCGCTCGATCTGATCGGGCAGCGTGGCCGAGAACAGCGCCGTCACCCGCGGCACGCCGTCGACCGCGTCGGGCAGCTGGTCGAGGATCGAGGTGACCTCGTCCCAGAAGCCGCGGGAGAGCATCTCGTCGGCCTCGTCGAGCACGGCGAAGCGGATGCCCGAGAAGCGCAGCACACCCTGCCGGTGCAGGTCCTTGACGCGGCCCGGGGTGCCGACGACGACGTGGACGCCTGAATCCAGCGCGTCGATCTGCGCGCGCATGCTCGCGCCGCCGTAGATGGTGGCGACGCGGATGCCAGCGGGGTGGCCGAGGCGGCTGGTCTCGGCGGTGACCTGCAGCGCCAGCTCGCGCGTCGGGCACAGGATCAAGACCTGCGGGTGACGCCTGCTGACATCCACGCCGCATAACGTCGGAAGCGAGAACGCCGTGGTCTTGCCGCTGCCGGTGCGCGACTGCACCAGCACGTCCTTGAGCGCGCGCAGCGGGGCGAACACCGTGCGCTGCACCGGCGTCGGGCCGGTGTAGCCGAGCTCGGCGAGGCCCTTGCGGATGCCCTCGGGGATGTCGAGGTCGTCGAAGGTGCCGACGAACTGCGCCGGCGCCGGCATCGTCACCGGGGGCTCGTCGACGGGGGCGGGCGAGGGGTCGTGCTCGACGTTCATGCGCCGACCTGCATGGCGGGAAACCCCCCTGCTGTAAAGCCGTCGCGTCCACGGTCTCCGACGCCGAGCTTCGCTGGCTGCGGCGCTTGCGCCGGACCGGACCCTCATCCCTTGGCATCCCCTCGCCCCTTCCCCAATTCCGGGGGAAGGGGGACGTGGCGTGCGAGTTCCGCAGCGCCGCTTCCTGACGCCATGCTGGGCCAGAGAAAGCCCATACCCAGACGTGGGAGAGGGCAGCGGCGAGGCCGCGGGTGAGGGACGGTGTCGTCGCGACGGCGCGGTTCGCGATGTGATCAATGATGAGCCTCTACGGTGGAGCCCTTCACGGTGGGGCGCCGCGTCTCGCCGGGATCAACGATCCAGCCGCACGTCGCCGACCTTGCGCAGGAACTCGTCGTAGGGGCCCTGGAAGTCGTCGATGCCGTGCTTCGACAGCGCCAGCACGCGGGTGGCGGCGTCCGCGACGAGGTCGCGGTCGTGGGTCACGAAGATGACGGTGCCGTCGTACTTGACGACGGCGTCCTTCAGCGCCGAGATCGATTCGAGGTCGAGGTGGTTCGTCGGCTCGTCGAAGATGAGCAGGTTGTGCTTCAACAGCATCAGCTTGGCGAACAAGAGCCGCGCCGTCTCGCCGCCCGACAGCACGTGGGTGGCCTTCAGCGCCTCGTCCTTCGAAAACAGCATGCGCCCGAGGAGGTTGCGGATGTCCTCCTTGCTGGCGGCTTGCGCCGGCGTCGGCGGCTCATCCAGCGAATAGAGCCACTCCCACAAGGGGACATTCGGCGGGATTCCGTGGGAATGGTCCTGCGCGAAGTAGCCGGTACGCACCTCGTGGCCCCACGAGACGGTGCCGGCGTCGGCGGCGAGCTCGCCGAGGATCAGGCGCAGCAGGGTGGTCTTGCCGATGGCCGACGGGCCGATGATCGCCAGCTTGTCGCCGCGCATCAGCGTCAAGTGGAAGTCCTTGACGATCGGGATGTCGGGCTTGCCCGGCTCGCGGAAGGTCTTGCTCAGGCTCTCGACGCGAATGACCTGCTTGCCCGACGGGCGCCCGCCGGTCTCGAAGCGGATGTACGGCCGCTCGATGTTGGACTTCTTCAGGTCCGCCGGCTGCAGCTTCTCGATCTCCTTCTTGCGGCTCTGTACCTGCGACGCGCGGGTGCCGGCGCCGAAGCGGGCGACGAAGTCCTTCAGCTGCGCGACCTTCTTGGCCTTGTCGGCGTTGTCGGACTCGACGCGGCCGCGCACCTCGGACTTCTGCACCACCATGTCGTCGTAGTTGCCGGTGTAGGTGATGATGGTCTGGTAATCGATGTCGGCGATGTGCGTCGCCACCGAATTCAAGAAATGGCGGTCGTGGCTGATCACGACCAGCGTGCCGGCGTAGCCCTTCAGGAATTCCTCGAGCCAGCGGATGCTGTCGAGGTCCAGGTGGTTCGTCGGCTCGTCGAGCAGCAGGCAGTCGGGCTTGCCGAACAACGCCTGCGCCAGCAGCACGCGCAGCTTGGTGCCGCCCGACAATTCGCGCATGAAGCCCGAATGCAACTCGTCGGCGATTCCCAATCCCGACAGCAGCTTGCTGCCTTCGCCCTCGGCGACGTAGCCGTCCTCTTCGCCGACGACGACCTCGAGGTCGCCCAACCGCAGGCCCATGTCCTCGGTCATCTCGATGCCGGCCTCGAGCTGGGCGAGGATGGCGTTCTTCTCGGCGGTGGCCGCCCACAGGCGCTTGTTGCCCATGATCACGACGTCGACGACGCGGTGGTCGTCGTAGGCGTGCTGGTCCTGCCGCAGGATCGACGTCTTGGCCGGCCGCGACACGCTGCCCCGCTGCGGCTCGGCGTCACCGGCCAGCAGCTTCATGAACGTCGACTTGCCAGCGCCGTTGGGACCCGTCAGCCCGAAGCGCCGCCCGGGCGGAAACGTCGCCGTCACGTTCTCGAACAGGGACCGGCCGCCGTAGGCGTGGGAGACGTCGTTGACCGAGAGCATGCGCCGTCTGTAGCAGACGCGGCCGCGCCGTCGACGGGGATGCCCTTGTCGTCGTCGCCGTCGATGACGGGACCGCCGCGCGGTGATACCTGCGGGCGATGAGCGACCCCGTCGGCGACGACGCCCCCGAGGGCTTCCTGTTCGAGCTGCCCGCCGAGCTGTCCAAAGCCGCGCCGCCCGCTCGCCCGACGGCGGCGGCGCCGACGGCGGCGCAGGAGGCCGAGCTCGCGAAGGCGGCGCGCGTCGTCGCCGCGGCCGGACCGGCGAGCGTGCAGCACGGCCGCCCGGCCGGGGCCGGCAACGCGCTGGCCTTCCACACGTGGCGGCAGGAGCCCCCGACGAAGGGCGGGATCGCGCCAAAGAAGGCCGCTTCCGACGAGCTTTGCAATCAATTTTGACGCCCCGGTCTTCGGCGTCTCGCACGCGGCAGGTGAATCGATGAGCCCCCTGAATCACCTTGGCATCCGCTCCTCCTCGACGACGCCGGCTTCGGCGGCCGCGGCGACGACGCGCGCGGGTGAGTCCCCCGCGGGCCGCGATGGCGTCCCGCTGGCGCTGCACGCCGCTGCCGAGCAGCAGGAGCAGCAGTACACGAACGAGGACGGCACGACGCGCACGGTGCGCTACGACGGCCGCGAGATGCCCTTCGGCTCGGTGAACCGCGCTCAGCTGCCGGCGGGCAGCTTCGCGGCGATGCTGCGCAAGATGCAGGGCAGCCGCGACGCCGGTAACGCCATGGTCGTCGCGGACAACGCCACGCTGCACACGCTCACCTACTGCTACGGCACCCACAAGCCGATGGAGGCGTGGCTGACCAAGGTGCCCGAGGACGGCAAGCTGAAGATGAACATGCTGCTCACGCCGTCGACGCACGCTGGCAGCACGCCCGAGGACAAGCGCAAGAACTTCGACCTGTTCGGCCGCACCAACGTCTACAACCTTGAGGTCATCTACCCCGACGACACGCGCGACCGGATGAAGTTCGACGTCCAGGGCAACAGCCCCCCGGTGCACGACGCCAAGAACCCCGCCGAGCGCGGCGAGACGGCGACGGCGAGCCCCGAGTTCACCATCGACCTGAAGAAGTGGGCGGGCAAGGACGTGCGCATCCGCGGTTGGGCCGACGGCTCCGCCGGCGCCGAGGGCTACATCGAGCACCGCGAGACCATCCTGCACCTCTGACCGTGCATCTCTGATTGGGCATCGCTGATCAGGCATCGCAGATCAGGCAGCGCAGATCAGGCAGCGCAGATCAGGCAGCGCAGATCAGGCAGCGCAGATCAGGCAGCGCAGATCAGGCAGCGCGGCGCTGGCCGACGCGCATCCCCGACGACGACGAGGTAGCCCCCGTCTGCGTCGGGGATGACGCTGTGGGGGGAGAGCCGCACCTGCACGGCAGCGGCTTGTGCGCGGGCCCGCTGCGCGGGAACCATCGACGGCGCCAGGCGGTCGCAGGGTCGACCACGCCGCGGTCATCGCTCCGAGGAGCCCCCGATGACATCTCCACCGTCGTGGGCGGGGCTTGACGGCAAACGCGCCGCCGCCGGTGACGGCGTCGGTCACGCGACCGCGCAACAGGTACGCGGTGCGCCACGAGAACGCGCCGCCGAAAGGCAGCGCGGCGGCGACCTCGCCAACGAGCGCCACGTCGACGGCGCCGTCGCCGAGAGCCGCCGCCTGCGCCGCCGTGGACGCCTGCGCCGCCGCGTACAGCGGCAGCTTCGCGTCGACGGCGAAGCCGAACTGCGCGGGGGCGTCGCCTCCGGCGTCTTCGACGACGTGCCCGGCGTCGTCGAAGACGGGCGGGCTCCAGCGCGCGACGCGCAGGCCGACGTGGGCGTCGCCGGCGCCAGCGACGTCGGCGATGGCGGCGCCGGCGCGGACGACCTGCGTCAACGGCAGCGACGCGGTGATGGCGACGCTGTCGGCGATGCTCCACTGCCCGCGCGCGCCAACCGACAGTGCGCGCGTCTTGTCGTCGACGGAGGCGATGCCGTCGTCGTCGAACGACAGGCGCGAGGCGAACGCGTCGACAACAACGGCGACCTCGCCGAGCCCGGCGGGCGGCACGAGCGGGTCGAACGTCGTCGCCGGGGCGGCACGCGCCGTCGACGACGCGGCGAGCGCGACGCCGAGCGCGAGGCAGGGGATGGCACGGGTCACCGCGGCAGTCTGCCGGCTCTGGTCGGGCCAGGGCCCGTCGCCGCGTGTCCGGGGCGCGCCGGCGGCTAGCCGCCTGTCGCTGTGAACCCGGCGACGGCCGCGTGTTCGCTCGCGAGGCGGATCGCGCGCTCGAGCGCGGTGACGACGCGGGCGAGCACGTCGATCTCGCGCTCGGTGCGCCGGGCGTTCGCGATGGCGTCGTCGGCGTCGAGTACCTTGCGCACGGCGGCAGCCACCCCCGGGTCGACGGCGCGCGCCGGCGGTGGCGGCGGCGCGGGCTCGGCGCGCGCGCGGTCGCGTGCCGGCGGCGCGCGCGGCGGCGCCTTTGCTTCGGCGGCGGCGGCGACGTCGTCGACGCTGCCGCCGAGCCGGGCCAGTGCGGCGTGCAGCGACTCGGGCAGCGCGCCGTCGGCGGTGCGATCGTGGGCGGCGCGCGCCGCGAGGCGGGCCGCGTCGTCGATGTCGGCGCCGTCGGCGACCAGGAGCCGCAGCAGCGCGGTGGTCGTCTCGTCGAGCTGCGCGCGGGCCTTTCGGGCGTCGTCCGCATCGCGGCGGGACGTGACGTCGGCGCGGCGGCGCTCGATCGCCTTGCGCAGGCGCACTTGCAGGTCCTTCGCCTCGGCGCCGCCGGGGCAATTCGTCGCCAGCAGGCCGCTCGCGCAGCTCTCGACGCGGGCGTTCGCGACGATCGCGCAATCATCGTCGTCGCAGCCGAGCAGCGCGCGATCGGCCGCGGTGATCACCGGCAGCGACGCCGCCTGCAGCGCGCCGGCGAGCTCGTCGACGGCCTTTCCGTTGGCGGCGATCAGGGCCGCGCGCGCCATCTCGCGCGCCGCGATGGCCTGCTCGAGCGCCGACGCGGCCGCCGTGCGGCGCGTGAACGCAGCCTCGACCGTCGGCACGAGCGCGTCGAGCGCGGCCTTCTCGGGCAGAAGCCGGGCGAGCGCGCGGACGGGCTCGGCGGCCTTCGCCCGCGCCCGCTGCAGCGACCCCGTCAGGGTCGCGACGTCGGCGCTCGCCTTCTTCTGCGCCTCGGTCGCGGTCGTGAGCCGCTCGTTGGCGGCCTTCACCTCGGGCGCCTCCGTCGGCGGCACCTTCGCGGCGAAGGCCGCCTTGACCGCGTCGGCCTTCGCCGTCTTCGCCGCCGTCAGCTCGGCCACGGCGGCGTCGCGCGCCGTCTTCGCCTGCGTCAGCTGGGCGTCGAGAGTGTCGGCGTCCTTCGCCTGCGCCTGCAGCGCGACGACGCGCTCGTCGAGCGCCTTGACCCACGCACGGAACGTCTCGACGTCGACGTCGGCGCCCGCAGCCGACGCGCGGCTGCCGCGCACGGAGTAGTCGTAGATCTGCGCGCGACGCTTGCCGCCCTCTCGCGCGGGCCTGCCCTCGAGCGAGCAGCTCGGTGCACACTCGACCTCAACCTCGCCGCCGGACGCGCACGTTCCGGCCTCGGTGCAGACTTGATCGTCAGGGCAGCCGCCACCGTTGGCGCCGCAGAAGCCGCCGCAGCCGTCAGCGCCGCACACCTTCCCGGCGCACTGCGGAACGCAGGCGCAGTGGTCGGCGAAGCAGACCTCGGAGACCGAGCAGCGCTCGACGCAGGTGTCGCCGCAGCCGTCGCCGCCGCACCACGTCCGCTGCTGGTACGTGTTTGTGTCGTGCACCCGCGTGCCCGCGAGCGCCGCGGCCAACGCCGCCACCGCGGCGGCGCGCTCGACCGTCGCCGTCGTGACCGGCGCGTCGAGCGCGGTCCACTGGGCGTCGAAGGCGTCGTGGAATTCCTTCCACCGCTTGTCGAGTGTCGCGAGCTCGTCGCTCGTCGCCGACGACAACGGCGCCGCCGCGGCCACCGCCGTCGCGAGCAGCTTCGCGTTGTCCTGCCGCTCCGTCGGCAGCGACGCGCGCCGCTCCTCGGCGACCGCGGTCGGTGCTACACCGCCGCCGCAGCTCGCGACCGCGAGACAGGCGAGCAGGCTCCACGCGATCATCTTCGGCGCGCGCCCGATTCTTCCACGACGATTGCTGTTCATCTTGCGTCCCCTCCTGGGCCTTAATCGGCCAGACGGAGAATCACTTGCACGCCCTCATGGGGGCACGCAAGAAGAGCGCTACTTCGTTGCACCCGCGAATCAGGCTACGCTTCCCTCCGACGTTCGGTGGGCGCCGGCGGCGGCCCGGCACACACGAACGTCAGCGTCCATCGGCAAGCGGTGACGAAGAGAGTGTTCGCGCTCGAAGAAGACGGTCAGCAGCAGACCCGCCGTTCTCACGCGGGTGGGCGAGAACGGTCGGCGCCAGTGCAAACGGGGGTGTTCTCATGAAGTTGAATGTTGAATCGACTGCTTTTGGCCGGCGTGCTGCGGATCTGACGCATCCCCTCAGACCCTTCCAAGCATCTCCGATAGCTCGCGGTGGTCGTCGAGCTCAGCGGCGAGCGCGGACATCAGCTTCCGGAACCAATCGGCGCGCATCGTGGGCAGGCAACGGTACCAATACGAGCCCTGTCGAAAGAGTGAATGTGTGCGGCGCTTGACCGTGTTGGCGCGGAGCCATGCGTCCGTCCCAGAGCGCTCCGACGCAGCGCCGATCAAAGTCAGAAACGAGATCGCGATCGCCAGTAGCATCAGCAATCGATCGCGGCGATCGGCGCTGCGGATGCGCGTCGCGCGCAATCCCATGCCGAAGCGTAGGTCCTTCTCGTCACGGAAGGTCTCCTCGATCGTCAAGCGTCGACTGTAGAGCTTCACCAGCTCGACCGCGCTCATGTCCTCGCGGTTCGTCGCGAGGAACCAGGCGTCTTTCATCGCCTTGGCCTTCACCGCCACGACAGCCCCGACGGGAGTGCGATCCGCCGTGACGCGGGCGCCAGCGAGCTTGCGCGCTCGACCGCCAGCACCGAGCCACGCCGTCGCCGGTTTCTGCTCTCCGTCGTGTTCGACCAGCACGCCGCGAAAGCGGATGACGTACTTCCACCCGAGCACGTCGAGCAGGTCGTAGAGAACCTGATTTCCGAAGCCGCGGTCAGCGAGCACGGTCACGTTGATGTGCTCAGGGATCGCGGCATGGACCGCTTCGATGAGCGCGTACTCGGCTGCGGTCCGATGATCGCGGAGCTCCGATTTCTTGTGCGTCTTCCACGCCAAGGGCGTCGCACGCCCATGCGTCGTCACGACGTACACGCAGAGCGTCGCATGGTCGTCGGCGTCGAACTCCGTCCAGTCGAGCGCGAGCAGCACCTCGGGACGACCGCCGAGGACGAACCGCACCCACGCAGGACGCATCTTCTCGACGTCGAGGCCCTTGTTGCTCAGAAAGCGGTCAAACTGCTTGATCCCGTGCTTCGGCTTGATCTCGGCGGTCTCGGCGTAGGCCGCGCCGATCGCGGCGACACCCGCACGCATCGCTCGCATCGCCGCCACGGAGTAGTTCGCCAGCGCGTCGAGTCGCTGGCTGTGTTCGTCCTCGAAGATCGAATCCACCATCCGTCGCATCCTCAGCGCGCTTCCCCGAGCGCGGCGAAGTTCTACAAGTGACGGGGGACGGCGGCGAGACGAGGGTCGGGGACGGCGGCGAGACGAGGGTCGGCGGGGGTTTCGCATACACCTCAGACGCCCCCGGAGGACGAAAAATTCGGAGGGGATCCGTTAGCCCCCTCCCCCGCGGCTTCGTCGCACCCCGCACGACGCCGAATCAATCGACTACCCGATCGACACCCTCATGCGGTCGTGCTCAGCAGGCGATCTGCACCCCGATGAAGTTGCTCTCGGGGGGCCCTGCCAGGGGCGCTTCGCCGTGACGCACCGCTGGCACCGGCGCTGATCGACGCCGGTGCCAGCGAGTGCCGCGGCGGAAGACGCGGTCACTCCGCGAAGCGTGCCGTGAATCCCGTCAGCGAGTCATCGGCATTGGTGAAATAGCCACCAATGCTCGTGAGTCGGGCGAACGCCTCGCCAGCGGGAGCCTCGGCGCGGAAGGAGCCATCCGCCTGCCGCTGCAAGGTCACGCGGACCGCAGATTCATCGGCCCGGTACTGGTAGTTGACGAAGGGCTGCGCGGCCTGGGGGTGGTCGTAGCCATGCTTGTCGACGCGGGCGAAGACCGGCAGCAGCTCGATGGCGAGCGTCGTGACACCCGCCAGCCGTGTCGCGGCGTCCGGCGTCGGCTGCAACGTGAGGTCCTTGATGAAGTGCTGCATCGACCGGTTCTTGTACGTCGCCGCCGAGGTCTCCTGCGGCAGGACCGTTGTCGACAACTGGCCGAGCGCGGTCGACGACTCCATGCGGGAGGGGCTGCGGAATTCGTAGCTGGCGCCGAACGACGCCTCGGGCGCAGGCAGCGCCACCGTCGACGACGCCGCGCGGGGCGCCACCGGGATGGTGGTGCCGGACTCGACGTGGGACGTCCCTTCGTCGAGCTGGGCCCGGATCCGCAGCTGCAGCGGCGACACGCCCTGCATCGACGGCGGCAGGCTGCTGACCGGCACCCTCGCCCGCCAGATGTCGCTGCCGAGGCGGGCACCGCCGCCGGTGCCCGGCGGTGGCAGGTACTGGTCGAACGTCGCGGCGACCGAATGGGTCGCGCCGTTGGGCGCCACCACCGTCACGCCGGCGCGATCGTCGAGGCCGGCGCGATCGTGGCTGTGCACCGTCACTTCGATGGCCTCGCCGTTGCCTGACAGTTCGGCCTTGACCGGACGAACGTGGGAACCAGCGAACGGAACATTCATCGGCATATGACTTCTCCCTGCTGCTGCTGCTTGTCGTCCAGAGTAGGCTAATGTGGGTATCGCTGCGGCGGACTACGAAAGTGCCGGATCACGCCTTCGCACCCATCGGTCAGTCGACGTAGCCCTTGTCCCCCCCGCCACAGCCGGGCCACCGGGCGCACACCTCGGTCGATCCCTGGCAGCGGGTGCTGATGGCATATGTTGTATACCATTCTTCGCGGGTCACTGGCTTGAAGACAATCCAACTCTCCAGCTCGACCGCCTAGACCTCGCTCTCCCAGAACGAAAACCGCTTCAGCGAACCGTTCGGCGGGACCCCTTCGACGCCTCCGCCGAAGCCCCAGTAGGTGTTCACCCCGATCCACAGACGGTCGCCGACAAAGCGGTAGCGCCCCCACTGCACGGCCGGACGATCGTTCCAGCTCGTCCAATCCGGATGGGCACACGAATAGCCGGCTGCCGTTGCGTCGGCGTCAGCCGTAGCCTCGAAGCGGACCAGGTCGCCGTCGACGGAGTAGGTGCATTCTGTATGGAAATCGGAGCCCCTCGTCTCGTTCCAGATGTAGTGACAGCGGTCGTTGCCGTCGCCGAACGCGACCTTCATCTGGCCCCGGTCGACGTCACCGGACTGAATCCCGGTGCCCTGCACCCGCTGCTCCCAGACCCAGTAGCCGCGCAAGACGCCTCCCGTCGTCACCGGGTCGTCGATGCCTTCGTCGATGCCTTCGTCGCCGGCGCCGTCGCCGCCCGCGACGTTGTCGCCGCCCGCGGCGTTGTCGCCCCCGCTTCCCTCGTCGGCCTGGCCACCGGGGCCGTCGTGCGCGCCCGTGCCGTCCAGGGCGTCACCGTGGTCGGCAGCCGGCTCCGTGGTCGACGGCGCGTCCGCATCTTTCCCGCGCCCGGCGTCGCCGCCGGGGACGCCACAGGCCCCCACTCCACCGACCAGCGAGCCCGACAGCAGCGCGGCGATCGCGCCTCGGCTCACCGCCGAAGACAAAAAACCAAGGCGTTTCCACCAGGGAGGGTCCGGTCCGCACCGAGCCCATCGTTGTCCGGCCGATGAATCCATGGAGAGATTTCATTGTGGACTCCTCCTTCGAGAGTGACCGCGCAGCCGGCGCCGCGCGGTCAAGCCGGCGCCGCCGACGCGAGCCCCCGCGGGTCGAGCCCGGCCGGGAGCGCGTGGGTCGTGCAGTGGGCTCCCCCTTTCCCGGCGCAAGGGGTCGGCCAACGTAGGCGAAGCGACCGTCGGGCAGCTCGCTCAGGCGCGATGCCGCCAGCGCGCCGCGGGCACCGTGCATGGGCGCGGGTGCTGGCAACTGCAAGCTCGAGGTGCTCGTGGCCGTCCTCCACAAGATGGGCGTGGCCCATGGCGCCGAGCTTTATCCTCTCATCGAGTGCGCCGACGAGATCGTGCGACCCCTGCAGCAGCGGCCGGTGGTGGTCGACGGGCGCGCGTTGATGATGGGCTACGCCGGAGTCTATTCGAGCTTTCTGCTCTACACCGAGCGCGCCGCCGAGAAGGTCGGCGTGGATCCGCGCGATGTGCTCATGGCCATCGGCAAGCGCCGACTCGTGAGCGGGCAGGAGGACCTGATCGTGGATGTGGCGCTGTAGCTGGACGCTGCACGCCGGTAGCTGCGCGCCGGGAGCTGCGCGCCGGGAGCTGCGCCCGCGACCCGGTCGAGCGACAGCGGCGGCGACCCGGTTCAGGCATTTGCGAGCTTGCTCTCGAGCGTCGCAAAGGCCTTCGACAGGATGGTCGCGGCCTTTCGCAGGCGTACGTCGGCGCGGTAGCTCCGGTGCATCACGAGCCAGATGGGGCGCTCGGGGATCTCGGTCAACGCACGCACGCGCTCCAGTGCCGTGTGGAAGATGGCCAGGTTGGTGGGCAGCACGACGAGACCGAGCCCAGCCTCCGCGGCGCAAGCGAGGGCGACGTGGCTGTTGGCGTGCATCACGATGCGCGCGCGCGACGCGCTGTGCCGCAGGAACGTGGCCTCCGGCCCGCCCGCGAGTTCGCCGCTGGGGAGCAGCACGCCCTGTCCGGGCCAGCCTGCTTCGAGCGTCGGAGCGCGCTTGAGGTAGCCGCGCGCGGCAAACAAGCCGTAGCGTAAGGTGCCGATGCGTCGGCGAATGAGGTCTTCTGCTTCCGGTCGCACCACGCGAATCGCGAGGTCCGCGTCGCCCTTGGACAGGTCCACCATGGCGTTCCCGCCAATGAGCTCGATCTCGATTCCTGCGCGCACGAGGGGGTCGAGCACGTGGACGCAGAGGAGCCGGGCGCCGTTCTCCGTGACCGCGATGCGGACGGGTCCCGGGTGAGGGCGGGCGGCGCGGCGCGCAGGCGTCGTCAATGGCGCGCCAGCGGCGGCGTAGCCGCGGACCGTTGACGACGACGAGCACGTCGCCACGCTGGCTGGCGTCGACGACGGCGCCGCGCTGTTGGCCTGGGGCGCCTGGGCG
>VGSZ01000058.1 GCA_016874845.1 Deltaproteobacteria bacterium
GCGATGCCGATGCAGGCCAACGTCGACACGCTCAGCAGGAATGGACGGCGGAACCACGTCGGCAGCGAGCCGGTCATCGAGAACGCCGCCGCCGGGTTCTCGGCGTACTTGAAGTTCAAGAGCTGCGGCACCACCGTGATCTCGTTGGTGACGACGCGCTGGCCATGGCGGGTCACCGGGTCGCTGCCGCGGCACTCGGGGTTCTTCTTGCGCGCCCCCGGCTCGGCGCATGCGATCTCGGCCTCGGTCGCCGGACGCGTCAGGGCCGCGTGGGCCCAGGCCTTGGTGGCCTGATCGAGACCGGCGCCGACGACGACGATCGCCACCAGCCACGCCACCTTGTTCTTCCAGATGAACGACGTCACGAGCACCTCGGGCCACGTCGACGGGGGCGCCGTCGGTCGCAGCTCGGTCTGTACGACCCGCCCCCGCTATGCAACCCCGGGTGCGGCGCCGACGCCGATGCTATGCGCCCGTCATGGGCATCGCGCTCGGCATCGATCTCGGCACCACGAACACCGTCGCGGCGAAGGCCGACCTCGACGCCGCCGACGCTGCGGTCGTCGACTTCGAGCTGCCGCAGCTCGTCGCCCCCGGCGAGGTCGCGGCGCTCCCGCAGCTCGCCAGCACGATGTACCTGCCGGCGACCGGCGAGCTCGACGAGCCGCTGCGCCGGCTGCCCTGGGGAGACGCCCCCGCCTTCCCCATCGGGGCCTACGCGCGCGCGCAAGGCGCGCGCGTCCCGGGGCGCGTGATCGCCTCGGCGAAGTCGTGGCTGTCCGCCGCCCACGCCGACCGCAAGGGCCGCATCCTGCCCTGGGCCGCCGACGACGAGACGCTGCCGCGGCGCTCGCCCGTCGAGGTGCAGACCGCGCTGCTCGACCACGTCGCCCGCGCCGTCGCCCACGCCGGCCACGACGTCGTCGACGAGGTCACGGTCACCATCCCGGCGTCGTTCGACGAGGTCGCCCGCGAGCTGACGCTCGAGGCTGCCCAGGCGGCGGAGCTGCCCGCGGTCCGGCTGCTCGAGGAGCCGCAGGCCGCCTTCTACGCGCTGCTGCAGCGGCGTCAGAACGATCTCAAGGCGCTGCTTGAGGGCGTGCGGCTCGTGCTCGTCGCCGACGTCGGCGGCGGCACCAGCGACTTCACGCTGCTGTCGGTCGACGCCGGCGACGGGCGCGGCCCTCCCCGCATCGACCGCGTCGCCGTCGGCGACCACCTGATGCTCGGCGGCGACAACATGGACGTGACGCTGGCGCGGTCGGTGGAGCAGAAGCTCACCGGCGCCGTCGGCGCGCTCGACGCCGTCTCGTTTGCGCAGCTGGTCCTGTCGGCGCGGCTCGCCAAGGAGGCGCTGCTCGCCGACGATGCCCCCGACGAATTCGGCGTGACACTCTTGTCGCGGGGCAGCCGGCTGATCGGCGGCGGGCGCACGAGCACCGAGCGCCGCGACGCCGTGCGCGCGCTGCTCCTCGATGGGTTCTTCGGGGCGTGCGGCGCCGACGAGACCGTCGACGCCAGAGGGCGCGCCGGCTTCGCCGAGCTCGGCCTGCCCTACGCCCGCGAACCCTCGATCCCGCGCCACATCCTCACCTTCCTGCGCCGGCACGCCGCCGCGGCCGCCGCCTCTGGAGCCAAGGTCCGAGACGGGCTGCCCATTCCCGACGCGGTGCTGTTGAACGGCGGCGTCTTTCGCGCCCACGCGATCCGTCAGCGGCTGGCGGCGGTGTTCGCCTCCTGGGCCGGCGGACCGGTGCGCTTCCTCGACGTCGACGGCGCCGACCTCGACCGCGCGGTGGCCCGCGGCGCCGCCTACGCGTCGTTCGTTCGCCGGGGCCGCGGCGTGCGGATCGGCGGCGGCAGCGCCCGCTCCTACTTCGTCGGCGTCGACACCGAGGCGGGCGCGCGCGCGCTGTGCATGGTGCCGCGCGGCCTGCACGAGGGCGAGCGCGTAAAGGTCGACCGCACGTTCCGCGTCGTCCTCGGACAGCCGGTCACGTTCCCGCTGTTCTCCTCGACGTTCGCCGCGGCCGGAGTCGGCGAGCTGGTCGATACGAGCGACCTTGAGAGACTGCCCTCGATTTCGACGGTGCTGCAGCCCGGCCGCGAGGTGCCTGTCCACCTCGAGGCGCTCTTGTCCGAGGTGGGTACGCTCGAGCTTTCGCTGAGGATGACTCCCGAAGCGCTCGAGCGGTTCCGGCTGGCGGTGAGCACCCGCCTCGACGGCGTCGTTGAAGGCGCAGGGGCCGCCGGGGCGGGGCAGGTGCCGCAGGCCGGCCCCGTCCACAAGCGCATCGACGACGGCAAGGAGCTCATTGCCGGCTTCTTCGGCCACAAGTCGAAGGACGTCGACCCGCGCCGCGTCAAGGATCTGCGGCGCGACCTCGAAAAGCACTTCGGCCCGCGCGAGCAGTGGTCGCTGGCGCTGTCGCGGGAGTTGGGCGGGGTCCTGCTCGCCGGTCTGGCGCGTCGACGACGCAGCGCCGACCACGAGCGCGCGTTCTTCCAGCTGCTTGGCTGGTGCCTGCGCCCCGGCACCGGCGCCGCATTCGACGACTGGCGCCTCGAGCAGCTGTGGGCTCTGTGGAAGGAGGGCGTGCAGTACGTCGCCGAGAAGCCGACGTGGGGCTCTTGGTTCGTCCTGTGGCGCCGCGTCGTAGGCGGGCTCGACTCGGCCCGCCAGCGCGAGGTCTGGGACTACCTGAAGCCCTGGCTGCTCGAGCAGGGTACGGGCCGCAAGGGCGCGGGGGCGACGCCCCACGGGCAGGACGAGATGGTCCGTCTGGCGTGTTCGCTCGAACGCATCCCGTCGAGCGAGAAGGTCGCGCTCGGGGACTTCGTCGCCCGCAAGCTCGGGCGCGGCGGCCTGCCGAGCTTCTGGCCGCTCGGCCGGCTCGGCGCGCGCGCGCCGCTGCAGGGCGGCGCCCTCGACGTCGTGGGGCCAGACGTTGCTGCACGCTGGATCGAACGCGTGCTGGAACACGATTTGAAGGTCGCCGATGGCGGCTCCTTCGCACTGGCATCCCTCGCTCGCCTCACGGGCGACCGGGCCCGCGACATCGACGCCGGCCTGCGCGACAAGGTCGTGGCCAGGCTGGAGCGTGTACAGGCACCCACGTCGTGGGTCCAGATGGTCCGCGAGGTCGTTCCGTTGTCGGCCGACGACGAAGCACAAGCGTTCGGTGACAGCCTGCCGGTCGGCCTCCGGCTCTGACCCGGCCAGCGAGCCGGGGCTGGTGGCCACACCTGACCGGTGCGAGCGATACACCACTGGGTGGTCTTGCACGAAAAACTTGCGCGCAACTCGAATCCATCCCACTGTCCCCCGACTTCTCGCGGCCGGTGCCGCGTTTGCCTTGATCGAGCCTGGAGAGAGAGAGCATGCGCCTCCTTCCCGCTTCCGCATTCTGGACCGCTCTCGCCCTCGGCGTGGCCTCGCAGTCGGCGCGTGCCGTCGACGCGGTCGACGCCATCGACCTCGAGGTCGGGGGCGACACCGCTTGGATCAGCATCCGGTCGGCGTCGTTTGCGGCCGCAAAACCCGAGTTTACGCTGTTCCGCCTCGCGAACCCCGCGCGGGTCGTGGTGGACGTCCCCGGCGTCGACGTTTCGGCGCTGCAGGCGCCCGCACCGACCGGGATGGTCCAGGCCGTCACAACCACCCAGTTCCGCGGCCGCAACGGCCCGGTGGGTCGCGTGGTGATCGTGTTGGCCCGCGACGTCGAGGTCGACGCCGTCGTGCAGGACGGCGCCATCGTTGTGAAGACGCGCGGCACAGCGTCGAGCGCTGCGGCGCCGGCGCCGGCGTTGGGCGCCGACAAGGGCGAGACCCCGGTGATCCAGTTCGACGGCGACACCGCCGATGCCGGCGCGGTCGTCGGGGCCCCGGAGTCGGAAGGGGTGCCACTGAAGGGCGTGGCGCTCGACCAGAAGAACGGCTTCTGGCGCCTGCGGCTCGACACGGCGGGTGCCGCGGTGGCATTGCGCACGGTGAAGAACGCCGCCGACGAGAAGATGATCGTGCTGGATGGCCTGCGCGCGCCGACGGCGCTGCTCGGTTCGCGTGGCCTGTCGGGCGGGCCGATCGACGACGTCATCATCGCTCGTGACTCGAACCGCAAGGGGTCGACCCGCGTGGCGCTGAAGCTGCGCGGCGAGATCGAGCACAGCGCCTGGCAGCGTGATGGCGTCATCTACTGGGATGTGCGGGCCGCGGGCACGACGGCCCCCCGGGGTGATGAGCGCGTCCAGCCCTCGGCGGCGCCGTGGACCTCGGGTCCGGTGGCGTTGACGCAGCAGACGGCGACGGCGGCGACCTTCAAGGGCAAGAAGGTCACCATCGACATGCAGGACGCCGAGATCGTCAACGTCATCCGGCTGATCGGTGACTTCTCGGGCAAGAACGTCGTCGTCGGTGAAGAGGTCAAGGGCAAGGTCTCGGTGAAGCTGAAGAACGTGCCGTGGGATCAGGCCCTCGACATCGTGTTGAAGACGAAGGATCTCGGTCAGGAGACGCGTGGTGGCATCATCCGGATCGTGGCGCAGGCGAAGCTCGACGCCGAGCGCGAGGCGCGACTGAAGCTCCAGGAAGAGCGCGAGAAGAAGCTGCCGACGACGGTTCGCCTGATTCCGGTCAACTACGCCGTCGCCACCGAGCTGGTGCCGCAGGTGAAGGAGCTCCTCTCGGCGCGTGGCAAGGCCACGAGCGACACGCGCACGAACGTAATCATCGTCGAGGACATCCGCGACAACCTCGATCAGGCGGAGCGCCTCGTCCGCACGCTCGACACGCAGACCCCGCAGGTGCTCATCGAGGCGCGGATGGTCGAGGGCGCGACGACGTTTACCCGCGCGCTCGGCATCCAGTGGGGCGGCGGCTTGTTCTTTAGCCAGCGCGGCGGCAACCCGACCGGGCTCATCTTCCCCAACAACGTCGGTCTGGTCGGCGGCGCCGACAACCAGCAGCAGCTGGCGCAGCAGCCGACACCGGGTGTCTTCTTCCCGCCGAACTTCGCCGTGAACCTGCCGGCGCAGAACGTCACGAGCGGCGTGGGCCTGAACCTCGGCTCCATCGGCAACTTCGGCTTCCTGAACGCACGCCTGACCGCCGCCGAGGCTTCGGGCCAGGCGAAGATCATCTCGTCGCCGCGGGTGACGACGCTGAACAACAAGCGCGCGCGGATCTCGCAGGGCACCGCGATCACCGTTCCTCTCGTCACGCTGAACCAGCTGACGGTGCAGACGGTGCAGGCGGCCCTCGAGCTCGACGTCACGCCGCACGTGACCGCCGACGGCTCGATCCTGATGCAGGTCGAGCTCACCAACAACGTCCCGGACTTCTCGCAGCAGGTCGGCCAGGGCGTGCCGCCGGTGTCGACGAAGGAAGCGCAGACGGAGATGCTGGTGAAGGACGGCGACACTGCGGTGATCGGCGGGATCTATACCCGGAACACCGCCGAGAACTTCGGGCAGACGCCGTTCCTTGGCTCGATTCCGGTGCTCGGGTGGCTGTTCAAGAGCTCCGCCGAGTCGGACACGCGCACCGAGATGCTCGTCTTCATCACCCCGCGCATCGTCAACCGACGCACCGCGACGCCCCAGGGCGGCGGTCTGTGAGGAGTCGTGTCATGATGTTGCAAGGTGCCAACCGCTTCGCTTCTGTCCGGAGGTTCCCGATGCGGCCTATGCTTGTCAGCGCGCTGTCGGTCTTTGCCGGTGTCGCGGGCTGTGTTCAGGACGACGGCTCGGTGTTCATCGAAGGCGCTCTGCCCATCGAACCGTCCTCGGCCTGCGTCGTCAACGCGAAGAGCATCACCCTGCTCGCTTCGGGCGTCTACGACGTGCTGAACGCGCAGGCTGGCTACACCGTGGCGCTGAAGGTCCGCACAAACCTGCCGGCGACGTTCACCAACGTCGACGTCACGCAGGGTCGGACGGTATCGCCGAACTTTCCGAACTACGGCCCGACCGACAACAACGTGGTCGTGTTGCAGAGCGCGTCGGTGAACTTTTCGTTCGTGACTGACGCCGAGACCGCGACCGGCGCCGCCGAGAACTTCACCTGTGACGCCGCGACCAACGAGTGCGAGCGCGAGGGCCTGAGCCCACTCATCTCGGGCTCGGTCTTCAATCAGAACACGGCGCTCAGCTCGGAGTCGGCAGTGTTCGTCCAGGCGATCTCGGCGGCCGAAGCGGCCCTGTTCGCCGAGACCTTCGGCGGGGTCTTGACGAACTCGGCGGCGCGGCAGCGTGTCGTCGCCGAGCTGCGCGTCCAGGGTGTCACCACCGGCGGCGGCGAGCTCCGCCCGGTCTCGAGCTTCCCGTTCCCGTTCGCCATCGACCTGTGCTCGGGCTGCCTCACCCCCGACAATGAGTTCTGCGAGGCGCTGCCGACGGCGCCCGGAGTCGTCGGCCGCTCGTCGTCGCTGAATGCCCAGGTGTGCATCGAAGGCCAGGACCGCCGCAGCGCCGAATGCCGCTGCGTGCAGATCGAAGGCGACGGCACCGAGACCGACATCGGCCCCGCGGTGAACGACAGCTGCGAGTGAGTCATGTTCAAGGAGTCCCTCGCCACGCTGTTGGACAATCTGCCGGGCGCGCGCTCGGCGACGGTGATGGGGTTCGATGGCATCGCCATCGACTCGGTCGATGCCGCCGACGCCCTTGGTGACGAGCAGAGCGCCGCCGTCGAGCTGGCCGCGGTGACGACGCAGCTGCGCCGGGCGGCCGAGGGGCTCGGCGCGGGCGACGTGCAAGAGGTGACCCTCGAGACCGAGCGTCAGGTCACGCTGCTGCGGCCCCTGACGAGCGAGTACCTGCTCGCCGTCACCCTGGCGCGGCAAGGCTTCATCGGGCAGGCGCGCTACCGGATGCGCGTGATCGCTCCGAAGCTCGCCGCCGAACTTTCTTGACATGGTCTGGGCCGACAAGGTGACCACCCGGCGCGTCCTCGTGCTGCATGGCCCCAGCCTTTCGCACCTCGGGCGTCGCGAACCATCGCTGTACGGCACGGCGAGCCTCGCCGACGTCGACGACGCCGTGATCGCCGCCGGCGCGGACTGCGGCGTCGTCGTCGTCTGTCGACAATCGAATCACGAGGGGACCCTGATCGACTGGCTGCTGGGGGCCGAAGGCGAGGGGTTCGGCGGGGTGTTACTGAACGCCGGCGCCTACGCCCACACGAGCCTCGCCCTCGCCGACGCCGTCCGGTCAATCGCCCCGCTGCCCGTCGTCGAGGTCCACCTGACGAACACCGCAGCGCGCGATGCCGAGCGGCAGCGCGCGCTCGTCGGCGCTGCGTGCCGGGCGCGGGTCGAAGGGTTCGGCGCTGCCTCCTACGTCGTGGCGCTACGGGGCCTCGCGGGGCTCCTCTCCGTCGATGCGGGTTGACGAAACGCGCCCGGTCTTCCACCACGACGAGGTCTTCCGGAGAAAGCCATGTACACGACGTCGGACTTCCGCCGCGGCCTTCGTATCGAGATCGATGGCCAGCCGTACACCATCCTCGAGTTCGAACACCACAAGCCCGGCAAGGGAGCCGCGATCACGCGCTGCCGCCTGCGCAACCTCGTCACCGGCCAACTGGTCACCCCGACCATGCGGTCGGGCGAGAAGGTCGGCACCCCCGACGTCGAGGACAAGGACGGGCAGTTCCTGTTCGCCTCGGGCGACACCTACACGTTCATGGACCCGAAGTCGTACGAGCAGTACGAGATCTCGCAGGAGATGCTCGGCGAGCAGACGGCGTTCCTCGTCGACGGCATGCAGGTGAGCATCCTGTTCTATCAGGGCAAGGCGGTCAGCGTGGAGTTGCCCAACAGCGTCGTGCTCGAGATTGTCGAGACCGAGCCCGCGGTGAAGGGCGACACCGCCACCAACGCGACCAAGAAGGCCAAGCTCCAAACCGGCCACGTCGTCAACGTGCCGCTGTTCATGAAGGAAGGCGAGAAGGTCAAGGTCGACACCCGCTCGGGCGAGTACGTCGAGCGCGCGTGAGCCTGACGGCACGCCCGCGGGAACGCGGGATCGCCACCAAAAAGAAACCGCAGGAGGGGTTGGCGCCACACGCCAGCCTGTTTCTCTGCCACCGCGATGGGCGGCGTCGCAGAACCGTCCCGCCCGACGTGCGACCGCGCGTTACAGCGGGATCACGATCAGCGTCGCGCCCGGGGGTGGCAAGGCCGGCGCGGTCGACTCCTCGACGCGCGGTGGCGGCGAGTCATCGCGGGGTACCTCGAGCCGGGGCGCCTCGCGACGCTCGCCTTCACCGCGACCTTGGCCATCGATGATCCAGACCGGCACGGCTGCTCCCGCGTCAGGCAGTTCAGTCGGTCGTGGTACCCGCAACGCGCGCATGACGTCCCTCGTGCTGTTCCCCGTCTCGTCGGCCTCTCCTCAGTACTATCGACACGGACGCCCGCCCTCGCACGGATCCACGCTGTGACCGGTTCCACACCCCTGCTTGCGCGCCTGGCCACGATCGCCGAGGCCGCCGCTCGAATCGCGTCCGAACGCCACCGCAGCCCGCTGGCGGGCGACGTGGCCCGCCTGTCCACCCTTTTCACCGAGGCCCGCGGACAGCGCCGCCCGACCTACATGCAGGACCCCGCGCTGCGGCGCGCCTATCTGGGCTTCTTCGTTCCGCACAACGTCGCCCGCATCGCGCTGCTGCTCGCCCGCGCCGTCGACGAAGGTCTGCTGTCGCCGTCGCTGCCGCCGCGCGTCCTCGACGTGGGCGCCGGCCCCCTGTCGGGCACCCTGGCCTGCTGGGCCGTCTGGGGCCGGCTTGGTCCGTCGCGCGCCGTCGACCTCGCCCGCAGCGCCCTCGACGACGGCGCGGCGCTGCTGGCCGCCGTGGGCGCCGACGTCGCGCGGCTCGACCTCGTCGACCGATCGCTGACCGCGCCGCCGGCATCCTGGCTGCCCGACGGCGACGTCGACGTCGTGGTCGCCGCCAACGTGCTCAATGAAGTCGGCGATCCGCGCGAACCCGCGCCCCGCCTGCGACTCGTGCACATGCTGGTGCAGCGCCTGACGCCGACGACGGGGCGACTGCTCGTCGTCGAGCCGGCGATGCGCGTCGAGGCCCGCGCGCTGATGGCCGTGCGCGACGCCGTCGTCGACGAGGCCCTCGCCAGCGTGCTGTCCCCCTGCCGCGGCGCGCGCGCGTGCCCGCTGCTCGCCACCCGCGGCGACTGGTGCCACGGCGACGTCGAATGGACGACGCGACCACCGTCGTACCGCGCCCTTGAGGCCGCCACCGGGCTGCGCAAGGACACGCTGTCGGCGAGCCACCTGCTCCTCGCGGCGCCGACAACGCCTGCGCCGGCCACGGGGCTGCGCGTCATTGGCGGCGTCATGCGCGACCCGCGCGGGGTCGAGCGCCGCTATGCCTGCGGCCGCGGGCTCGTGACGCTCACCGGCACGCCCCGGCTGCCCCCGCGCGCGGTCCACGCGGGCCGCGGCGAGGTCGTCGACGACACGGTCAGCCGGGGGCCGCCCCCGGCTCCTCGCGGGCCTGGGGGACGAAGCGCTGGTGCAGGACCCGGGCGACCGTCGCCACGGCGTCCCCGGGCGGGACGAGGAAGGTGACGCGGAAGCTCGAGGTAGACAGCCCGAGCACGCAGACGCCGCGCTCGGCAAGCAGGTCGAGCGCGCCCAGCACCACGCGGCGATCCGACAGGATTCCCTGCCCCACCAGCGAGACCGCGCCGACGTCGTCGACGCGCACGACACCGGGCGGCAACAGCGCGCAGACGCGGTCGAAGTTGTGCGCGTCCTCGGGTGGCACAAGGCACTGCACGCCCTTGTGGAAGCCGACCAGCTGCCCGCTGTCGATGTGGTGCTCGTCGAGGTGCCGCAGCAAGAGCGGCGTCGTCGTGATCGACTCGGCCTCGAGCACGTACAGGCGCGCGCGATGGGCGACCCCCCGCACGCCACCGACGGGCGGCGGCGCGTCCTTGCGCACGACGGTGCCCGTACCGGCGTCGTCGACGCCGCCATGGGGCGTCTTCAGGGCGTAGACGGCGATGCCCTTCGCCTTGGCGAACTGCACGGCCTGCGCGTTCAACACCTTGGCGCCAGCGGCGGCGAGCTCCTGCATCTCCTCGTGGGTCAAGGCGTCGAGCTTCGTCGCCGCAGGCACGACGCGCGGGTCGCTGGTCCAGACGCCGTCGACGTCCGAGTAGATCTCGCAGTCGGCGTCGAGCGCGGCCGCCAGCGCCACCGCCGTCGTGTCCGAGCCGCCGCGGCCGAGCGTCGTGATCTCCTTCGCGTACGACACGCCCTGAAAGCCGGCGAGGACGACGACGCGCCCCTGCGCCAGCTCGTCCTGCACGCGGTAGGGGCGGACCTCGAGCACGCGCGCACCGGCGTGCGTCGCGTTGGTGATGATCCCCGCCTGGCTCCCGGTAAAGCTGATGGCGTCAATGCCCTGCTCGTGCAGCGCCATCGCCAACAGCGCTGCGCTGCTGCGCTCGCCCGTCGACAAGAGCATGTCGAGCTCGCGGCGGGGCGGGTGCTTCGCCACCTGCGACGCCAGCGCCAGCAGCTGGTCGGTGGTCTTGCCCATCGCCGAGACGACGACGCAGACCGCGTGGCCTTCGCGGTGGCGCTGCCTCACGAGACCAGCGACCGCGCGGAGCCTATCGACGTCGGCGACGGAAGAGCCGCCGTACTTCTGCACGAGTGTCTTCTTCGGGGGCGTCGTAGTCGTCGTGGTCATCGCTCGCTCTTGCAGGGACGCTGCGGGGGTCGTCGTCGACGAGCGCGGCAGGTTCAGGGCGGGGTGCCGCGCGTCTCGCCGTGGCCGAGCACGACGAACTTGCGCGTCGTCAGCTCCTGCAGGCCCATCGGCCCGTAGGCGTGCAGCTTGGTGGTCGAGATGCCGAGCTCAGCGCCGAGCCCCAACTCGCCGCCGTCGTTGAAGCGCGTGCTGGCGTTGACGAGCACGCAGCTGGCGTCGACGCGCCGCAGGAAGGTCATCGCCGCAGAGTGGTCGTTGGTGACGATCGCCTCGGTGTGGCGGCTGCCGTGGCGGTCGACGAAGGTGACGGCGGCGTCAAAGTCGTCGACGACGGCGACGGCCATCACGAGCGACAGGAACTCGGTGTCGAAGTCGGCGGGCGCGGCCGCGTGCATCGATGGCACGAGGCCGCGCGCGCGCTCATCGCCGCGCAGCTCGACGCCGCGGGCCGACAGCGCCGCCGCGAGCCGCGGCAGGAAGGCGGGGGCGATGGCGGCGTCGACGATGACGCACTCGGCGGCGTTGCAGACACCGGGGCGGCTGACCTTGGCGTTGACGATCACGCGCTCGGCGGTGTCGAGGTCGGCGGCGGCGTGGACGTAGACGTGGCAGATACCCTGGTAGTGCTGGATGACCGGGACGCGCGCCTGCTCGTTGACGGCGTCGATGAGCGCGGTGCCGCCGCGTGGGATGGCCAAGTCGATCTCGGCCGTGCGCTTGAGCAGCCCGTACAGCAGCTCGCGATCGGCGTCATCGACGAAGACGACGGCGTCCTCGGGCAGGCCAGACTCCTTCAGCGCCGCGCGCACGACGCCAGCGAGGGCGCGGTTGCTGTGCAGAGCCTCCTTGCCGCCGCGCAGGACGACGGCGTTGCCGGCCTTCAGGCACAGCGCAGCAGCGTCGACGGTGACGTTGGGTCGGCTCTCGTAGACGATCAGCACGACGCCGAGCGGCACCCGCATGCGCCCCACCTGGATGCCTGACGGCCGTGCGACGAGGTCGTCGATGCCGCCCACCGGGTCGGGCAGCGCCTCGATCTCGCGCACCGCGCGGGCCAGCGCGGCGAGGCGCGCCTCGTCGAGCTTCAAGCGGTCGACGAGCGCCGGCGACAGTCCGGCAGCCACGGCGGTGGCGACGTCGACAGCGTTCGCGGCGAGGATGCCGGACACCGTCGCCGGCGTCGTCAGCGCCGCGGCAACGATCTGCAACGCCCGGTTCTTCGCGCCCGTCGACGCTGCCTGCATCGCACGTGAAGCGCCCCGCGCGCGGCGGGCGAGGATTTCTGCCGTCGTCATGACGCCTCGATAGCAGGCTTGGATTCGGCGTGCAGCGCGGGCGGAGCGCGACTTTCGACCAGAAAAAAGCCCGACGGCGACCTCCTCCCGCTGGCTGACGCAGCCCGCTCCATCGGCAAGAGCGTCGACACCCTGCGCCGCTGGAAGCGGGCAAGGCGGCTGGCCTTCCACGGGCCAGATGAACAGGGACGTGCCCTGGTGCAGAAGTCTGCACTGCTCCTTGCAGCGCAAGGCCATGCACGCGACACGGCACCTACGCGAGTGCAGAGGGCACCCGTCGTATCGCCCCTGCCGACGTCCATCTTCGCGGCGGCAGCGCCAGAGGAGCTGGACGCCGTCAAGCGTCACCTCGCATCGGTGGAGGCCGAGCGGGACCGCGCCTTGGGCGAAGTCCAGGGGGCCCGCACTGAGCTGCGCGAGGCTCGAGCACGCCTCGAAGCCGTCGACAAGAAGCTTACCGGTGGCGCGCGTGGCTTGTTGAAGCGCACCTTCCGCCGGTAGCGGGTGCTATCGCGCCTGTCCCCCGCAGCGCACCTGCGCACCGCGCTCGTCGCACGGGGTGGTGTCATCGTTGCTGAAGCAGGTGCACGCTTTCCCCAGGCGCAGAGCGAGGGCGTCTGCCTGACACTGGGGTAGCGCGTCGTTGTCGAAGACGTACAAGCCGTCCCCGACGCTGGTGAGGCCCTCGAGGCCCGCGAGGCTGGTCGGCTTGTGCGTCTTCGACAACGACGCGCTCGAGACCCGCAAGGCTGGTCCGCGCGTCGTTGTACTGGACGTACAAGGCGCCCCCTGGCTGGTGAGGCCCGCGAGGCTGGTGAGCCCCTCGATGGTCAGACTCCCGGTGATCTCCCGGCGGCCGGGGAGCGCACGCAGCTCGAGCGAGTTGGTGATGTTCACGTCGCCCGCGACGACGTGATCGCCCTGTCCGGCACTGCACGGGGCTTCGCCCTCGCCTTCGCCTTCACCCTCGCCTTCACCCTCGCCTTTTCCCTCGCCTTCACCCTCGCCTTCACCCTCCCCTTCGCCCTCCCCCTCGCCCGGGGGGCTCTGGCAGCCAGCAAGAAACGCAAGGAGAGAGGCGACAGCGACTGAACGCAGCATGATCCGACAGGACAGCCGCTCCGGGTTTTTCTCCCTGCTCGCAAACACCACGTTTCAGACCGTCGGGCTGGGGCGTCGGCAGCCAGCGTGAGACCTACTGCGCCGACTGCGACTCGGTCTCGATACGCAGCTCCTTGAGCTGGGGGATGCGCTTGCCGGTGAAGTCGCGGAATTCCTCCTGCACGACGACCTCGCCGCGGCGGATGTGCTTCACCTGCCCGAGACGCCGGCCGACCAGCGTCCCAATCTTGAGCGTGTGGCCCTTGCCACCCGGCTCCTCGACCATCGCCATCGGTGTCGCCGTGCCGACGATCACCGCGACGAGCTTCAGCTTGTCGAGGTCGATCTTCTGCAGCTCGGTGAGCTTCTCGCTCGGACCGCCCGGCTGGGTCTCGAGCTCATCGAAGTAGGTCTTGAACGGGTCACGCCGCGTCTGACCATTGATCATGACCTCGTACGAGTAGGCCTGGTCGCCGGCCTTCTTCTCGGTCTGCGCCTTGTCGACGACGACCTCGTTGTCCTTCCGGGTCGGGGCGACGGTGACGGCCTCGGTCTCTTCTTCCTCGCAGGCAGGCGCCAGCGCGACGAGACCGGAGACGAGGAGGATCTTGGCAATCGTGTTCTTCATGGGTTTCCTCGTCGAGTGCGGTCAGGGAGTGACGGTGGGCTCGCCGGTCGGCTTCGCCTCTTCGCGTTCAAGGAAGCGATACGTGGTCGCCGTATAAGAGCTGGCGACGACGATCTTCTTGTTCTCGACGATCGGCGCCGTCATGTTCAGATCCGTGACGTTCACGATACGTGGCATCTTCGACAGGCGGTCGAGGAACACCGCGAGCTCGTGGTAGTTGCCGCGCACCGTCATCTTCAGCGGCACCGCCGCGAAGTCACCCTGCTGCTGCTCGCCCTGCGGCTCGAACCGGTCGACGCGCAGGCCCGCCTGCTTGGCCTCGTAATCGATGTCCTTCAGCACCTTCGGGATCTCGGCGTTCTTCGGCAGCTGCTCTTCGGCCTCGCGCAGACGCTGCTTCAGCCGCTCAACCTCGCGCAGGAACTGTGTGCGGTTCTGCGCTTGCCGCTGCAGCTTCTGCAGCTCGCCCTCCTGCTTTTCCAGCGTCGAGTCGTGCTCCTCGACCTTGGTCAGCGAGTCGGACACGGACAGGAACCACGTGCCGGCGGCAATCAGCGCGACGGCGATGAAGACGCCGCCGATCTTCTGTTGCAGCGGGACCTTTGCGAAGCTCTCGAGGAACTTTTCCATGACGGCCTCCTGATTACATTTCCGGCCGTCAGGCCGAGTAGTTCACCTTGCAACCAATCTCGAAATTATACATCGTCACACCGTCACGCTGATCAGCCGAAGAGAACTTCAGCGTGATGTCGGTGAAGTACGGCGTTCGCTGCAGCGCGCGCATGAATTCGGAGATGTCCGAGTTGTCCATGGCCGACCCGGTGATCGACAGGGCGCCGCCGGCCTCGCGGAAACTCGTCACCCAGACTCGCTTGGGGATCGCGGTGGACAGGTCGTCCAGAACGCGCACCGGACCACGCTTGCCCTTCTCGAGCTTGTCGATGACCGCGAGCTGGTTCAGCAACCGGGTCTTTTGCTTGTCGAGCTCGTTGACCTCGCCGATGATCTTCTGCAGGCGTTTGATCTCGGCCTCGTTGTCCGCGATCTTCGTCTCGCGCTCCTCGACCTTTGCCGCGTATACCGAATGCATGGTAAACGAGCTAACCGAAGCGACCATCAGAACCGCAGCTATCGCCACGATCTGATAGATACTCGTGTTGCGTTTTTTCTTCGCACGGACTGGCAGCAGGTTGATGCGAATCATCGCTTTTTCTCCTCAAGTCTGCCGGGCGGGCCCCGGCCGTGCGGCGTTCTTCGATGCGAGAGCGGGTCCGGAGTCCAGGATCAGCGCTCGTCGGCGGAGCGCAGGGCGAGCCCGACGGCGACGGTCGCCAACGGGGCCTGGTTCTTCAGGAAGTTCGGATCAAGGCCGCGGCTGCCGATGTCGATCTGGCGGAACGGGTCGATGACCTCCACCGGCACGCCGGTCTTCGCCTCGATGGCCTTGGACAGCGCTGGCACCTTGGCGCAGCCGCCCGACAGGTAGATGCGGTTGATGGTCGCGTCCGCCGACGTCGCCGCGTAGAAGTCGAGGCTGCGCTGCACGTCGTTGGCGATGGTCTCGGAGACCTGCTGCATCACGCGCTCGACCTCTTGCGGCACGACGCTGTCCTGGTCGCCGCCGCTGCCGCCGACCTTCAGCGCCTCGGCCTCGTCGTAGCTGACGTTGAGCTGCTTCTGGATCTCGTCGGTGTACTGGTTGCCGCCCTGGGCGATGTCGCGCGTAAACGCCGACACCCCCGAGTGGATGACGTTGATGTTGACGACGGCGGCGCCGACGTTGATCAGCGCGACGGTCTCGCCGACGGGCAGGTTGTAGTTGACCTCGAACGCATTCTGCACGGCGAAGGAGTCGACGTCGACGACGTTGGCGAACAAGCCGGCCTCGCGGACGACGTTGATGTAGTCGTTGATCATGTCCTTCTTGGCCGCGACGAGCAGAACGTCCATCTGGCCCTGGTCGTTGTGGTCGTTCAGGATCGCGACGTCGATGTTCACGTCGTTGATGTCGAAGGGGATGTACTGCTCGGCCTCCCACTGGATGCTCTCGTCGAGCTCTTCACGGGTCATCACCGGCAGATTGATCTTGCGCAGGATGACGGAGTGGCCCGACACGGAGACGGCAACCTCCTTCTGCTTGATCCTCTGGCTGGCCATCAGCTCGCGCACGGCGTCGACGACGGCGGTGGCGTTCATGATCGAGCCGTCGACGATGGCCTCGGGCGGCAGCGGGATCGAGCCGAAGCTCTGCAGCTGATACGCGCGCCGCGTCTCCTTCAGCTGGCAGACCTTGATGCTCGAGGAGCCGATATCGAGGCCGATGAGGTTGCCCTTCGCCATGTGTCAGTCACCCTTTCCGGAAGTCCGACCGACCGCGACGCCGGCGGCCTCGGTGATGTCGGCGTTGTCGTCTTTGTCGTCGTCGCGGACGAACACTTGGTCCTTGTCGGCAATGGTCATGCCGAGCGCCAGGATGATCTTGCGCTTGGTGTCTATGCGACAGGGGTGCCCGGCCTCGACGCGGTCGATGGTCAGCGTCGACACTCCCGCCTTGCGCGCGAGCTCGGCCTTCGTGAGCAGCCGGTCCTCGCGGAGGCGCCGCACGTTGTTCTTCAGCCGGGTCTGGAGATCGTCGCTCATGGGGCCTGAAGAGCGTAAGGTGTGCGGTCCAGACAACGCAAGCTTACCCTCATAGACCCATCACTTACTCTGGCAAACCGCTGAAACTACGCTACTTACCCGCTGCGGGCGGCAGATCAAGCATCGAGCCCCGGCAGCAGGACCGCTTCGACGGCCAGCTGCAGGGCGGGCAGCGCGACCTGCAGGATTGACTCGCCGAAGAATGCCGCGACCAGCCCGCCGATCGCCAGAAACGGTCCGAAGGGCACCGCGTGGTCGGGCGGGGTCCACGGCTCGTCACCGGGCAGCACGATGGGCGCGCGGTTCTTCAGGCCACCGGACCGGGCCACGGCGATGCCAACGGCGGCGCCAACCAAGGAGGCTACGAAGAGCACGAGTGGCTGCAGCTTCCAGCCAACGTGCAGGCCGATGCCGGCGAAGATCAGCGGGTCACCCCACCCCATCGCCCACTCGTCGGGCGGCAGCCGCAGCGCCGTTGCGCGCGGCGACGGTCGCCGCTTCGGCCGGGCTGCGACGGGCAGGCGGCGCCGGGCGAGGGCAGCACGCCGCCGACGCTCCTGCAGCGCGCGGATCACGGCGGTGGACGCGACGATCACCGCGCTCAGCACGAGGCCAGCGCCGACGCCGCCGATGACGCGGTCAGTGACGTCGGACCAGGCGAGCCCGCCCGCCGCGTCGGGGCCGAGCCACCAAGCCCGTAGCGCGCCGAGGCCGAGTCCCGTGGCCGCGAGGGCGACGTTCAGCCCGTCCGGCACGATGAACCACTTCACGTCGATGAAGGAGATGGCGACGAGAGTCAGGGTGAAGACGAACAGCTCGAGGGCAGCCAGCGACCAGCCGAAGCGGGCGACGACGGCAGCCCCGGCCAGCCCGCCGAGCAGTTCGACGAAGGGGTAGAGCGCCGGGATGGGCGCGCCGCAGTGGCGGCACTTCGCCCGCAGCCACAGCCACGACAGCACAGGCACGTTGTCGCGGACCGCGATCTGGGTGCCGCAGCGCGGGCACCGGGACCGCGGCGTCACCACGCTCTGACCGAGCGGCACGCGCGCGATGACGACGTTCAGGAAGCTGCCCCACAGCGCGCCGAAGACGAACGCGGCGCCGAGGCTGTAGGCGGCGAGCTGCCACGGCAGAACGCGCGGCGGCGTCGAGAAGAGCGCGAGCGTCTCGCTCATCCGCCGTCAGCCTTGCCGGCTCGTGACGCAGCCTTCGTGCGCTGCAGGTCGAGGGCGACGTCGACGATCAGATCCTCCTGGCCGCCCACCAGGCGACGGCGCCCGACCTCCACGAGGATGTCGCGGGCGTCGATGTCGAAGCGCCGCGCCGCGCGCTCGGTGTGCAGCAGGAAGCTCGAGTACACGCCGGCGTAGCCCATCATCAGCGCGTTGCCGTCGATTTGCACCGGGCGGTCCTTCTGCAGCGGCCGCACCAGCTGGTCGGCGCACTCGACGAGCGGGTAGAGGTTCACGCCGGTCTCGATGCCCATGCGCGCCAGCACCGCCACCAGCACCTCGAGCCGACAGTTGCCCGCGCCGGCGCCCATGCCGGCGACGCTGCCGTCGACGCGGTCGACGCCGGCCTCGATGGCCACGACCGAGTTGGCGACGCCGAGGCCGAGGTTGTCGTGGTTGTGGAAGCCGACCTCGCACGACAGCGCGTCCTTGAACGCCAGCACCTTCTCGCGCGCCTCGGACATCAGCATCGCGCCGGCGCTGTCGACGACGTAGACGCAGTGGGCGCCTGCCTTCTCCATCACCCGCGCCTGCTCGACGAGGTTCCTGGTCGTCGTCATGTGCGCCATCATCAGGAACGTCGCGACGTCGAAGCCCATGTGGCGCGCCGTCTCGATGTGCTCATGGGCGATGTCGGCCTCGGTGCAGTGCGTGGCGATGCGGATGGTGTCGACGCCGCAGTCCTTCGCCCGCTGCAGGTCGTCGACGGTGCCGATCCCCGGCAGCAGCAGCGCCGCCAGCCGGCTGTGGGTGAGCACTGCTTTCACCGCCCGCAGGTACTCTTCTTCTGTATGGCGGGAGAAGCCGTACGTGAACGAGTTGCCATTCAAGCCGTCGCCGTGGGCGACCTCGATCAGATCGATCTTCGCTTCATCCAACTTCTTCGCGATCGCGACCATCTGTTCGACGGTGTACTGGTGCGCCAGCGCGTGCATGCCGTCGCGCAGCGTCGCGTCGTTGAGGATGAGCTTCTTCGCGCCCGGACGGCGGGCGGCGGGCGGCGTCTCTGACGTCATGGATCTCCTGCTAGCAGGTTGACGCGGTCCCGCAGCGGGGTGCCGAGCAACAGGCGGTTCTTCGGCGTGATGGCGGCGTCGATCAGCGCAGCGCGGGCGTCATAGCCGGCGTCCCGCAGCCGCTGCACGCGGTCGACGTCGACGGCCAGCGCCGGGTCGAGCCACGCCGAGAGACGGTGGTGCGGATCGACCACGTGACAGCACGGCAGCACGGCGACGATGGCGCCGGCGGCGGTCGCGCGCGCGAGCACGACGTCGGTGAGCCTGCCGCAGGCGTGCACCGAGACGAGGACGTCGTTGGCATCGACAGCGAAGTCGTCAACGTCGCCCTGCACGAGGCGCCAGCGCGGCAGGAGCGTCGGCCACGCCGCCGTCAGCGCCGCACGCAGCGCCCGCGCCGACGGCGGCAGGCGACGGTCGATGCCCACGCCCTGCGGCAGGCGCGGGTCGAGCAGCAACAGCAGCGCGCCGGTCAGGCCGTGCCCGCAGGCGAGGTCGACGACGCGACGGCGGGGCTGTCGCCGCAGCAGGCGGTGCACGCGCCGCGCGACCTCCCAGCTCTCGTACAGCTCCTTGCGCGGTAGCACGCCGGCGCCGCATACGACGCGACCGATCCGGGCGAACAGGCTGTCGCCGACGAAGCGAAGGGCGTCCTTGTCGGTCAGCCGCGACTTGCTGCCCGCTGCGAAGTTCATGGCGCGCCCTGCCCACCCTGCCCGCCACGCCGGCCCGGCAGGTCATCGTCGACGACGGCGAGGACCCCCTTGGTGGTGCCGCGTCGGGCGCGCAGCGCGCGCAAGCGGGCCTCGACCGGCGAGCGGGGGGCGAGGATCCCCTCGCGCGTGGCGCGCAGCAGCGGCGCCGGCACCCGTCCGGCGCCGACGATGCCCTGAACGAGCGCGTTGACGTCGGCGGCGGCGACGGCGACGGCGACGTCTTCGTCGGGCCCGCCGCGCAGGTCCAAGCGATCGGCATCGTCGACCATGACCTTCGCGGCGCGACGGCGGACGACGACGTTGGGCCCCAGGTCACACAGCCCGTAGCAGCCGCCGCGCCGCACATGCACGGTCGGCGACGACGCGCCGCCGGTGGGAAGGCAGGCGACAGCGTCGACGACCGCGGCAGCGAGCGCGCCGGCGCCGTTGGCGGCGCACACGCGGCCTTCGCAGACGAAGACGTCGACGGCTGGCGGCAAGGGCGACGACACACTGGGTGTTCTAGCAAGCTGCTGAAAAAGCCCTCAACTGGCTCTCGCAGCAGCTTGCTCGATCCATTTCTCGGTCTCTCTCGACGAAAGCGAGAAACACGCTCGCAGGGTGCTGAAGAACGCAAAGCGTTCTTCAGCACCCTGCGAGCGTGACCGGCGAGACAGAGCAGGACGGGCGCGCGACGACACAACCGGGGGCGGTGCAGAGTGATGCGCATGGCGCTCCTCGACCCCGAGCCCGCTGTCGTCACCCGCGCCGCCGCCGCGCTTCGCGCCTGCTTCGCCGCCCGCGCGCCGCTCTTCGTCACCGCCGGCGCCGGCATGGGCGTCGACTCGGGCCTGCCCGACTTTCGCGGACCCGAGGGGTTCTGGCGCGCCTATCCGGCCTACGCCCACCTGAAGCTGAAGTTCGAGGACCTGGCCAACCCGCGCTGGTTCGTCGACGACGCAACGCTGGCGTGGGGCTTCTATGGCCACCGGCGCAACCTCTACCGCGCCACAGCGCCCCACGACGGCTACGCGGTGCTGCGACGCTGGTGCATGCGCGCCGGCGCTCACGCTGCGTACACGTCCAACGTGGACGGTGCGCTCGTAAAGGCCGGCTTCGAGCCCGCCGTGATCGCGGAGGTGCACGGTGCCATCGACACGATGCAGTGCACGACCGGCATGCACGGCCTGTGGGCAGCGGGGCCCCAGGCCATCGACGTCGACGCGGTGACGGGTCGCGCGCGGCCCCCGTTTCCGACCTGCCCCCGCTGCGGCGCGCTCGCGCGGCCGAACATCCTGATGTTCGGTGACTACGGCTGGGACGACACCCGCACCGACGAGCAGCTCGGGCGGCTGAACGCGCTCCTTGCCGACGTCGACCGCGACGCTGCCGTCGTGGTCGTCGAGTGCGGCGCCGGCACGCACATCCCGACCGTGCGCGGGTTCTCGCACCAGCTGCTGCGGCGCTTTCCGCGGGCGACGCTGGTGCGCATCAACGTGCGCGAGGCGCAGAGCGACGAGCCGCGCCACGACGTGCGCGTCGTGTCCATCGCCGCCGGCGCGCGCGTTGCGCTGCTCGCCCTCGACGCCGCGCTCGCGACGGCGGGCTAGCGAGCCCGTCGTCAGCGCAGGCCGACATCGTCGCCGAAGGCGATGCCGTCGTAGTCGTCGCGCGCAAACGGCAGGTCGAGCACCGGTCGCCGCGGGCTGCCGTCGACGAGCAGGGCGACAGCGTCAGGCACCGAGAAGCGGGTGGGGTAGACGAGAGACTCGACCCACAGCTCGGCGCCGCAGCGCTCGTGCCCATCGCTCTCGCGCAGAGCGGCGAAGCGGTCACGGTCCTCGGGGCGCACGAGCGCGTCGAGCAGGCGCTGCACGCGGCCGGCCGGGAGCGGCGTCGGCGATGCGGCGAAGCGGTCGACGTCGCCCGCGGCGTCGGCGGCCGCGGTGACGGGGGCGTTGTCGCCGGTGCGCCACAGGCTCGTCTCGCCTGCTTCGGCGAAGGGGTCGACGAGGACCCCGCCGAGGCTGCTGCAGTAGTGCACGTGGGGAGCGACCCAGGGAAACGCGATCAGCGCGTCGAGCCCCGAGTAGGCCGACAGCGCGATGGGCTGGCCACGCGCGACGTCGTCGCCTACGGCG
>VGSZ01000059.1 GCA_016874845.1 Deltaproteobacteria bacterium
GGAGAAGCCGACAGGAGAAGCCGACAGGAGAGGCGACGGCGCGCCAAGGTTGCCGTCGGGGCCCGGAATCTGGTCAAGTCCCCAAGCGGGGAGGTCAGTGGCCCGATGAGCGCGACGACGGCGGCGGCGGGTATCCCCAGGCGCGCGGCGGTCGTCGACGATGACCGGCTCGTGCGCCAGCTCGTGCGCGCGACGCTCGAGGCCCGGGGCTATCAGGTGCTCGAGGGCGAGAGCGGCGCGGCGGGTCTGCGCCTGGCGCGGGAGCCCCTCGACGTGCTGCTGCTCGACTTGAACATGCCCGATATCAACGGGCTCGCAGTGTGCCGGGCCATCCGCGGCTCGCCGGCGATGGCCGACGTGCCGATCATGTTCCTGACCGCGTCCCACGATGAGCGCACCGTGGTGTCGTGCCTGCAGGCCGGCGCCAACGACTACATCTCGAAGCCCTTCGCCGAGGCGATCCTGCAGGCGCGCGTCGACATGGTGGTGCGCGCCCACCGCGCCGAGCGCGGTCGTCGGCGCGCCCTCGAGGAGCTGTCGACGGCGTACGAGGCCCTGAAGGAGTCGCGCGCCGACGCCGCCTTGAACCACCGCCTGACCGGCCTTGGCGTGCTGGCGTCGGGCCTCGCCCACGAGATGAACAGCCCCCTCGGGGCGCTGTTGTCGTGTCTCGACTACGTCGTCGACGACCCGCCGGACCCCGAAGAGGCGAAGGTCGCGCTCCACGAGGCGCGGCAGTCGGCGGCGAAGATCGCCGAGCTGGTGAAGCGCATGAAGGCTATCGCCGGCACCGGCGAGCGCAGGCTCGCCTTCATCGACCTGAAGGCGCAGTGCGAGAGCATCAGCCGCGTCTTCACCGGCCAGCCGGTGCGCCTCGTCGTCAAGGGCGACAGCGTGGTGGTCGCTGCCGACGCCAGCGAGCTGCACCAGGCGCTCATGTCGCTGGTCGAGAACGCCGTGCAGGCGGCGCAGCACGCCTCTGCCGGCCGCGTCGATCTCGCCATCGGCACGGACGGCGACCGCGGCATCGTCACCGTCGACGACAACGGCCCCGGCATCGACGCCGCCGACCTGCCGTTCATCTTCGACCCGTTCTTCACGAAGAAGCGGCTATGGACGACGCCGGGCCTCGGCCTGTCCATCGCGCGCGCCGCCGCCCACCGCCACGGCGGCGACTTGCGCATCGAGGCCCACGGGCCCCTCGGCGGCGCGCGGGCGGTGTTCTCGATCCCGCTGCAGGCGACGTCGCGCCCCGGCTGAGCGGCGCGCGAGGTCACCGTCGGCCATCGGCGGGCCTCTTGTCTTCCTGCTGCGCACGGACACACCGCCGTCCGGGCGAACTGGCGCGCGTGCGGCGTCGACGCCGTCGCCGCAGCGGCTCGCAGCGGCCCGCGGCGCGCCGGCGCTGCTGGCGCGCCGATCGCTGCGCGCCCTGACGCTGCGTGCGGGGGGAATGCGATGGAGACACACGGGGTGGAGGCTGTGCGGGCTGGCGAAGCCGGCGTCGGCGCCGATGGCATCTGGAGCGTGGACGACGGCGAGATGGGCCAGGTCAGCGCCCGCATCATGTTTACCGCCGTCCTGTCCCGGAGCGCGTCGTGGCCGCCGCCCCGGTCCGTTCGGCCCACACCGTCCTCGTCGTCGGCGATGAGGCCGACATCGGCTTCGCCCTGTCGCTGTCCCTGACCCGCCACGGCTGGCAGGTGCGCACCGCCGCCGACGGCCGCCGGGGCTCGACCTGATCGACGCGTACGGGCTGCCCGACGTCATCGTGCTCGACATGAAGATGCCGGTGCTGGACGGCTGGCATTTCGCCCGCACCCTGCGGGCCCGCCACGCGCGCGTCCCGCCGCTCGTCGTGACGACCGCCGCCGTCGTGCCCGACCAGCGGGCCCGCGACGTCGGCGTCGTCGCCGTCGTGGAGAAGCCGTTCCTGCTCGAGGACGTGCAGGCGGCGCTCCGGCGGGCGCTGGCGTCGTCGCCCCGACAGCCGACTCCCCCCGCCGCCGCGCGTAGCGAGAGAGCCGCCGCCGCCGAGGACGACGAGAGGCGGCGGACGACGCCGATCACGACGCGGCCGCCGACGGGGCAGGGCCGAAGCTGACGCCGGAAGCGTCGACGACTACAACACCGCGGTCCCCTTGCCGCCCGTCGTCGCGTCGGGTCGTGGTGTCCGTCATGCGCGCGCTGCTTGGTCCGACGAACACCGGCAAGACCCACCTCGCGCTGCAGGAGCTGCTCGACCACGACGACGGCGTCATCGGGTTCCCGCTGCGCCTGCTGGCGCGCGAGGGCTACGATCGGCTGTGCGCGCTGGTCGGCGTCGAGCACGTCGCGCTGGTGACCGGCGAAGAGAAGATCGTGCCGACGGGGGCGCGCTACTTCGCCTGCACTGTCGAGGCGATGCCCGCACACCGACCCGACGAGCGCCCGTTTTCGTTCGTGGCCGTCGACGAGATCCAGCTGTGCGCCGACCGCGAGCGCGGCCACGTCTTCACCGAGCGCCTGCTGCACCGGCGGGGCACCGGCGACACGATGGTGCTCGGCGCCGACACCATCGCCCCGGTGCTGCGGCGGCTGGTGAAGGACGTCGTCATCGAGAGCCGGCCACGCCTGTCGACGCTGTCGTTCTCAGGCGAGGCGAAGCTGTCGCGGCTGCCGCGGCGCTCGGCGGTGGTGGCGTTCTCGGTGGCCGACGTCTACGCCATCGCCGAAGAGGTCCGGCACCACCACGGCGGCGCCGCCGTCGTCACCGGCGCGCTCAGCCCCGCTACGCGAAACGCGCAGGTGGCGCTGTTTCAGTCCGGCGAGGTCGACATCCTCGTCGCCACCGATGCCATCGGCATGGGCCTGAACCTCGACATCGACCACGTCGCCTTCGCCGCGGTGCGGAAGTTCGACGGCGAGGACGTGCGCGAGCTGGCCGAGCCCGAGCTGGCCCAGATCGCGGGCCGCGCCGGCCGCCACCTGAAGGACGGCACGTTTGGCACCACCCGCGGCGTCGCGCCGTTCGCCGCTGACGTCGTCGAACGCATCGAGCGCAGCCGCTTCCCGCCGCTGTCGTCGCTGTCGTGGCGCAACGCCGACCTCGACTTCGCGTCGCTGTCGGCGCTGCACGCGTCGCTGCGCCGGCCGCCGTCGTCGGCGGCGCTGCATTTCGGGCGGCCGGCCAGCGACCTGCTCGCCCTCGAGCGCTTGATGCACGAGCCGCTGGTGCGCGCGACGACGACGCACCCGCGACAGGTCGAGCGGTTCTTTCAGGCCTGCCAGATCCCCGACTTCGAAAAGACCGGCCCCGTCGAGCACGCCCACGTCGTGCTCGACGTCTGGCACATGCTCGGTGGCAAGCCCCATGTCGTCCACGACGACTGGCTCGCCCGTCGGGTGCGCGACGTCGACCACGACGACGGCGACGTCGACACGCTGGTGGCGCGGCTGTCGCGCGTGCGCACGCTCACCTACGTCGCCCACAAGCCCGGCTGGGTGCGCGACGCGGCCCACTGGCAGGGTGTCACCCGCGCCGTCGAGGACCGGCTGTCCGACGCGCTGCACGAGCGCCTGACCGCGCGCTTCGTCGACCGCCTCGCCCGCGTCGTCTACGGCGGCCGTCGCGACGAGGCGGGCGCTGGGCAGGCGCCCCGCGGCGACGCCGTCGTCGACGCCGCCGTCGACGAGGCCGGCGCCGTCGTCGTCGCCGGCCAGACCATCGGACGCATGGACGGCCTGCGCTTCGTGCCCGACGCCGAGAAGGGCGAGCGCGCCCGCCTGCAGACGGCGGCGGCGGCGCGCGGGCTGCAAGCGACGCTCAAGGCCCGCGTCGACGCGATCCTCGCCGCCCCCGACGACGCCTTCGTCGTCGACCCGCAGACGCTGGCGGTGCGCCTGGTCCACGACGGCGTCGCCTCTGGCGACGTCGGTCGGCTCGTGCGCGGGCAGTCGCGCCTGTGGCCGCGGGCCACCGCCGTGCTCGACCGCAGCGGCGGCGTGCTCGACGAGGCTAGCGTGCGCCAGCGGCTCGACGACAAGCTCACCGCGGCGGCGCGGGCGTGGGTACGCCGCGCCCTGCCGCGCGTCGTGGCCCTCGCCGAGGCCGACGCGCTGCCCGCCGGCGCGCGGGCGGTGGCCCACGCCCTGGTCGAGGGCCTCGGCATCGCGGCGCGCGCGCCCGTCGAGGCGCTGGCCGGGCGCGTCGACGAAGAGAGCCGGCGGGCGTTGAAGCGGCGCCACGGCGTGCGGCTCGGCTTCGTCGACGTCTTCACCGACGACGCGTTCAAGGGTCGGGCGCTCGCCTGCCGCGCGGCGCTCTTGTCGACCTGGCGACGGGGCAGCGAGCCGCACCTCGCGGTGCCGGCGCCGCCGCCGGCGGGAGCGTCGTCGTTCCTGCTCGGCGACCGCCCGCCCGGCTTCGTCACCGCGGTGGGCTTTCACGTGCTCGACACGTCCGAGGGGCCGCGGGCGTTCCGCGTCGACCTCGTCGACGACGTTGCCGCGCTGCTGCGGTCGCACCCGTCGGGCTTCTCGTCGCCGAGCGGCGCCTGCGAGCGGCTCGGCTGCTCCCACGACGCGCTGGCCGCCGTGCTCGGGCTCCTCGGCTACGTCAGCGACGAGCGGGAAGAGCCGCGCCGCTGGCGCCGCCGCCGCCGCCTCACGGCAGCAGGGTGATCTGGGGCATCGGGTCAAAGACGCGGCGCACGCAGATGTCCTGCGGCGCGCTGGTGGCGTCGGCGCAGTCGCTGGCCTCGAGCGCGAATTCGGACAACGTGTCGGCGTCGGTCGCGACGAGTTCGATCGAGTCGTGTCCTGCGGCTCTCCCGCTTGGCGCCTCGACCAGGAAGTCACAGGCTAGACCCCCGCCCCCTGCTCGCACCGTGCGGATGACGCCGACCTCGACGTCGTTGACGAGCGTACGGAGGCTCGCCCTCGTCTCTCCTTCGCGGAGGTCGTACAGCGTCACCCGCAGGCTCCAGCTTGCGTCGAGCGCATCGCGGCCAGCAGGCAACGGCAGCGCTCCGAAGAAGCGCGCCGCGACCCCGCTTCCGGGATTCACACGACACGAGGTCTTCGCGCGCAAGGCCATCGCCGCTTCAGCCGCCGCGGTGGCCAGACACCCCTCGTTCGCGACGTCGATCCCGGGGCGGAAGTAGCGCCAGCGGTGCAGGTCGTCGACCTGAGAGGCGTAGTCGACGAGTTCACGGGCATCGGTGGGCTCGACCGGTCCTTCACAAGCGCTGGGAAGCACGATGACGCCCGCGGTCGGGAGCGACTCCAGCCGCAGCAGCCCGCGCAGCGGCGACAGCTCGCTCGGCGGACCGAGCAGGTCGACGTCGAGGACCGACAGCACGGGCTCGCCGTCGACGGTCAGCCGCAGCGAGCCGCGCCCGCCGTCGGCGACCCCCGAGCAAGGCGGCCGCTTGAACGGCATCGACAGCCGCCCGTCGACGGCGACCGCGTCGGCGGACGTCACCACGAAGCCCTGCGTACAACCGTCGCCTTCACCCTCGCCCTCACCCTCGCCTGCACCGGGGCGCACGGTGACGACGACGACCTCGTCGACGCCCGAGACCTGCCCACAGCCGGCGGCGCAGGCGTCGGTGAGCTCGGGGCAGCCGAGCCCCATCGCTGCCGCGCCGGCGAGGAGCCTCTTCTTCCTTGCCGTGTCGAGCACCCAGCCAGACAGCGCGGCGCGGACCCGGTCGGCGCTGCCGGTACGGACGTCGGCGGCGGGCTCGTCGACCAGCAACAGCGCGCCCGGCGGCGGCGGCGCGGTCCTCGTCGCGGCGGACGGCGCCGGCGGCGGAGTTCGCCGAGGCGCTGCGCCAGTGGGGGCGCGCGCGGGCACGCCGGCGCCGCCGCCGGCCTGCGCCGATTGATGCGCCAGCTGTTCGGCGCGCCGCGTGACGTCTGGGAGTCGACGGGCTTCTCGGCCCCGATCACCGTGACCCAGTCGCCCCTGCGCGTCGCCGATACCACCAGCGCTGCCGCCGAGCGCCTCGTCGACCCCGACGTCGTGACCGCCGCGCCCGCCGCCGGCGACGCGGAGCGGGGCCCCGTCTCCGCCGGCGGCAGCGGACCTGCCCTCGCCGCGCCGGCGGCGGAACCACGGTCCGAGGCGACGTCGGCCACCGAGATCGTGCGCCCGTTGCCGCCGCGCCCGCCGTCGCCGCGCCGCGCTGGTCGGGGCCGTCGTCGTCGTCGGGGCCGTCGTCGCCGTCGTCGTCGCCGGGGCGCTGCTCGCCGGCCGGTCGTCGTTGCCGTCGTCGCTGCCGTCGCCGCCTTCGTCGTCGTCGACGGACTCCGTCGCTGTCGTCACCGCGCCCATCCTGGCGCCGCCGGCGTCGCCGACGCCGTTGTTGCCACCGCCCGCCGACGCCGGGGACGCTGGCGTCGCATCGGCGCTGCCTGCGTCGCCACCGCCGTCGTCGCCTTGCCCGTCGTCGTCGCCGCCGCTCCGCCCCCGGCCGCGGGCGGTCGACGCGAACGCGCTGGCGTTGGCGCGGTTGAACGCGGTGGACGACGCCACGCCGCTGGAGCAGCTGAAGGCCGTGCGCGCCGAGTGCGGCGCCTGCGCCTGCGCCGGGGTGGTGTTGACCGACGAGTTGACGCCAGCGCACATCCGGCAGTGCTGGTCGGACTGCAAGAGACGGAGCGCACGCGCTCGCGCTGAACGACCGACGAGAGAGCCCGCGCTCGACGGGGCTACTGGCAGACGCCGAGGGACGGATCCCCCGTGACGCCGTTGCAGGCGCCGCCGCTGCACGCGGGGGCGCCGCCGCTGACGGCGCACCAGCGCAGGCACACGCTGGTGTTCGTGTTGAGCGGCGCGCAGGTCAGGCCGTCGGCGCAGGGGTTGGCGCTGTCGCAGGTCAGGCCCTCCCCGATCGCCCCGGTGGGCGTGCACACCGCGCGGCTGCTCACCGTCTCGTCCGCCGGGGTCGCGCAGCTCTCGTCGTCGCGGCAGGGACAGTCGTCGCCGCCGTCGGAGCAGCGCAGCGGCGCGCACTGCGGGCTGCACAGGCCGCTCCGGCCACCGTTGAAGGCCTCCTCGATGCACAGACCGCCAGCTCCGCCGACGACGCAGTCGGAGTCGCCGGCGCACACGCCCTGCTGGCAGTAGGGCGCTTCGACGCCGTCGTCCTCAAAGCAGCGCGTGTCGCTGGCGCAGCGCGGGAGCGTGTCCTTGCAACGGGCGCGGCAGCGCAGGCCGCTGTCGTCATCGTCGAGCAGCGCGCAGTTCATCCGGTGCACCGGATCCTCGCAGCGCGTGGCCCAGGCGTCGGCGCAGACAGCGTCGTCGGCGCACTCGGCGCTGGCCCGGCACGGCTCACCCACCTGCCTGAAGCCCGCCTTCACGCAGCGCTCGACGCCGTCATCGGCGGAGACGCACGTGTAGCCATCGAGGCAGCGCGGCGCGCCGTTGTCGGGGCCGCAGGCCAGGTTCTCTTCGTCGGAGTTGAGCGCGTAGATCACGCTGCAGGCCGGCAGCGCCGCGCCAAGGGTGACGACAGCGAGGGCGCGCACGAGCGCGCCCGCCGCCCGCACCCACGAGTACGACGACGCGCACGACGACGCGCACCAGGCAGGAGACAAGGACGACGATGACGACATGGCTCACGTCCCCGGCTCGATGACGTCCTGCAGCGCCGCCTGCTCGGCGTAGCCGTTCACGAGCATGACGGCGCCGGCGGTGACCATGGCGGCGCCGACGACGTAGCCGGCGTCGGCGCCGACGGCGGTGAACAGCCAGGCGCTCTTGATCTCGGACACGTCGGCGTCGGTCTGCGCGCGGGAACGGAACGCCTCCTGCTGGTTCATCGTGGTGATGCCAAGGCCGATGCCGGCGCCGATGGGCAGCGCGGCGAGGCCCGTCACGACCCAGCCGGCGATCACGAGCCCCGGCGTCTCGACCCGCTCGATGTCGCCGGGCAGGCGCGAGCGCGCGCCGCCTTCGCCGTCCAGGGAGCCCACCGCGGCGGCGGCGGCGCCGCCGCCGCCGCCGTCGTCAGGGCGCGACTCGAGCACGAAGCGCTGCCGCAGGAACGACGTCGCGTCGCGGGCGAAGAACTCGTCGTCGACGCTGATGCTCTTCTGCCCGCGGCCGAGCACGCGGCCGCTGACGCCGTCGATGAGCAGCCCGCGCAAAGCGGCCACCGGACCGTCGGCCTGCACGAGCACCAGCATCATGCGGTCGCTCTTGACGAACCGTGCCAGCTCGACGGCGTTGGCTGGCGCGTCGGGGTTGCGCGCCAGCCGCCCCACCAGCTCGTCGAGGCGGGCGAAGCCGGTCGTGGGCTTCAAGGACGACTGCACGGTGGCCTCGGCGCCCTTCTTGACGTCGACGGCGCCACCCCACGCGCGATAGCCCTCGCGGTAGACGCGCACGAGGTGGCGGCCCGCCGGCACGTCCAGCGTCAGCGGCGCCGCGCCGCGCAGCACGCCGTCGACCCAGACCTCGGCGGCGCCCGACGTCGCATACACCGTCAGCTGGCCCATCGGTGGCCGCTTCCAGGCGCGGGCGACGTCGTCGAAGGCGCGCTTCACCCGCGGCGCGACATCGGCAGCGACGCGGAAGCCCGGATCGAGGGCCAGCGCCCGCTCCCACGCTGCCTTCGCCGACGACGACTCGCCGGACAGCGTGAACGTGATCGCCTGCTTGTCGTAGGCGTCGACGACCTCGGCGATGTCGGTGATCCCCGCCGCGCCCTGCTCGAACCCCACCAGCGCCGCGGCGTAGGCGTCGGCGGCCACCAGCAGGTCGACCATCGACAGCGCCAGGTCGGCCTTGTCCTTTTGTCGGCGGGCCTCGGTCAGCCGCGCCGCCGCCGGCGGGGCGTCGACCTCGTCGAGCAGCGCCTCGAGGTCGATGACGCGGAAGCCGTCGGCGGCGGTGAAGGCGTCGCGGATCGCGGGCGCCACCAGCGCCGCCGCGCGGGCCGCGCCGCTGTCGAGGGGCGCCGCGAAGGTCACCGTGACGAGCCCGTCGCCCGCCCAGGCGGCGCCCGCCCACGATGACAACATCGCCGCCAGAATGAGGCAGGCCACCGAAGAGCCCGACGAGCCATGCGCAGCGAAGACCACCCCGGCACCGTAGCACGAGCCAGCGCGCCGCCCGGTGCCCGGATGTTCAGCCCGTCGGCGCCGGGGCTGCTGCACCGGTGCTCGCCGCGGGGCAGCCCCCGGCGACGCCGTCGCCGTCCCCGAAGGCTCCGCGGGTGAACACGTCCTCGCCCGTGCGGAACGCTTCGCCGACGTCCACGTAGACCGCGCCGTCGCCGGGGTAGACGCAGCTGGCGGTCGCCTCGGTGTTCCACTCGGCGTCGGCGTCGCGCGACCAGCGCTCGTCCACGGCGAAGCGCACGAAGGCCTTGCCGGTGCCGTAGATGATGGGTGCGGCGCCGAGCACGCGGATGCGCAGCTCGGCGGGCGGCGGTGGCGAGCGCGAGTAGCGGCTGCGCTTGCCCTCGCGCGCCATCTGCGGCGCGACCACGCTGGCTGCACCAGCTTCTTCAAGCCCGACGGCACCAGCGCCAGCAGCACGACGACGCCGGTGATCCGCCCAAGCACGCGGTGCGCCCGCGGCGCCGCCCGGAGCAGGCGCCGCGACGACAGCAGCAGGCACCCCGGCAACGTCGACAGCGCGGCGACGATGTGCACCGCCAGCGACAGCCGCCACCACGACGCCCGACCGACGCGGCCCTGCTCGCGCACGAACGGATGCACTGCCCCCTGCTGCACGTCCTCGACGCACGCCGCCGCGACCCACGCGAGCCCCCCCAGAAGCGCGAGCACGAACACGACCTTCGCCGCACGCGAGCGCAGCTGCCGCCACCGACCGTCCTCGATCCGCGCGGGGACCGACGAGACCGGGGACAGCGCGGCAGGGCGCGTGGGGTCGAGCATCGGGTCCACCGACACCAGCGCGCGCGTGCGGTCCCCGCTTCACGATCCGACCCCCAAGCCACGTGGCCGCTGTCACGTCCGCCCCGGCGCGCTATGCCCCATCCCTATGATCCGCGCCGCGGCCGCCTTCGCGCTCGCCGTCCTCGTCGCCACGAGCGCCGCCCACGCGCGCCTGCGCCCCGCGACGGCGCCCGCGACCGCGCGCCCCGTCGTCGTCGCCCCGCCCGCGCCGCCGCCGCCGCCGCCGCTGCCGCGGCCCACCGAGGCCGACCTCGCCGCGTTCCGCAACGTCGTCGAAGACGCCGACGTGCTGCGCATCCCGCCGTGCCGGCGCGCCGGGCGCGCCACCACCGACTGCCGCGACCCGATGAGCTATCTGACGTCGAACGAGCGCCTGCAGCGGGTGTGGCGGCCGTTCGTCGAGAACCGCGGGGGTGCGTTCGTCGGCGTCGGCGCCGACCAAGCCTACGCGTTCGTCGCCGCGGCGCGGAGTGAGTGGGTGTGGCTGATCGACTACGACCCCCAGGTGGTGCGTCTGCATCATCTGGTGCAGGCGCTGGTGCGCGAGGCCGAGACCCCCGACGCGTTCGTCGCCTTCTTCGCCCGCGGCCAGGAGGCGCTGACGCGGGCGCGCCTCGCGCGCCTGCTCGCCGACCGCACCGACGGCGTCGACATCGTCGTGCTGTTCTCGCTCGCCCGCGTGAAGCTGCACGCGCACTACCGCCGCCAGCTCATCGACGACGGCGACTTCGGCTGGCTGAACGATGCAGAGCGCTACCGCTTCGTGCGCACGCTGGTGCAGCAGGGCCGCGTCCACGCCGTCGCCGGCAACCTCCTGACCGACAAGGCGCTGCCGTCCATCGGCGCGGCGGCGCGCGCGCTCAGCGTGCCGGTGCGGGTCTACTACCCGTCCAACGCCGAGGAGATGTGGCGGTTCACGCCGCAGTACCGCGTCAACGTTCTCGGGCTGCCGTTTGACGAACACTCGGTGGTGCTGCGCACGTTGTTCAACAAGCGCCGCCCGTGGGACGACGTCGGCGCCTACTGGCACTACGTCGTGCACAAGGGCACCGACGCGCAGCGCATGCTCGGCGACGAGCGCTGGCTGTCTTCGCGGGCCCTGATGGCCGAGCGCCACCCGACCCCCGAGCCCGTGCTCAGCGCGCTGGGCTTCTCGCCGTCGCCGTCGCTCTCCGCCGGCGCGCCACTGGCGGGGCGCTGACCGTGCGGGCGGGCGCGCTGTGCTGCCTCGGGCTCGCCGCCGTCGTCGCGCTGTCCGCGGCGGGTGCGACGGCGGCGCCCGCCGGACGACCCGTGACCCCGCCGCTGCCCCGCCGCTGCCGGCTCGTCCGGGACGTCCGCGCGTTCGTCGAGCGCGAGATCGTGGTGCTGCCCGCTGGCACAATGCTGGCGCCGCGGCCGTGGAACTCGCGCTTCGCCCACGCCCGTGTTGACGGCCGCGACCACGTGATCGCCCGCAGCTACGTCACCGCCGCCTGCGTCGTCGACGAGCCGTCGCCGTCGCCGTCGCTCGCGACGGAGACGGCGTCCGCGTCGTCGCCGTCGCCCGCGTCGTCGCCGTCGCCCGAGTCGTCGCCGTCGCCGTCGCCCGCGTCGTCGCCGTCGCCGGCCGTCGGTCCGCCCTGCCGTCCCGCCGCCGCGCGGCACCTCGTCCGCGTGCGGGCGCTGGCGGCGACCGGCGCGTCGTCGCCCGATACGCTGGAGTCGGCGGCGGCCGCCGCCCGCGTCATCGACCCGCTGTGCGTCGAGGCCCACGCCTGGCTCGCGCTCGTGGCGCAGCGGCGCGGCGACGTCGCCGGCGCCGCCCGCCGCTGGGACGACCTGTGGGACGCCTGGGCCGACGACGCCACGGCGCCGCGCGCCGCGCGGGCGGTGGCTCTGGCGGCGGTGCTGCGGGGGCGGGTCGACACCCTGCGCGCGCCGTCGTCGTCGGCGTCGCCGTCGTCGGCGTCGCCGCCGTCGCCGGTCGAGGAGGAGCCCGCGGGCCCGTCCTTGTCGGTGGCGGCGGTGGGCGACGTGCACCTCGGCCGCGGCTGGCCCGCCGCGCGCGCCGCCTTGATCCCCGACGACGGCGCCGGCTTCTTCGCCGCCGTCGCCGCGCCGCTGCGGGCGGCGTCGCTGGCGGTGGGCAACCTCGAGACGGCCCTCGCCGACGACGGCGACAGCTACAAGTGCAGCGCCGCGGCGACGGCGGCGGGCGTGTGCTTCAGCTTCCGTGCGCCCACGGCGCTGGCGCCGCGCCTCGCCGAGGCCGGCTTCGACGCCCTCGGCCTCGCCAACAACCACGCCGCGGACTTCGGCATGGACGGCCTCGTCGCCACCGAGCGCGCCCTCGCCGCGAGCGGCGTCGCCCCCGTCGGCGTCGGCGGCCGCAGCCACACCGTTGTCGTCGATGGCGTGCGCGTCGCCTTGGCCGCCTTCAGCTCTGGCGAGATGGACGTCGGCGTGCTCGACCTCGACGCCGCGCGGCGCGAGGTGGACCGGCTGGCCGCCGTCCACGACGTCGTCGTCGTGCTGTTCCACGCCGGCGCCGAGGGCCCGGCCCACGCCCGCGTGCCGCGCGCGCCCGAGCGCTTCCTGGGCGAGGACCGCGGCGACGTCGTCGCCTTCGCCCACGCCGTCGTCGATGCCGGCGCCGACCTCGTCTTCGGCTCGGGGCCCCACGTGCTGCGCGGCGTCGAGCGCTACCGCGGGCGCCTGATCGCGTACTCGCTGGGCAATTTCTCGTCGTGGCGCACGTTCCCGACCAGTGGCGTGCAGGCGCAGGCGGGCGTGCTGACCGTGCAGATGGCGAAGAACGGCGTGGCGCTGGCTGCGACGTTCACGCCGACGACGATGACCCCCGCCGGCCAGCCCCGGAGCGACCCCGGGGGCCCGGCGTTGACTACCCTGCGGCGCCTGTCCGCCGCCGACTTCGGCGACGCGCTGCTCGACGAGCACGGGCGGTGGAGCCGCGGCCCCCCCCCGCGCCCCGCGCCCTCGACGAACGTCCGCCGCGGCGAACGCATCGTCACCGACGCCGTCGCGCCCGCGGTCGCCGGCGCCGCCGCCGACCGGGCTACCCTCGGGCCATGAACGACGTCGTCGGCCTTGCTGGTCGCGCCGCCGCTGGCCGTGGGCCCGGGCTGCGCCGCGCCGCCCCCATCGCGCTGCTCGCGGCCATCCTCGCCTGAGCGCCCGACCCGGCGGCACCGCGCCGCGACGAGGACGACGACCGCGCCGCGCCCGCGCGCTGCTTCTGCGGCCAGCGCCGACCCGCCGAGCCCGTCGGCCAAGGTGAGGGCGAAACGCTGACGGCGCTGTTGGGGCTGCTCGCTGTCGACGAGGACACCCCGGGTGTCCTCGATCGGCTCGTCCGCGGCGTCGACGGCAGCCCCGTCGACTGGCAGGCGACCTCGGACCTCGACGCGGTGATGGTCATCGACGGCGACACCCTCGTCTACGTGCCGCCCGCCGGCCTCTCCGGCCTCGACACGGTGACGGTGAAGCCGCGGCAGGGCGGCGTCGCTGGGCAGCCCGCCACCCTCACCGTCGCGATTCGCCCGGTCAACGATCCGCCCACGCTGACCCTCGCCCCCTCACCACCGACGAGCACATCGACCTGGTCGACCCCGTCGCCGTCGTCGTCCTCGCCGCCACCGCCGGGCCGAACGAGCCCGGCAGCCCGCACTTCGACGTCGCCGTCGAAGACACCGACGACGACCTCTTGGAGGCGCTGACCCGCAGCGGCGACTGCCTCACGGTCCGCCTGCTGCCGACGCCCCACGGCGTCGCCACCGTCACCGCCACCGACCCCGAGGGCCTGCGCACCACGGCCACGACGACGCTGACCGTGCGCCCCGTCAACGACGCCCCCGTGTGGCTCGACCCCGGTCCGCTTCGCACCCCGCGCGGCATCCCCGTCGTTCCCGCTCAGCGTGGCCGACGTCGATGGCGGCGCGGTGAGCATCGTCGTGCTGCCCTCGACCCCGCCTTCGCCAGCGCCAGCGTCATCGCCCAGGCGCTGCTCATCGCGCCGGTAGGTCTGGCCAGCGGACGCGCCGCCGTGGGCCTGCGTCTCACCGACGCTGCCGGCGCCACCACCGCCGCCGCCGTCGACGTCGGCGCGCTGCCGCCGCAGCCGAGCTGCTTCCACTATCGGGCCCAGCAGCGCGCGGTGCGCGCCGGCAGCGGCGACGGGCTCTCCCCCCCTCGCGCAGGGCAGCGCGGTCTATGACGCGTGGTGCGACATGGGCCGCGACGGCGGCGGCTGGACCCCAGCGCTGAAGGTCGACAGTGGCGGCGACGGCTTCAACCACGGCGACGTCGTCTGGGAGAACGGCGGACCGGCGCGGCGAGCACCGGCGACGACAACCCGCGGGACGCGTCGGCCACCCCGCAGCTGCGCGTCGACGACGATCTCAAGCTGCGATCGTTCCTGCACGCGCCGGTGGCCGAGCGGCGCGTAGGCTTCGCGCCGCGCACGCGCGGCGCGTTGGCGTTCGTCTTCGTCGAGCCCGACGTCGCGCTGCCATCGCCGGCGGCGAGCGCGGCGGCGCTGTTCTCCGGGCCCACGCAGCCGTTCTCGCCCCGCGGGCGCGACGATTGGCTCGCCGTCGACCCCGCGTTCTCGCTGTCGCCCAACTGCGACCGCGGCGGCGTCAACGTCACCGACGTCAACGACAACGGCGCCGTCGGCAGCGTCGGCGACGGCTTCGTCACCCGCGTGCGCCTGGGCATCCTTGCCAACAACAACACGAGCTGCCCGAGCACCGACTCGTTCGTCGGCATCGGCGGCAGCAACCCGGTCGCCCCCGCCGGCGCGCTGTCCACGACGTCGGCGTTCCCTCGCTACGCCGCGCTGCTCGTGCGGTCTGCCGACCGGCGCGACGTGCGCGCCGCCGACGGCGCCGAGTTCGCGGACTGCGCGGCGGTGCTCGCCGCCGGCCATGTGGACGAGGACGCCGTCGACCGCGTCGCCGGCGTCGACCGACGCTGCCCTATCCGACAGGGGTCTGACCGGGTCCGGCGAGGTCTCCCGGTCCGCGTCGGTGGTTTGTGTTCGCCGCCCCTTGCTCCTATCGTGCCCACCGTCGACGGCGCAGGCGCCGGGACGTTCACGAGGCAACGGGGTTGAGGGCGGATGGACGGGTCGGTCGACTTGCAGCAGCCGCGCATCCACCGCTGGTCGGGCGTCGGTCTCGTCGTCGCCAACATGGTGGGCGCCGGCGTGCTGCTCAGCGCGGGCTTCATGGCCCAGCGCATGGGGCCCACGGCCATCCTGCTGGCGTGGGTCTTCGGCCTCGTCGTCGCGCTCCTGGGCGCGCGGGCCTACGGCGCCATCGCCGCCGTCAGCGGTCGCAGCGGCGGCGAGTACCGCTACCTGTCGGACTACCTGCACCCGTCGCTGGGCTCCTTGGCCGGGTGGGGCTCGCTGTGGATGGGGTTCTCGGCGCCCATCGCCGTGGACGCGATTGCGGTCGGCGCGTTCTTCGCGACGTTGGTGCCCGGCGTCGATCCGCGCGTCACCGGCTCGGTGGTGATCGCCGTGCTGACGCTGACCCACGCGCTGCACGCGCCAACGTCGACATGGACGCAGAACGCGCTGGTGGTGGTCAAGGCCGCGCTGCTGCTCGGCTTCGTCGCGTTCGGCCTCGGCTGGGGCGCGCACGCGTGGCCGACGTGGACGCCGCCCGAGGCCGAGGCGGGCCTGCCGGTGCAGGTGTTCTTCGAGCAGCAGTACTGGATCGCGTTCGCGTTCTCGGGCTGGAACGCCGCCATCTACGTCGCCGGCGAGTTCAAGGACCCGCGCCGCGACGTGCCGCGGGCGATGGTCGCGGGCACCCTCGCCGTCGGCGCGCTGTACCTCGTCGTCAACCTGATCTTCGTCGTCAACCTGACCCCCGAGCTCGCGAAGGTCGTGTTCTCCTACGAACAGACGCGCATCACGCTGGCCCACACGGTGATGACCCACCTGGTGGGCGAGGCCGGCGGGCGCTTCACGTCGGTGCTGACGCTGCTCGCCTGCGTGTCGGCGATGAGCGCCATGATCTTCGTCGGCCCCCGCGTCTACGCCCAGATGGCCAAGGACGGCTTCCTGCCCGCCGCGCTGCAGGCCAGCGACGGACGCCCGCCGCTCGGGAGCGTGCTGCTGCAGTCGGCGCTGGCGCTGGCCATGGTGTGGACGCAGTCGATCCTCGACGTCGTGCGCGGCGCCTCGCTGGTGATGATGGTCTGCACCGCGCTCACCGCCGCGTGCCTGTTCGTCATCGCCCGCCGCCCCGACCAGCCGCGCGTGCCCAAGGACGCCCTCGTCGCCGCCGGCTTGTTCGTCGCGGCGCAGGTCGTGCTGGTGGTCATCGGCGCGCAGCAGTCCCGGCTCTTGTCCATCGAGCTCGCGGTCTTCGTCGCGGTCGGCGCGGTCGCCTACGCTGCCACGCGCCGCCAGCGGCGCCTCGGGGACGCTCGTGCGTGAGCCCGGCGTCGTCGCGGCCCTCCTCGTCGTGGGCGCCCTGCTCGTCGTGACGCCGACGGTGGCTACCCGCCACCCCGTGCCGGCGCCGCGCGCCGCGCCCGCCGTGCCCGCCGCCGCCCCGCCCGCGGACGCCGCGTCGGTGTCGCCCGTCGACGACGCCGCGCGCCTGCTCGCTGGCCTGCCGCTGTCACCCCGCAGCGCGGTACACCCGCTGTCGACCACCACCGCCGCCCGCGCCCACGCGGTCGCCATCGACGCCGTCTGGCGCAAGGTCACCGCGCCGCGCGTGCAGGCGATGCGCACGTTCGCGACCCGCGAGCTCGTCGACATCGACGGCGACGCCGTGTTCTATCCGTTCGGCGGCCCCGACATCCTGAACGCCACCGCGCTGTTCCCGTCGGCGTCGACGTACATGCTGCTCGGGCTCGAGCCGGTGGGGCCGCTGCCGTCGGCGGACCTGTTCGCCGAGCCGCGCACGCTGGCGCTGGCGCAAAAGGCGCTGTCGTACTCGCTGCGCAACAACATCTTCATCACCGTGGCGATGGCCGGTCAGCTGCAGGGGCGCGTCGGCGTCGCTGCGCTGCTGGCGTTCTTTCTGGCGCGCAACGGCTACGCCCTCGAGCAGGCGCGGCTGGTGACGCTCGCCCCCGATGGCAGCGTGGTTGATGACGTCGGCCGCGTCGTGGGCAACGATGGCAAGGACGATGACGACGGGCGCGCGCACGGCGTCGAGTTCGTCGTGCGTCGCCACGACCGCGCGGCGGCGGGGTTGTCGTCGGGGTGGTCGTCGGCGCCGCCGCAGCGCGTCCGGTACTTCAGCGGCAACGTCAACGACGAGTTTTTCTCGCGCACGCCGGGGCTGGTGCCGCACCTGCTCGCGCAGGGCTCGTGGACGACGATGCTGAAGGCGGCGTCGTACCTGATGTACTACCCGGCCTTCGACGACATCCGCGCGCTGGTGCTAGCGCGCAGCGACGTGATCGTCACCGACACGTCGGGGCTGCCCTTCCACCGGCTCGCGCCGCCGGCGTGGCAGGTGTCGCTGTACGGGACGTACCACGCGCCCATCCGCGCCTTCACTGACCGCTGCCAGCCCGACCTGGAGGAGGCCCTGCGGCGCAGCAGCCGTGGCGAGCTGCCGTTCAGCTACGGCTACAGCTACCGCGACCACAACCACCTCGTCGTCGCCCGCCGCGCCCTCGAGCACGCGCTCGCCGACCCCACCGACGCCTTCGACGGCACCAAGCTCGCCGGCGAGAACACCCGCTGCGTCCGCGGCGTGCTGCGGGTCGACCGGGTGGCGCCGTGACATTCCTGTCGCGCCGCGCCGGCAGTGTCTGGCCCGAGGCGGCGTCCGGACGCGCGCGCCGTCGTGGCATGGGTGCTGCTCTCGCCAGCCTGTCGCCGTCCACCTCGTCGCCCACCGTGGGCGAGGTCGGGCCGCGAGGAGGTTTCATCCATGTCCTGCCCTTCGTCCGTCTCCGTGGTCTGCTCGCGCCTCGTCGTCCCGGCTGCGCTGATCGTCGCCGGCCTCGCCGCGCTGCCGGCGTGCTCGTCCATCGACAGCGATGACATCGACACCGACGCGATCACCGCCGACCTCACGGCGCGTCCGCGCGCCGACGGCAGCGCCACCGAGCTCGCGGCGACGCTGGCGGCGGGGGCGTTGACCTTCATCGATCTGCAGGCGGGGGATCGCCTCGTGGCGAGCAGCGGCGACGTACAGGTCGAGCTGTCGGCGAACGAAGTGCTCGGCGTCATGTCCTACGGCGCGACGCTCGACGGCGTGGGCGAGGTCGGCGCGACGGTGACGGTGGCCTTCGAGCGCGAGGCCTTCGCTTCGGCGCCGTCGTCGACGGTGGAGCTGCCGGCGCCGGTGTCCATCACCGCGCCCGACGCGGGGGCGGCGTTCTCGCGCGCGGAGGACGACCTCGTGATCGCGCTGGCCGGCAGCGCGTCCGACGACGCCGTGCGCGTCTCGTGGAGCGGCGACTGCGTCGTGGCCGACGGCATCGACGTGCCGGCGGGGCAGGCGAGCGTCACCATCGCCCGGGGCACGCTCGCGAAGGCCGAGCGGTCGTCGAGCGACGCCGACGCTGCGCCCATCGCCGACTCGTGCAGCCTGCGGATCGTCGCTGAGCGCACCATCGAGGGCGTGCTCGACCCGGCTTACGAGGGCGGGCGCATCACCGCGGTCACCAGCGACAGCCGCGAGGTGACGACGAGCCCGTGACCCCCGTGTGTCGCGCTCCGGGTCGTCCGGCGGTTGGTGATTTGACAGCGTCGATGACGACGTGCGACCTGCCCGGTGAGGGTCCGGGCCATGAAGTCGTTTCACAAGCCGCTCGTCGTCATCGGGGTCGCCACGCTGCTCGCTGGCGTCGTGCTGAAGCAGCAGCAGCGCGCCGCCAACCCGGACTCGCCGCGAGGCCTGATGGCCCGCTACGCGGATGCGGCGAAGGACGGGGACCTCAACGGCCTGCGGGCGCTCGGCCTGACCAAACGCATCGACGCCGAAGAGGCGGTGCTTGGGCAGGCGTGGCGCGACAAGGTCGAGCGCGCCATCGACAAGGCGCTGACCGGCGGCGCGCGGCGGGCGCAGGCGGCCCACCAGCGCTTCGTCACGGCGCTGCTGCCCGAGGCTACGCGCGTCTTCTGGGCGGAGCAGAAGTTCCGCGAGCACCAGCGCGCCCGGTGGGTGCTCGAGCAGGCGATGACGATGCTCACCGAGGATGAGCGGCCCTTCTTCGCGGTGGTGCCGCGCGACCCGACGACGCCGCAGCCGGCGGTGTTCTGTGACGAGGGCAAGATCATCCCGCCCGAGGAGCGGGAGCCCGCTGGCCCGCTGCGCACGCCGGCGCAGTGCGTGTTGTCGATGTGGACGGAGCTGCAGCAGCTGGGCGGGAAGGCCTACACCCGCCTGCCTTGGCGCGAGCGCCAGCGCACCGACGCCGCCGCCTTCGCCGCCCGCGTCGCCGGCCAGCGCGCCGGCACCGACCTGCTGCAGCAGCTGCTGCTGGCGGGCGCCGCCGACGTCGCCGACGCCGACCGGGCGCTGGCGACCCCGGAGCAGCTGATCGCGCTCAAGGACGCGGCGGCTTTCCGCTTCGAAAACGGTGAGCGCCTGCTGCGCGAGCTGTACCGCTCGGCGTGGCGTGACGGCGCCACCGACGTCGAGGTGCAGACGCCACCGACCGAGGGTCGCCTGTTCGGCAACGGTCTCGCCGCCGGGCGGGCGCGGCGGGGCGACGGTTTCCTGCTCGCCGACTTCCTGCGCGACGACAGCGGGTGGGTGTTCGTCGGGGCGCGCGACCTCGACGTCCTCGTGGCCGCGCGCGCGCTGTGCACCGACGACGCGGCGGCAGCGCCCGTCGAGGGCAACGGGCCGCCGCCGCCCGTCGAGGAAGACGGGCCGCCGCCGCCCGTCGAGGGAGACGGACCGCCGCCGACGAAGGAGGCGCCGCCGCCCACGGCGCTGTCCATCGACGAGCGCTGCGAGTGGCCGGCGGTCAGCACGGCGGCGCTGTCGTGGGAGCCGCCGCCTGTGAACCACAGCGGACGCACCGATGTCGAGCGCGCCTGGACCGCCGCTCTGGTCGCCCTCGCCGCACTCACGCTGCTGGCGGTGATGCTGCCGGTCACGCAGCGGCGCACCCTCGACGCCGCCAAGCTCGACCTGGAGGACGGCGAGCGCGTGCTCGACGTCGTCGAGTGTCGCGGTCGCTTCGCGCGCGGGCGCGCGACCCTGACCACGAAGCGTGTGGTCTTGCAGCAGCTGCACTGGTGGCTCGCGTCGTCGCAGACGACGATGATCGCCCTCGCCCGCGTCGAGGCCGTGACCCTCGGCTTCGGCATGGCCGCAGCGTGGGTGCTGCTCGGCGTCGCGCTGTTCCCGCTGTTCGCCCCCGCCGGCGTGCTGGTGACGATGTACGCCATCGTCGCCGCCACGATCCGCCTCGTCTTCGTCGCCAGCGGCCGCCGCTATCCGTTCGTGTTGTCGGGTGACGACGTGGCGACCCGCGCCGGCGTGCGCTTCACCCGGCAGGTCATGCGCCAGCAGCTGACGCTGACCCACGGCGTGGGTGGCACGAGCGACATCATGCAGCCCGATCCGGTCACCCGCGGGTTCCTGTCGGGCAGCGCGTGGCTCGCCGTGCTCGGCTGCCTGCTGCTCGCCGCCGCCGAGCGCGTGCTCAGCCACGGCATCGATCTCGAGGCGGGCGTGTGGCTCGGCCTGTACCTCGCGCTGCCCGCGTTCGTTGGCGCCGGCGCTGGCGTCGTCGGTGGCGCGCTGACTGGCGCGTTCGGCGCGCTCGGCCTTTTTGCGATGCTGCACCCCGTGCCGATGATGGGCTGGGGCTCCATCGGCGAGGGCGCGCCCTGGTACGTCGTCGTCGGCCTCGTCCTCACCGTGGCGTCAGCCGGCGGCCTCTCCCACGCCGGCCCGGGCTCCTCGACGCGCATGCTCGTGCGCGTGGTGGCGGGCGCCGTGATCGTCGCCGCCATGCTGTGGGCGCTGCCCCACCTTGCCGACGCCGTCACGGCCGGCACGCCGGCGTGGCTGGCGCAGGTCATGATCGCCGTGGGCTGCATGCTGATCGCCTCCGGCCTTGGCACCACCGTCGAGCTCGCGACCCCGGCGACGACGGCGACGGCGACGACGACGACGCAGCCTGCGGCTGGCGAGGCGCCGCCGCCGCCGCTGCCGCCCATCCCCACCAAGTGGCCCGAGATCGAGCTCGCGCCGCTGGCCCCCTTGCCCCCGCCGTCGCCCGACGCCGCCGCCGAGGGCGAGAGCGCCGACCTCGGCGAAGAGGTGCCGGCCCCCGCGCCCGCCGTCGCCGAGGAGCCCGCGCCGCCGGCCCCCGCGCCCGCCGTCGTCGAGCTGCCGGCGGCCGCGCCCCTCATCGAGGAGCCAGCGGGGCCGGCGCCCCTGCCGGCCCCGGCCCCCGCTCCCGTTGTGCTCGACGAGCCCGCGCCCGCCGTCGTCGAGACCGCACCGCCGGCGCCCGCGCCCGCCTTCGTCGAGACCGCGCCGCCCGCGCCCGCCGTCGTCGAGACCGCGCCGCCCGCGCCCGCCGTCGTCGAGACC
>VGSZ01000060.1 GCA_016874845.1 Deltaproteobacteria bacterium
CTCTGCAGCGGGTCCTGCAGACCGAGGGCAAGCTGCGCACCGCCGCCGCGGTCGAACTCGGCGTCGTGCTGCTGCGGACGCTGGCCGACGTCCATGACGCTGGCCACCTGCACCTCGACGTCAAGCCGTCGAACCTGCTCTTCCACGGCGGGCAGCTCATGATCTGCGACTTCGGCACCGCCGGCATGAAGGAGCTCGGCGCCGCCGCCGGCACGCGTACCTACATGGCGCCGGAGGCCTTCGGCACGAGCCAGCCGGGGGCAGGGGACTCCGGCGTCGGGCCGCGCGCCGACCTGTTCGCCGCCGGCCTTGTCATCGCCGAGGCGCTCGAGGGGCGGCTGCCCCGTCGCGGCGACGTCACGCTGCCCACGCTGCCCGCCGGCCCGCGCCGCCGCGGGCTCGAGCGGGCGCTGTCGTTGTTGACCGCGCCCGACCCGGCGCAGCGCCCCAAGGACGGCCGCGCCGCCGCCGACCTGCTGCTGCAGGCCGGCGCGCTGCCCCTCGGCGACAACGAGGGCGCGCAGCTCGCCACCCACATCGAGATGCTCGCGCGACGCACCGGCGACGACGCGGTGGCGCGCGCCGCTGCCCACCCGCTGCTCGGGGCCTTGCGCCCCTCGTGACCGCTCCGGCGACGTGCGGTGCTCACCGAGCGAGCACCGGCCCCGCCGTTCAGCCGGCGGCCCACCGATGCACCACCCGGCCGCCGGCGACGACGACGGCGGCGAGCGGCTCGGCCCACTCGTAGACCAGCGCCAGCGGACTCGTCGCCCGCAGCACGACCAGATCGGCGCGACGCCCGACGGCGACGACGCCGCGGTCGCTCAGGCCGAGCGCCCGCGCACCGTCGCGCGTGATTCCGGCGAGGGCCTCCTCGGCGTACAGGCCGCTCTGCGTGACCGCGAGGCCGGCGGCCAGCGGCAGGTCGCAGGACATCGCCGTGCCCGGGTTCAGGTCGGTGCCGACGGCGACGACGCAGCCGGCGTCCTTCAGCAGGCGACCGGGGATCGCCCGCTGCCCGCGCAGGAACACCTGCGCCAGCGACAGCACCTCGGCGACGACGCCGGCGTCGGCCAGCCGGCGCGCGTCGTCGGCGGTGATGTGCTCGAGGTGGCTCGCGGCCAGCGCGCCCACCTCGGCGGCGAGGCGCGCGCCGCCCTGCCATGACAGCTGCTCGGCGTGCACCCGGGGTCGCAGCCCGAGCGCCGCCGCGCGCGTCAGCAGGCGGCGGCCGTCGTCGACCGAGAACGCGCCCTGCTCGACGAAGACGTCGCAGGCGCTGGCCAGCCCTTCGCGCGCCACCGCCGGCAGCAGCTCGTCCACGATGGTGGTCGTCCATGCCGAAGCCGAGGCCGCCTCGGGGGGCACCGCGTGGGCGGCGAGCAGCGTCGCCTCGACGTGCACGGGCCCCTCGTCGCGCAGGGCTCGCGCCGCCCGCAGCAGCTTCAGCTCGTCCTCTACGGTCAGCCCGTAGCCGCTCTTCATCTCGACGGTGGTGACGCCGCGGGCGAGCATTCGGCGCAGCCGCGGACGCGCCGCGGCGACGAGCGCGTCGACGGTGGCCGCCCGCACGGCGCGCATCGTCGCGCGGATGCCGCCGCCCGCCGCCGCGATCTGCGCGTAGGTCTCGCCGCGGGCGCGCCGCGCGAACTCGTCGCTGCGGTCGCCCATGAACACGGCGTGGGTGTGGCAGTCGACCAGGCCGGGCACCACCGCCGCGCCGCCGGCGTCGACGCGCTCGGCGTCGGATGGGATGGCCACCGCGCCGCGCGCGCCGCAATCGACGATCGCTGCGCCGCGACAGACGACGACGGCGTCGTGCACCAGGCCCAGACCGTGGGGCCCCGTGCCATCCATGGTCGCCAGCACCCCGATGCCGTGGATCGCCAGCGGCCGCGTCGTCGTCAGTGTCATCGAAGGAACCCTACAGCCCGTCGGTGGGTGCGCGCTGCTGCAGCACCTGCGCCGCGGCCATCGTGGCGAGGCCGCGGGTCAGGGCCACCCGGTTGTCAGCGGTGACGACCACGGCCTGCGCCCCGGGCACGCGGGCGACCAGCGCGAGGCCGTCCTTGTCGCCGAGCACGAACACCGCGCGGGCGAGCGCCTCGGCGAACAGCGCGTCGTCAGCGAAGACGGTGACGCTGCGGCAGCGCGTGGATGGCAGCCCTGTGCGCGGGTCGAGCACCGAGTGGTAGCGTGCGCCGCCGGTGACGAAGTAGTCCTCGTTGTCCGACACGGTCATCACGGCGCCGCCGAGGATCGCCGGGTCGACGGGCAGGGCGAGGAACGGGTCGGGGCCCCGCGGGTCCTGCACGCCGACGCGCCACGGGCGGTCGCCGCGTCGCCCCCCGACGACGACGTCGCCCCCTGACGACAGCACGAAGTCGGTGACGCCACGCTCGACGAGCGCCGCGCGCATGCGGTCGAGAACGCGGGCCTTCTGCACTGCGGCGACGTCGACGCGGGCGCCGTCGCGCACGAGCTTCGCGGTGCCGGTCACCGGGTCGAGGGCGAGGTCGAGGAACGACACGAAGCGCCGACGCCGGGCCAGCTCGGCGCGGCTGGGCAGCGTCGCCGTCGACGAGCCGGTGCCCGCGGGCGAGGGCCACGCGTCGTCGTAGATCGCCGCCGTGGGGTCGTAGGCGCCGCGCGACAGCTGCGCCAAGCGCCGCAGCGTCAGCAGCACATCGAGGACCTCGGCGCCGACGGTTACGGCCTCGTGACCGGCGGCGGCGTTCACCCGCGCCAGCGGCGCGTCGTGGCGGTCGGTGGCCAACGATGTGACCACGCGGACGCCCTCGTCGAAGGCGGCGTCGACGGCGGCGACCGCCTCGGCGTCGCCGCGACCCCAGACAAGGACGTCAACGAGGACGCTGCCAACGGACCGCTGCTGCCGCAGCGTCGTTGGACCTTCGTCGCGCTCGACGGGGGGCACAGGCGCGGCGGGAGCGACCGCCGGTGCCAACGCCGCCGGGAGCGGCGCAGCGTGCAGCAGGAACGACGAGAGCAGGGCCGGCGCGAGCATCCGCCGCCGGCTTAGCAAGTCGACGGCCCGGGCAGAAGCGTCGGCGTCACGGAGCCGTGGGCGGTGCCGTGGGCGGCGTCATGGGGGTCGTGGGCGACGTCATGGGTGCCGTGGGCGGCGTCATGGGGCCGGGGCGCTCGTGCGCGCCGCTGCGGCGGTGGAGACGACCTGGGTGGCGACCCAGTCGTCAAGGCGGGCCCATTGGTCGTAAAGCCACGCCACGCGCGCCTCGCTGTCGTCGGGGATGGCGGCGCGCGGCACGCGCCAGAGGTGCAGGCGGATCGTGCGCCCGACGAGGCCGCCGCGCCACAGGTCGTGGAACAGCGACAGCCCGTCGAGCCCGTGGTGGGCGAAGAAGACGACGTCGGCGGCGGTGCGCGCCTCCAGCAGCGCCAGCACACCGCCGGTGCGCGGCAGGAGCACGTGGGACAGGGCGGCGGCGCGGGCGTGTAGCGCAGGCTCGTGGGTCAGGCGATCGAGCTGCGCCTGCCGTCGCGTCAGCGAGAATCGTGTGCCCTCGGGGTACACCAGCACGCCCTCCTCGGGCGAAAGGTCATCGGCCAGCGCGCCGACAGCGGCGGCCTCGGTGGCGCTGGCCCGGCCGTCGCGGGCGACGAAGTGATTGGGCAGCCGGCAGCCGGCGACGTCGAGGCACGGATCGGACAGCAGCTCGCGCTTCAGCACGAACTTCAACAGCAGGCCCGCGCGCGCCGACACGAACACCGTGGGCAGCAGCGTGTCGACGATGCTCGCGTGGCGCACGAAGACCAGCACCGGGCCGGGGACGGCGACGTCGAGTCCGGTCGCCTCGACGCGCAGCCGGAACAGCGCGGCGACGACGCGAAACAGCGAGCCCACCCACGCGTGCTGCACGCGCGCCGTGTTTCGCACCAGCGCATCGCGATCCCCCGCCGCAAGAATCCAGACAAGGAAGAGGGCGACGAGCCCGACGGCCTCGGCGGCGGTGTACGCGCCGACGAACAGCAGGATGCGCCCGAGGGTCATCGGCGTGCGGAACGCGAGGCGTCGCACCACGTCGAGCACAAGCGTGGGCACGAGCAGCGCGGGCACGGCCACCGTCGCCAGCACGAACGAGGCCATGAACAACGGGATGCTGACCACACGCCGGCGCACCGTCGCCGCGTTCGTCGGCAGCGCGGCGACGGCACGTGCGAGCGCCGCGAGCAGCGGCAGGGCTGCGCCCCAGCCCACGCCGACGGCGATGAGCGCGGCGGGGCCCGGGGACAGGCTCAGCGCGCCGAGGCGCGCGCCGGCGATGTAGCTGATGGGGCCAGCGACGGCGCCGAGCAGCGCGGCGCCCCACGTCCGCCGCGTGGGTGTCGCCAGCGTCGTCTCGAGGGTGACGGCGAAGCCGGCCCACAGGCCCACCATCCACGCCGGCGACGCGAGCGCACCGTCATGGCCGGGGAAGCCGACGGCGCCCGCCACGACGAGCACGCCGTCGATGACGACGCCGACGAGCGCAGCGAGGGAAGCGAGGAGAAGCTGCGCCGCGCGCCGTCCGCGCGGCGTCAGGGCCGCGTGCACGGCGACGAAGAGCGCCATCGCCAGCGGTCCGACCAGCGGGCGACCGTCACGGGCGCACAGCGCGCTGGTCCACCAGCAGGCCTGGAAGCCCACGAGGTCCACGAGGGTGCGCAGACGCACCCGGTCCGCCCGAGCCGTCGTCGCTGCGGACGTCGTCGTTGTGGGCGTGGTCGTCGTCATGGGGTGCGGGGGGGCAGCGGGATGATGCGCGAGACGCGCCGCTGGTAGTCGGCGTAGGCGGGGTACTTCGCCGTCGTGATCGACTCGGTGAACTGCGTGCTGCCATGGAACAGCAGCGTGAGCAGGACCGGCCCGACCAGCGTGACGTGCAGCGCCGAGCCCGAAGCGACGACGGCGAATGCGTAGACCACCCACCACTGCGCCTGCTCGAAGAAGAAGTTCGGGTGGCGCGACCATGCCCACAGTCCGGTGTCGACAAAGCCCTTGGGCTCGGGCTGTCCGGCAGCGGCGCGGGACTTCTTCTGCTGGTGGAAGTTCCATTGCTGCTGGTCAGCGACGAATTCGCCCACGAGCAGCGCGAGGAGGACGACGGCCAGCGCGACGTCGGCGGCGCCGATCGCCGTGCGGTGCTGCGACGCCGTCCACGCCGGCAGCGCGATGAGCAGCAGCAGGGAGTGCTGATAGCCGGCGATGAAGAGCAGATGGAAGGCCTGCCATTGCGCAGGCGACATCCGACCCTTGAGGATCCGCCACCGGTAGTCCTCGCCCCCGCGCTCATAGCCGCCCTTGCGGGCGTAGTTGAAGGTGAGGCGCGCACCCCACAACGTCGTCAACACAGTCATCAGATTCAGGCGGGCATCGTCGAAGCCAGCCTGCCCCGCGAGCAGCGCGATGTAGACCGGTGGCACGATCGACCACAGACGGTCGACCCACGAGTACTCGTCGAAGATGACGCCGAGCAGCCAGCAAGCGGCTGCGACGGCGGCAGTAACGACGATGAGGAGGAACAGCTCGGGCGGCAACATCGTGGCTCCTTCGTGACCCTCGCTGTTCGAGGCCGCACACTGGCTACCGTGACGAGACGATGGGCCGAAGGGCCCGCGCTCGGCAAGTCGTCGTAAGTCGGCATCGGGCGGCCGGTGCAGGTCCATCGGGCTCGGTCGTCAACGAGACCGACCGTGACGGGTGGTCCGACGGAGCGCGGGCATGGCGAGGGCGGCTCGGTGGTTGCGCTGGGGGAAGCCCGACCTCGTGAGAGTCGAACGCGCGATGAATTCTGTCGCGCACCCGGCGAAGTTTGCCGCGCGTCGCTCGCATGGCTTAGACCAGCGAGAGCATCGCTGCTGCGCACGGAATCGTACTCTCCCTGAAGAGGTCCCATGTCCGAGTCCCTCGTCGCCCGCATCGCTTCGTTGCAGAACCGCAAGCTCTACCGGGAGCTCCATTGGGAGGGCTCGTTCGAGGACTATCTCGACATCGTGCGCAAGGACCCGCGCGTGGCGCGCACGTCGTTCCAGCGCGTGCACGACATGGTCGTCTCGTACGGCCGTCACGAGTACATCGACAGCAAGAAGAAGGTCGTCCACTACCCGTTCTTCGACGACCCCATCGACCACGGCAAGGACGCCATCTTTGGCCTCGACATCCCGCTGATGCGGCTGGTGAACGTGCTGAAGTCGGCGGCGATGGGCTACGGCACCGAAAAGCGCGTCATCCTGCTGCACGGCCCGGTCGGCTCGTCGAAGTCGACCATCGCGCGGCTGATGAAGAAGGGGCTCGAGAACTACTCGCACACCGACGAGGGCAAGCTCTACACGTTCGAGTGGCACATCCCCAGGGACCTGCACCACATCTCGGGCGGCAACGACATCGTCGCCGACCCGATGAACGAAGACCCGTTGAAGCTCATCCCGGTCGAGCTGCGCAAGGAGGCGTTCGCCGCGCTCGGGCTGTCGGGCACCGACGGTGCGCCGCTGCGCGTCAAGGGCGAGCTGAACCCCGCGAGCCGCTTCGTCTTCAAGCTGTTGATGGAGCACTACAAGGGCGACATCGCCGGCGTGCTCGGCCATGTGCGCGTGAAGCGCCTGCTGCTGTCCGAGAAAGATCGCAAGGGCATCGGCACGTTCCAGCCGAAGGACGAGAAGAACCAAGACTCGACCGAGCTGACCGGTGACATCAACTACCGCAAGATTGCCGAGTTCGGCTCCGACTCCGACCCACGCGCCTTCAACTTCGACGGCGAATTCTGCGTCGCCAACCGCGGCGTCATCGAGTTCATCGAGATCCTGAAGCTCGATGTCGCCTTCCTGTACGACCTGCTCGGCGCGACGCAGGAGCACAAGATCAAGCCCAAGAAGTTCGCGCAGACCGACATCGACGAGGTGATCATCGGGCACACGAACGAGGCCGAGTACCGGAAGCTGATGAGCAACGAGTTCATGGAGGCGTTGCGCGATCGTACGGTAAAGATTGACGTGCCGTACATCACCAAGCTCTCAGAAGAGATCAAGATCTACAAGAAAGATTATAACAACAACACGATCAAGGGGAAGCACATCGCTCCCCACACCATCGAAATGGCGGCGATGTGGGCGGTGCTGACGAGGCTCGAAGAGCCCAAGGGCCACAACCTGACGATCCTGCAGAAGCTGAAGCTCTACGACGGCAAGTCGCTGCCCAGCTACACCGAGGACTCAGTGAAGGAGCTGCGCAAGACGTCGGCGCGCGAGGGCATGGAGGGCATCTCCGCTCGCTATGTGCAGGACAAGATCAGCAACGCGCTGGTGAGCGACAAGTCCGAGTCGAGCATCAATCCCTTCCTCGTGCTGAACGAACTCGAAGGTGGCCTCCGCACCCACTCATTGATTACCGACGAAGAGCAAAAAAAGAAGTATCGCGAGCTGCTGCAGATCGTCCGTCAGGAATACGAAGAGACCGTGAAGAACGAAGTGCAGCGCGCCATCTCGGCTGACGAAGACGCCATCGGAAAGTTGTGCGCGAACTACATCGACAACATCAAGGCTTACACCCAGAAGGAGCGGGTGCGGAACAAGTACACCGGCCAGGACGAGGAGCCTGACGAACGGCTGATGCGCTCGATCGAGGAGAAGATCGACATCCCCGACAGCCGCAAGGACTCGTTCCGGCGCGAGATCATGAACTTCATCGGTGCGCTGGCCGTCGACGGCAAGAAGTTCGACTACCGCACCAACGAGCGCCTGCACCGCGCGCTCGAGCTGAAGCTGTTCGAGGATCAGAAGGACACGATCAAGCTGACGACGCTGGTGTCCAACGTGGTGGACCGCGAGACGCAGGAGAAGATCGACATCGTCAAGCAGCGGCTTATCAAGAACTACGGCTACAACGACGAGAGCGCCACCGACGTGCTGAACTTCGTCGCCAGCATCTTCGCCCGCGGCGACACCAAGGGGTCACGTTGACGGCGACCGGGTCGACGTCGACGACGGTGTCGACGCCTTCTTCGCAGCCGTCGGCCTCGTCGTCGAAGGAGCGCGCATGAGCCTTCGGATCCAGAACGATCACGCCCGCTTCAAGGACATCGTCCGCGGGCGCATCAAGTCGAACCTGAAGAGCTACATCAAGAAGGGCGAGCTGATCGGCAAGCAGGGCAAGGACAAGATCATGATCCCCGTCCCGCGCATCGACCTGCCGCACTTCCGCTTCGGCGACAAGTCGCAGGGCGGCGTCGGGCAGGGCGACGGCCAGCCCGGCGACCCCGTCCACGGCGAGCCGCAAGAGGGCCAGGGGCAGGGCAAGGCCGGCGAGCAGGCGGGCGAGCACGGGCTCGAGGTCGACGTGACCCTCGACGAGCTCGCCGACATGCTCGGCGAGGAGCTGGCGCTGCCGCGCATCGAGCCCAAGGGCAGCGAGCTGATCACCGAGCGCATCAAGTACACCGGCATCAACACCGTCGGGCCCGAGGCGCTGAAACACTTCAAGCGGACATACAAGCAGGCCCTGCGTCGACAGCTGGCGATGGGCAGCTACGACCCAAAAAACCCCAGGATCGTGCCCATCCGTGACGACCGCCGCTACCGCACCTGGCGCGTCGAGCAGAAGCCCCAGGCCAATGCGGTCATCATTTATATGATGGATGTGTCAGGTTCGATGGGCGAAGAGCAAAAAGAGATCGTACGCATCGAGAGCTTCTGGCTCGACGCCTGGCTGCGGCGCAACTACGACGGGCTCGAGAGCCGCTACATCATCCACGACGCTGTGGCGAAAGAGGTCGACAAGGATACGTTCTTCCATACGCGTGAGAGCGGCGGAACGATGATCAGCTCGGCATATCGTCTTTGCGCTGACATTATCGAAAAAGACTATCCGGTGGAATCGTGGAATATCTACCCCTTCCACTTCTCCGACGGCGATAACTGGTCCATCGACGACACGCGCATCTGCATCGGCCTCTTGCGCGAGCGTGTGCTGCCGGCGGCGAACCAGTTCGGCTACGGGCAGGTCGAGTCGCCCTACGGCTCGGGGCAGTTCATCAAGGACCTGCACGAGCACCTCGGCAAGCACGAGAAGGTCGTGACGTCCGAGATCAAGGACAAGGACGCCATCTACCCATCGATAAAGGACTTCCTCGGCGGCGGACGGTGACGCCGCCGCGACCGCCCGTCGACACGCGCCCCGCGCGCCGGTGAACCATGCCGAAAAAGCTCCCTCCCGAGTACGTCGACATGCAGCAGCAGGTCGAGGCGCACGCGCGCCGTTACGGCCTCGACATGTTCGACACGTATTACGAGGTCCTCGACTTCGACGAGATCAACATGGTCGCGTCGTACATGGGATTTCCCGTCCGCTATCCCCACTGGAAGTGGGGCATGGAATACGAGCGGATGTCGAAGTCGTATGAGTATGGGCTGCACAAGATCTATGAAATGGTTATCAATAATGATCCGTGTTACGCGTATCTCTTGGAGTCCAACGCGCTGGTCGACCAGAAGCTGGTGATGTGCCACGTCTGCGGCCACAACGACTTCTTCAAGAACAACTACGCGTTCCAACACACGAACCGAAAGATGATCGACGAGATGGCGAACCACGCCACGCGCATCCGTCGCTACATCGACTGGTTCGGCGTCGACGTGGTCGAGAGCTTCGTCGACAAGTGCCTGACCATCGACAACCTCATCGATGTCGACGCCCCCTACATCCGCCGCAAGCGCCAGGAGCCCGACGCCGGCGAGGCGGTGCAGCCCCCCGACCGCAAGCGCGCCCTGGGACTTCTGCCCACCGACCGCGAGTACATGGAGCGCTACATCAACCCCGACGAGTTTGTCGCGGCGCAGAAGAAGAAGCTCGAAGAGGAGCAGCAGAGAAAGAAGCGGTTTCCGGCCGAGCCCGAGCGCGATGTCATGCAGTTCTTGATGGAGAACGCGCCGCTGGAAAAGTGGCATGTCGACGTCATGGATATGCTGCGCGAGGAGGCCTATTATTTCGCGCCTCAGGGCATGACCAAAATCATGAATGAAGGATGGGCGTCTTACTGGCACGCCAAGCTCATGACCGAGAAGGTCATGGACAGCAGCGAGGTCATCGACTTCGCCGACCGCAACGCCGGCGTGATGGCGACGTCGCGGCAGTCGCTAAACCCGTACGCGCTCGGGCTGGCGCTGTACCGCGACATCGAGGATCGCTGGAACAAGGGGCGCTTCGGCAAGGAGTGGAACGAGTGCGACGACATGGCCGAGCGTCGTCGCTGGGACAAACAGACGAGCCTCGGGCGCGAGAAGATCTTTCAGGTGCGCCAGATCTATTCCGACGTCACCTTCATCGACGAGTTCTTCACCATCGACTTCTGCCGCGAGCACGGCTTCTTCGCCTACGAGTACGACAAGAAGAAGAAGTCGTTCGTCATCGACACGCGCGAGTTCCAGGCGGTCAAGAACAAGATCCTGCAGTCACTGACGAACTTCGGGCAGCCGGTTGTGGCCGTCCTCGACGGGAACCACGAGAATCGCGGCGAGCTGGTGCTGCAGCACAGCCACGATGGCATCGACCTCGACGGGCAGTACACCCACGAGACGCTGAGGAACGTCCACGCGATCTGGACGCGGCCGGTGCACCTGCTGACCCGGCTCGAGCAGCGCAAGGTCATGCTGTCGTTCGACGGCAAGACCCTGACCGAGAAGACCATCTCCTGACGTCCGCGCGTGGTCCTGCCGCTCAGCCCGACGGCGTCAGGTCGACGGCGTCAGGTCGACGGCGTGGGCCGCCTGGGCCGCGTCGCGGACCCGCAGCGCTCCCGACAGCAGGAACAGCGCCGCCCACAGCACAACCAGCGCCGTCGTCAGCGTGTGCACGATGATGCCGGTGGCCACCGCGGGCACGGCGGTGACGCCGGCGGCGACGAGGCCGAGGCGGGCGAAGGCGTGGAAGTTGCCGACGTTGCCGGGCGGCGCCGGCAGCATCACGCCGATCACCAGGAAGCACATGCACAGGAAGCCGGCGAAGGGAGACGTCCCCGGCGCGAGCGTGTCGACGACGACGTGGATGGATAGCCCGTTGAGCAGCCAGAAGCCTGCCGACAGCGCGACGTAGAGGACGACGTCGCCGGGCCCGCGGAAGCAGGCAAGGCCGTCGAGGAAGCCGCCCACCATCGCCGTCAGCCGGTCGGCGAAGATGTGCCCAGCCAGCGACGCCGCCCGCCGCACCAGCGCCAGCGTCGGAGCCCGCACGCGAAACGCCACCACCAGGAACACGACGGCGCCGCCGAAGAACAGCAGCGCCGTCAGGCCGCCGGCGCGAACCTCGGCAGGAAACTGCTCGGGAGCCCAGACGAGCAGCAGGCCGAACAAGGCCGTCGTCACCAGACCGTCGATGATCCGCTCGAGCGCCGTGGCCGCGAGCCCCGCCGACGCCGACATGATCCGCCGCTGCGCGCACAGGTTCGGCCGCACGAACTCGCCGAGGCGAAACGGCAGCAGGAACACCGCCGCGAACGCCACCGCGTTGATCGCCAATGCGTCCCGCCACGACGGCGCGGTGCCCGTCAGACCGCGCACCTGCAGCCGCCACCGCTCGGTACGCAACAACGCCTGCACGAAATACAGCGCCGCGAACACTGCCACCGCCGACGCCGGAAACGCGCGCAGCCGCGCCACCAGTTCGTCGAGCGCACCCTCGCCGCCGGCGATCCCGCGGAACGCAAACCACAGACACAGCCCGCCCACCACGAGCGACACGAACAGCTGCACGGCGCGGCGCACCGCGCTGCCGCGCGCTGCCGAGGACGCTGCCGAGGACGCCGCGGCCGAGGCGCTCACGGCAGCACCACGTGGTCCGGCGCGTCCTCGAGGATCGCGCGCGGCGCCTCGACCGTCAGCCGCCGCAACGTCGCCTCGTCGACCAGCCGCCGCGCCGCCTTCTGCCCGGCGACGATGTTGGCAGCGACGTCGGCTGCGCGGTGGCAGTCGCCGGCGAGCACCGCGGCGTAGCCCTTCTTCAGGAGCTTCTCGGCCCCTTTCTGCTGCGCGCGGTTGTACGCGCCCGCCAGCGAGCCGAGGTTGACCTGGAAGCGGTGCCCGGCGTCGAGCAGGCGCTCGAGCAGCGCGTCGTCGTCGACGAGGTAGGGGAAGCGCTCGACGTGGGCGAGCAGCACCTTGAAGCCGGCGCGCCGGATGCGCGACAGCAGACCGAGCAGGTCGGGCGGCAGGCCTGGGTACGGCGTCTCGACCAGCAGCCAGCGGCTGTCGCCGTAGGGCACGGCGCGGGCCGCCCAGGCGTCGCCGCCGAAGACCGCGTCGTCGACGTAATGCTCGGCGCCGGTCACCACGGTCAGCCCGGTCTCGTGAGCGATGTCGACGACGCGCGCGAGGTTGTCGCGCACGACGCGGGCGTCGTTGACCCAGCCCTTGTCGGGGCGCACGTGCGACGTGCACGACAACGTCGTCACCCCCGCCGCCACCAGCGCGCGGGCCAGCGCGAGCGACTCGTCGCGATCCCTTGGGCCGTCATCGACGCCCCAGACCAGGTGCCCGTGCAGGTCGATCACGCGCCGCTCCCCGGCTTGTGGCCGCCCGACAGCGCGAGCTTCGCCTTGAGTGCGGCCAACTCTTCCTCGATGCGCTGCGCTGCCGAGAAAGGCGGCGCGGGCGGCGGCGCGGGCAACGACGGCGGGTGCGCCGTCGTCGTCGCGTGCGCCGGCGACGGCTTGCTGGCGTCGACGATGGTGGCCACCACCGTGGCGGCCGGCGCCGGGGCGGCGCGCTCGGCCTGCGGACCAAGCGGCTCCCACCGCGACGACGACGCGTGGGTGCCCGGCCGCGGCTCCACCGCCGCCAGCACGTCGTAGAGCGCGCGCTCGCCACCCACGAGCGCTTCGGCGAGCGCCACGCCACGGGCGGCCAGCGCGCCGGCGTCGAACAGGCGGCGATCGACGGCGGCGGCGAGCTGCAGGACGCCGAGCACGTCGTCCACGACGCCGGCGTCGCGCAGCGCCACGGCCAGCGCCGTCGGCGAAGACGTCGAGGGCAGCAGCGCCAGCGGCGTGCGGCACAGGGCGGCGTACAGCACCTCGTCCCACGAGGGCGCCACCACGGCGAAGTCGGCGACGGCCAGCGCGCCGGTCATCCCTTCGGCGCCCACGGCCAGCCACGCGTCGACGGCGTGGCGGGCGCACAGCTCGCGCAGCCGGCGCTGGGGCGCCTCGTCGGCGGCGGTGACGAGCACCATCGCCGCATCGTGGGTGCGCAGCGCCAGCTGCACGACGGTGCGCTCGAGGTCAGCGGCCAGCGCGCTGCCCGGGCGCACGTCGACAGCCACGACGCGCTTGTCGGCGAGGCCGCGCTCGGCGCGCTCGGCGGCGCGGGACGCGACGTGGCCGGCGAGGCGCACCGGCACCACCGGCGGGGCGCGGCCGCTGCGCTGCGCCGCGTCGACCACGGCAGGCACGAGGCGCTCGGCGGGCACGAGCAGCGCGTCATAGCGGGCGAGGTGCCGCGGGGGCGACGCCGGGTCGACGACGAGCGCGGCGTGCACCCGCGCCGGCGCGGCGCGTGGATCGGGGGCGGGGGTCTGGCCGTGGGCGTCGGGCAGCCACAGCGCGACGTCGGACCGGGGGCTGCCGTCGTGGGGCGCGCCGCAGAGCTGCTGCCGGGTCTGCACGCCGAGCCCGAGCAGCGCGTCGGCCACGGCGCGGGCGACGGCGTCGGTCGCCTCGGGCACCCGCGCCGACGTCGGACGGCCGCCGAGGCTGCCCGTGCCGTCGGTGAGCGCGGGGCAGAGCAGGCGGAGTCGGGTGACCGGGCGGGGCATGCGCAACGCTGTAGCCGATGACCTGGTCGCCGGCGAGGGCCCGCCGGCGCGCGCCGGTTGCAACGTTGCCTCCGCGCCTGCATCCCATCGCCGACCCGCACCCAAGGACGCGACCATGCGCAGCGTGACCATCTACACCACGGCCGTCTGCCCCTACTGCGTCCGCGCCAAGCAGGTGCTGACGAAGCACGGCGTGCCGTTCACCGAGGTAGACGTCGCCGGCGACGACGAGCGGCGACGCTGGCTGCTCGAGACGACCGGCCAGCGCACGGTGCCGCAGATCTTCTTCGGCGACGACAGCATCGGCGGCTGCACCGACCTCGAGGCCGTGGTCGCCCGCGGCGACCTCGACGCGCGGCTGGGCCGCTGAACGTCGACGCCGCCCCGGCGCGGTCATCGCCGAGCGACGGGGCGGCGTGGGCGCGCGTGCCCGCGGCCCGCTGCGTGGTGGAGCGGCGGCTCGGTCTGCCGGTCAGGCCTGGGCGTCGCGGGCCTGGCTGCGCTTCAAGAACTGCACGAGGGCGTCACCGAGGCCGGGCACGCGATCCCACCCGTCGTCGATCCCCTGCCAGTTCGAGCCGCCGAAGCCCCGCCGGTCCATGAACCGCTGCAGGTCGGCGCCGTTGTTCACCCGGCCGGTGGCCACGGCGTCGGCGAGGGCGGCGGCGTGGTTCGACGCCGGGGCGCGGTTGGGCAGCGCCCGCCTGCCGGTGAGCATGTCGGCGACGGTGTCGGCGTACTTCGCCGGCGTCGCCGTCGCCTGCCGGTGGTAGGCGAGGTTCATCTGCGCGAAGCCGAGCATCCGTTTTCCGGTGCCGCCGCGGCGGGTGAAGAAGTCCGTGCCGGTGGTGCCCTTGCCGTAGACCTCGGTGCCGCCGAGGGCGAGCGCCAGCGCGAGGGCGGCGCGGCCCTGCGGGCTCTCGGGCGAGAAGCGCTTGTCGAGGGTCGGCAGCTGGCGCGCCAACTTCTGCAGGCTCTCGTAGCCCCCCGGCAGTTGGGGGCCGCGCGCCGTCGTCGGCGCGGCGCCCGAGGCGATGGTCTGGCGCCGCTGCACGTGCGGGTCGCCGGCGAGCGCGGCCCGGCGCGCGCCGCTCTGCCGCTCGGGGTCGACGCTGACGCGCTGGGCAGCGGCCGGCGCGGGCGTCGCGGCCCCCTCGGTCAGCGCGCTGCGCGACGGGACGAGCGCGGCGCGCGCGGCCTCCTCGGCGCGACGGACGGCCTCAGGGGACGTGGGCGATGACGACGGCGTGGCTCCGACCGGCATGGCGACCTCCGCTGCGGACACGCTGGGTATCGGCCGCCCCGCGGCTGCGATGCGTCGGCGGGCATCGGTCAAGTGCGCGCCCGGTCCGCGGTCAGCAGGCGCGGGCGCGGACGTCTACGGGTGCGGACGGCGGAGCCGACCGCCCGTCGTCTGTGCGTCCATGGTCCAGAAGGCGAAAGGTGACAGTATGACGTTCGGCTGTCGCGATGTCTCTGTGAACGGCGCTGCGCTGCTCGATCTCGCCGAACTCTGCGACCGCTCGGGCGTCACGCCGCGCACCGTCCGCTACTACGTGCAGCAGGGTCTGCTGCCGGCTCCGGGCCTCGGGGTCGGGGCGCGCTACGGGCAGGAGCATCAAGATCGTCTGCAGTTGATTCGACAATTGCAGAAGCGACATCTGCCGCTGGCCGAGATCCGCCGACGGCTCGAGCCCCTCGACGCTGTCGCGGTGCGGGCGCTGCTCGAGCCCGCGGCGCAGCCAGAAGCTCATGCGCCGACGCCGCCGGCGCCCGCGTCCGTCCCGGCGGGGGCGTCGCCGTCGCCGCCGTTCGACTCCGCCGCCGACTACGTGCGCGCCGTGCTGTCCCGCTCGTCGAAGGCGCACTCGCCGTCAGCGTCGCTGTCGTCCGCGTCGCCGCCCTCGGCGCCGCCTGCGTCGCCCGCGTCGCCGCCGCAGCGCTCGCCGTCGCCGTCGCGCAGCCAGTGGGAGCGCATCACCCTCGCCGCTGACGTCGAGCTGCACGTGCGTCGGCCGCTGTCACGCGAAGAGGGGCGCCGCGTCGACCGCCTCGTCGACGTCGCCCGTCGCATCCTGAACGAGCCCTGAACGAGCCCCGAGCGAGCCCCGAACGCACGCTCGTCGCGCCGCGGTCGCTGCCCTCCGCGCGTGCTTCGTCGACCGCCTCGGCTACCGAGTTCTGACCGCTGTCCCGACCGCCGACCAACCGCCGTCCCCAACACCACCCCCCGGAGGAACGCATGCCCTTCTCGCTCCGCTCCGAACGCACCCTCGCGCCGACCCACGCCTGCGAGCGCTACGTCGTCGTCGACCTGTCGCCGCCGCCGGCCCCCGGGCACGAGGCGCGCGCGCCGGCGCACCTGTCGCTGGTCATCGATCGCTCGGGCTCGATGGGCGGCGGCAAGCTGACCCTCGCGCTGCAGGGGGCGCGGCAGGTGCTCGCGTCCCTCGACGAGCGCGATCGGTTCAGCGTCGTCGTCTTCGACGACGGCGTCGACGTCGTCGTGCCGTCCACCGTCGCGACGCCCGACGCCCGCCGCGCGGCGGCCGATCGTCTCGCGCGCATCGACACCGGCGGCAGCACCGACCTCGGCGCCGGCTGGCTGACCGGCGCCGGCGAGGTGGGCAAGGCCCTGGGCGCTGACGCCGTCGGACGGTGCGTCCTGCTCACCGATGGCGAGGCGAACCGGGGGATCGTCGACGCCGCCGAGCTCGGCGCGCACGCGCGCGCGCTGCGGCGGCGCCGCGTGACGACGACGACCATCGGCCTCGGCGAGGGCTTCAACGAGTTCCTGCTCGGGCGCATGGCCGAGGAGGGCGGCGGCCACTTCCACTTCGCCGGCGACGAGACGAGGCTCGCCGACATCTTCCGCCGCGAGCTCGGCGACCTCTTTGCCGAGTCCGCGCGCGACGTCACCGTCGTCCTCGACGCCCCGCCTGGCGCGCGTGTGGAGTCGTTGAACGGCTACGTGGCGGACGGTCGCGGCGCCTTCGCGGTCGGAGCGCTGCGCGGCGGCCGGCGCGTCGAGGCGGTATTTCGCGTGACGTTGCCGCCAAGCGCGGCCCACGAGGTCGCCGTCGTCGGCGTGCGCGTGCGCGAGCGCGACGGCGTCTTTGGCGACGTGCGGCAGGAACTCACGTGGCGCCGCGACACGCCGTCGGCCTGCGCCGCCGAGAGCCCCGCGAGCGACGTCGCGGTGCTCGTCGCCGAGCTCGAGGACGCGCTGGCGCGCAGCACCGCCCTCGCCCGCAACCACGAGGGCGACTTCGCGGCGGCCGACGCCGTGGTCGACGCGGCCTCGGCGCGGCTGCGGCAGCTCGGGTGCGATGACGCCGCCGTCGTCGCGCTGCGCGACAAGCTCGCTGACGATCGCCGTCGCCTGACGCGGCCGATGCCGTCGCGCAGCCGCAAGGAGGACTACATCCGCTCGTACAGCTCGCAGAAACGGCGGATGCTCGAGGACCTCGCCGCGCAGGACGAGGCCGCCCGACGCGCGCGGGCGGCGGCGGCGGCGATGGCGAAGGGCCTGCACCCCCGCGCGGGCAGCCGCAGCCTGCTCCTCGTTGTCGACGAGGCGTGCCGCGCGCTCGCCGGCGTCGCCGCGGCGGCGCCGCTGTTGCACGGCGGTCCGCGTGGCATCGAGGCGTGGCCGACGCCGCTGTCGCCCGATCGCGAGCAGCGCCTGCGGCGCGACCTGCGCGTGGGCGAGCCGGCGGCGACGGTGCTGTTCGTGGCACAGGAGCTCGACGACGCGTGGTTCTCGCACTGGCACCCGCAGGAGCGCGTCGCCGTCGTCTCCACCGCCGGCTTCGCCGAGCTGACGGGCCTGCCGCTCGTCGCCTTCGTCGCCTACGAGCTGCTCCTGCAGTCGCTGCGGACCCGGAGCGAGCGCTTCGATGCCCGGGAATTCCTGCACCGCGAGGGGCGCGGCTGCTTCTTCGACTTCTGCGGCGACAAGGGCGAGATCGCGGTGCAGCTGCAAGCCGGCCACGTGTGCGACGACTGCGTCGCTGGCCTCGTCCGCGTGGGCATCGACCCGCAGGAGCTCGCGGCGCAGTGGAGCGTCGTGCAGTCCCTGGCCCACCCCGCGCGCTGAGGTCCGCGCCGCGCCGTCATCGTCGGCCACCGGTCAGCGCAGCAGGAATTTCACCGGATCCTCGCGCACCGCCTTCACGACGCTCTTCACGTCGTCGGCGAAGGCCTCGTCGTAGAAGAGCCGGCCCGCGGCGCCCTGCTTCGCCTCGACGGTGCCGAGCAGGCGCTCGGCGCGCCTCGCGGCGCCGTCGAGCGAGCGCAGCGTGGTCTGCAGCTCATCGACCACACGCTGCTGCTTCGCCGCGTCGGCGGCGGGCCCGGCGGCGAGGCCGTCGACGAGGGGGCGGGCCCGCACGAGCAGCGCGCGGGTGTCCTGCACGAAGCCCTGCAGCTCGGCCTGCAAGAGCCCGTCCTCGAGGCGGGCGGTCTTGTCGAGCACCGGCGGGAGCGCCTCGAGGCTGGCCCGCAGCGCCGCGCCGTCGCCGACGCCGCGCGCCGCGCCCCGCACCAGCGCACGCAGGTCGGCCACCAGCCCGCGTACGGCGTCGACGTCGCCCTGCAGCGCGGCGCGCCGGTCGTCGTCACGCAGGAGCGCGTCGAGCGCCGACAGCAGCGACGTCGTCGTCGACAGCAGCCCCTGCAACTCGGGGGACCCAGGCAGGAGCGCGTCGGCGCGGTCGAGCAGCGCGCTCGCCCGCGGCAGGAGCAGGTCGGCGCGGGCCAGCGTCACGCCGTCGACGCGGGCGCCGTCCTCGAGCCGCGCCCCGTCGCGCGCTGCGTGTCCTGTCGCCGGGGCGACGTCGAGGTAGTGCTCGCCGAGCACGCCGAGGGTCGTGACATAGAAGCGTGTGTCGCGGGTCAGCAGCGGCGCGACCTCCTCCTGCAGGCGGGCGTGCACCCGCACCATCGCGTCGGGGCCGGCCTCGGGGTCGCGGCCGGCGAGCAGCTCGACCCGCTCGACGACGCCGACGACGACGCCGGCGAGGCGCACCGACGCGCCGGGCTTGACCGGGCCGCAGAAGGCGAAGTCGACGCGCAGCCGCGGCCCGCGCAGCACCGACAGCGGCCCGGTGACGACGAGCGCGGCGACGAAGACGGCGATGGCGACGAGGGCGACGACGCCGGTGCGCACCGCGCGGCGTCGATCCGTCACCTCGTCGGCCAGCGGCTGCAGCAGCAGCGGCTGCTCCCGCGGCCGCTCGCTGGCCTGGTCTGACGACGACGACGGCGGCGGCGCTCCGGCTCCGGCGGACGGCGGGGGCTGCTCGGTCATGCCGTGGCTCCGGCGGCGGCGGCGGGCTCGCCCGCAGGGAGAACGCGCCCCTGGTCGACGACGACCACCGACGCGTCGGGCAGGGCCCGCAGGCAGGCCAGCGTGCGCGGGTGGTGGGTGACGACGACGACGGCGCGGTCGGCGTCGACGACGTCGAGCAGCGCGGCGTCCACGTCGGCGGCGCTGTCGGGGTCGAGGCCGGTGGTCGGCTCGTCGACGATCAGCACGCCGGGGCGCAGGAGCAGCGCGCGGGCCAGCGCCGCGCGGCGCGCCTGTGACGGCGACAGCCGCGCCGGCCGCAGCGCCGCCACGGCGTGCAGGCCGAGCCGCCCGAGCAGCGCCGCCGCGGCGCGGCGCAGCGCCTCCCGGTCGTCTACGCCGGCGACGGCAGCGGGCAGCAGCACGTTGTCGAGCACGCTGCGGTCGTCGAGCAGCGCCGGGTCCTGGTGCACGAACACCAGCGGCGGCGCGTGCACGACGACGCGCCCGGCGCTGCGCGGCAGCAGGCCGGCGGCGGCCTTCAAGAGCACGCTCTTGCCCGCCCCCGAGCGGCCGACGACGACGGTGGCGGTGCCGCGGGCGAAGTCCACCGACGCGTCGCGCACGACGTCGCGACCGCCGAGGGTGACGGTCACGTGCGCAAGGGACAGCGCCGGCCGATTCACGCGACGAGCCACGCGACGTCGACGACGACGTTGACCAGCAGGCACAAGAGCGTGCCGACCACGACGGCGTCGGTGGTGGCGCGGCCGACGTCACCGTGGTTGCGGGCGCGCAGCGCCGCCGTCGTGGCGCCGACAAAGACGCACGCGCCGAACAGCGCGCACTTGCCGACGAGCTCGACGAGCATCGGCTTGGACACCGCCTCAGGGTGGAAGAACGTGAACGGGTTCACCTGCGATCGCGCGAACATCGCGACGATGCCCGCCAGCTCCCAGACGACGACGGCGATGACGCCGAGCACGACGCTGCCGGGGGGCAGCGCCAGCGCCATCGGCGCGATGCGACGCGCTGTCGGTCGGGCGTGGAACAGCCGCAGCGCGTCCAGCGTTCCGTCGACGACGAGGCTCGCCAGCTCGGCGGCGAAGCCCGCGCCCACGCGCTGCGCCAGCACAAGCGCCGTGACGAGGGGACAGAATTCCTGCACGCCGAGCACCGGGTACTCGAGGCCGATGAAGCTCTGGTCGCCGATCAGGCGCATGGCCTGCCGCCCCGCCTGGTCGGCCATCGCTGCGCCGACGCAGCCCGCGGCGGCGACGACGAGCACCAGCGAGCCCCAGACGACCTCGTCGAGCCGTCGCACCACCGCGCGCATCGGTACGTGGCGCGCCTCCTCGACGAGACGCGCGAGGCTGCCTGTCGTCGTCGCGAGCGTCGAGGCAGGAGGCGTCGGTGGCCGCGCGCTCATCCGGCGCTCCCGAACCAGGACGCGACGAGGTTGACGACCACGATGCCGGTCAGCGACAGCACGCTGCCGCGGTAGACGGCGCCGCCGATCGCCGCCGCCGACGCGTCACCCCGCTGCCACAACGACAGCCCGGCGTGCGTCGTGCACAGCCCGATGATCGCCGCGAAGGCCGCCAGCCGTAGCAGCCCCTCCCACAGCACCGCCGGCTGCACGTACGTCGTCACCGACCACGCGCTGGCGGCGAGGCTCTGGCCGCCGAGCACGCCGGCGAACACGAACGCCACCAGCAGGATGACAAGGGCCGACAGCGGGTAGAGCAGCAGCGCGGCGAGGACGACGGCCACGACCCGCGGCGCCGTGACGACGGCGTGGGGGTCGAGCCCCAGCGCGCACAGCGCGTCGATGCGCTCGCGCGCGGCCAGCGTCGCCACCTGCGCGGCGTTCTTCGTCCCCACCCGCGCCGCCAGCGCGAAGGCCAGCAGCAGCGGGCCGACGTCGCGAAACGCCGACAGCGCCGCCGCCCAGCCGAACACCTCGGTGGCGAAGTAGCGCGTGAGATATCCGAGCCCCTGCAGCCCCACGATCCCGCCGATCAACACCGCCCCGACGAGCGCCGTCCACGACGCATCCACCAGCGCGTCGTGCACCAGACGCAACGTCTCGCGAGCGTCGCAGCGGCCGCGCACGACCGCGCCCGCCACCTGCCCCGCGCGCCGCATGAGCGCGCCGGCCCCATCGAAGACGCGCGCGAAGGACGCGTCGTCGCTGTCGGCGACCGCGCCTGTGGCGGGCCCGACGGCGCTCACGCGCGCCCGCCCGACGGACCGCCGGGCT